>CANJPM010000013.1 GCA_947476075.1 Beijerinckiaceae bacterium
CAAGTCGGGAGCGCAGATCGTGCCGGTCCGGCTTGAGGGGCTCCAGCGCACGCCGTTCACGCGGGTGCCGAAGCATCTTGTGCGCCGCTCGCTGTTTCCCAAAGTGCGTGTCACCTTCCTGCCGCCGCGCAAGCTCTCGCTCGCACCCGAACTGGTAGGCCGCAAGCGCCGCATCGCCGCCGGCGCCGCGCTCTATGATATCATGTCGGACGTAGCTTTCCGGACCACGGACATTGAGCGCACGCTGATTCAGGCGCTCGGCAAATCGGTCAAGAATTGGGGTGGCGCACGCACGCTCGTGGAAGACCCGCTGACGGGCGCGCTGAGCGGACGCAAGGTTCTCATCGGCGCAGCGCTTTTGGGCCGCAAAGTGATGAAGTTCACAACAAGCGGCGAATGCGTCGGACTGATGCTGCCCAATGCGGCGGGCGCCGCAGTCGCCTTCTTCGCCGTGCAAGCCGCCGGTCGCGTCCCCGCGATGCTGAACTTCAGCGCCGGTCCTGCGAACGTCATCGCCGCCTGCAAAGCCGCGAACCTGCGCACCGTTCTGACGTCGCGCGCTTTCATCGAGAAGGCGAAGCTGTCGTCGCTGATCGCGGCGCTCGAAAGCCATGTGGCGATTGTTTATTTCGATGACATGCGCGCCTCGATCACAACCATTGAGAAGCTGCGCGCAATCTTTGAATCAGGCCGGATGCTGGAGCGGCGCACGCCCGACGATCCAGCCGTCGTGCTGTTCACCTCCGGTTCGGAAGGCGCGCCCAAGGGCGTGGCGCTGTCCCATCGCAATCTGCTCGCCAATGTGGCGCAGATCATGGCGCGCTTTGACGTGACGCCTGCCGATGTGGTGTTCAACGTGCTGCCGGTGTTCCATTCGTTCGGGCTCACGGGGGGCATGCTGCTGCCGATGCTCACCGGCATGAAGTGCTATCTCTACCCCTCCCCGCTACATTACCAGCAGATCCCGGAGCTCATCTACGCCACCAATTCCACCGTGATGTTTGGAACGGATACGTTTCTCAACGGCTATGCGCGCACCGCCAATTCCTACGATTTCCGGTCTGTGCGCTATCTGGTCGCCGGCGCCGAGCCGGTGAAGGAGGCGACGCGCCGTACGTATATGGAAAAGTTCGGCGTCCGCATTTTGGAAGGCTATGGCGTGACGGAGACCTCGCCTGTTCTGGCTGTCAACACGCCGATGTTTAATCGCAATGGCACTGTGGGGCGAATGATGCCGGGCGTAGAAGCGCGCCTTGATCCAGTGCCTGGCATTGAGGAAGGCGGTCGCCTGTTCGTGCGCGGCCCCAATGTGATGATCGGTTATTTCCGCGCTGACAATCCCGGCGTGCTGGAAGAGACGCCCGACGGCTGGCATGACACCGGCGACATTGTCGCCATCGACGCACAGGGCTTCGTCTCGATCAAGGGCCGCGTGAAGCGCTTTGCAAAGATCGCTGGCGAAATGGTGTCGCTGGCCGCCATCGAGCAAATGTGCGCCGGGCTCTGGAACGACGAGCCGCTGGCGGTCGTGTCGGCGCCGGACGCGCGCAAGGGCGAGCGGCTTGTTTTAGTGACTGCAAAAGCGGACGCGCAGCGCAGCGTGGTTCAGGGGCATCTGAAAGCCAAAGGCGCCATTGAGCTGATGATCCCGTCCGAAATTATGATCGTTCCCGCCCTGCCTTTGCTGGCGACAGGCAAGACGGATTTTATGGCGCTCAATAAGCTTGTGCGCGAGCGCATCTCAGATGGGGCTGGCTGACATGACGGCGGTCCTTAAGGAATTGCGGTTACGCGACGGAGCAACGACGCGGGCCAAAATTGAAAGCGAGGCGCTGCGCCTGTTCGCGCAAAAGGGCGTTGAGGGAACGACGATCCGCGACCTTGCCCAGGCAGTGGGCGTGGCCGACGCCGCCCTCTATCGCTATTTCGGATCGAAAGAGGCCATCGCCGCCGAATTGTTTCAGTTTCATTACGGGGTCCTGGCGGCGCGCGTTGCGGACATCGGAGCGCGGGATCTCCCTTTCCGTGAGGCCGTTCGCGCACTGGCGCATCTCTTCTGCGGGCTCTTCGACGACGAGCCCAACACGTTCGCCTTCATCTTGCTCAATCAGCACGCTCACCTGCGGTATGTGCGGGAGGATGCAAACGCCGTCGAAGAAGTGCGCAAGATCGTTCGCCGGGCCAAAGAACGCGGCGAGATCACGGCGCGCGATCCTGAACTTGCGGCCGCCATGGCGCTGGGCGTCGTGCTTCAGCCAGCGATTTTCAAACTCTACGGCGCTCTCCCCGGCCCCTTGCGCGACAGGGCGGACGATCTGGCGCAGGCGGCATTTTCAGCTGCAAGCGCTTCGATGTAGGATAGCTTTTTTAGTTTCCGAGAATCGGGATTTTATGACCGTCGATATTTCCTACCCGGGCGAAGAGCTCGAGCTGTTCGCAAATGCACATGTCTGGAAAGATTATTGGACGCGGCAGGCAGCGCCTTTTATTGGCGCTCGCGTGTTCGACGTCGGCAGCGGCGCTGGCGGCAATCTACCATGGCTCGCGGCGCATGGAACGGACTGGACCTGCATCGAACCGGACAGACGCCTTGCGGAACAATTGAAGCAAAATCTCCCAAACGCCCAAGCGGGCCAAAAATGGCGGGCCGTCCACGGCGCGTTAAGCGACATCACGGAGAGCCCGCGCGCCGATACTATCATCTACGCTGACGTTTTAGAGCATATCGAGGACGACCGCGCAGAGGCCGCACTGGCGGCCAGCATGCTGAACGAGGGCGGCAGACTGATCGTCCTCGTGCCCGCCCATCAATGGCTTTACAGTCCCTTCGATGCCGCCATCGGTCACTTTCGGCGCTACAATCGCGATAGCCTGAAAGCCGTGGCCCCGCAAAACCTCGAACTGGTGCAGATGCGCTATCTGGACTCAATTGGCATGGCTGCGTCGATCGCCAACAGATTCCTGCTCAAGGCTTCCAGCCCAACCCCGGCGCAAATTGAACTTTGGGACCAGCGCCTCGTCCCTCTCAGCAAGCTCTGCGATCCGCTGCTGCGCTATCGGCTGGGAAAGAGCCTTCTGGCGATCTGGCGGCGTATCTGACGATTTCCTCTCAGCCAGACAGGCGATTGGGCCCTTGGCGAAGCGGCGCTCGCCTGCCATATGCCTGTGACCAAGGAGAGCCAACACATGCGCACAGACACAGCCAAGGCCGTCAATCTGAAGGATTACCGCCCCGCTGATCACCTGATAGAGGCGACCGTTCTGGACGTGTCCCTGCATCTGTCCGCCACGATTGTCCGGGCGACCCTGACCATTCGCCCGAACCCTGCCGGTCGCGCCGGCGCTCCGCTAGTGCTCGACGGCGACGGTCTCCAGCCCTTACGCGTAGAGCTGGATGGTGGGCTCCTCAACCTGCCGCCCGAAAACCTGACCCCTGATCGCCTCGTCATCGATGCACCGCCGCAGGGGTCATTCACGCTGGTCATTGAGACAAAGATCGACCCGGCCGCCAACACCCAGCTCATGGGGCTTTATCGATCGGGCTCGGCCTATTGCACCCAATGCGAAGCGGAGGGCTTCCGTCGGATCACTTATTTCCTGGACCGGCCCGACACGCTCTCCGTGTTCACCACACGCATTGAAGCCAACCGCAGCGAGGCGCCTGTTCTGCTGGGCAACGGCAATCTGGTGGAGAGCGGCGACGCTGGGGACGGACGCCATTATGCGATCTGGCATGATCCCTTCCCCAAGCCAGCCTATTTATTCGCGTTGGTCGGGGGCGATCTGGCCGCGGTGCATGACGATTTCACGACCGCGTCCGGCCGCAAGGTCGCCCTTGGCATCTATGTTGAGCACGGCAAGCAAGATCGGGCCGACTACGCCATGGACGCACTGAAGCGTTCAATGCGCTGGGACGAGGAAGCGTTCGGCCGCGAATACGATCTCGACATTTTCAACATCGTTGCAGTATCCGACTTCAACATGGGCGCGATGGAAAACAAGGGCCTCAACATTTTCAACGACAAATACGTGCTCGCATTGCCGCAGACCGCGACGGACGCCGACTTCGCAAACATTGAAGCCATCATCGCTCACGAATATTTTCATAATTGGACCGGCAATCGCATTACCTGCCGCGACTGGTTCCAACTCTGCCTGAAGGAAGGCCTCACCGTCTTCCGCGATCAGGAGTTCTCAGCCGACCAGCGTTCGCATGCGGTCAAGAGGATCTCTGACGTGCGGGCGTTGCGCGCGGCGCAGTTTAGCGAAGACGCTGGCCCGCTGGCTCATAACGTGCGGCCTGAAACCTATCACGAAATCAACAATTTCTACACGCCGACTGTCTACGAGAAAGGCGCGGAAGTCATTCGCGCGCTGAAGAGTCTCATCGGCGACGAGGCCTTTCGCAAGGGAATGGACCTTTATTTTGAGCGCTGCGACGGCACCGCCGCGACGGTCGAGGACTTCATCGCCTGCTTTGCGGAGACTTCGGGACGAGATCTCTCGCAATTCATGCGCTGGTACGATCAGGCCGGGACGCCCGTTATCACCGCGCGCTGGACCCACGATCCAGAAGCGCGGACGTTCACGCTTGATCTCGAACAAGCCTGCCCGCCAACGCCCGGCCAGCCGACAAAGCGTCCGCAGATGATACCTGTAGCGCTGGGCCTGATCAGCGAGGCGCATGGCGACCTGGCGCTGCGCACGCCACCGGCGGGAGAGCTGGGCGGTGCAAGTGCGCAGGAATGCCAGCGCGGGTTGTTTGAGCTAAACGATTCCCACAGGCGTATTGTTTTCCTCAACGTGGCGCAGCCCCCCGCCCCGTCTCTGCTGCGCGGTTTCTCAGCGCCGGTTCGATTAGTAGCGCCCACGAGCGAGGCCCAGTTGCTGACGCTGCTGGCTCACGATGTCGACCCGTTCAATCGCTGGCAGGCGGCGCAGACCTATGCCACGCGACTGATGCTGCGGTCGGTGACGTCGCTGCGTGCGGGCGGACAGCCTGATGACGCAAGCGGCTATTGCGCGGCCGCGGCCCTTCTGGCGCAGAACTGGCGCTCTGACCCAGCCTTCACGGCGCAGGCGCTGTCCCTGCCCAGCGAGGCTGACCTTGCGCGCGAGATCGGGACCGATGTCGACCCTGACGCTATCCACGTCGCTCGGGACCATCTACGTAAAGCGCTCGGCGCGTCGCTTGCTCCAGTTCTTGCAAAGATGCACGATGAGCTTTCGCAGCACGCGCCCTTCTCGCCCGACGCGAGCGGCGCGGGGCGGCGCGCATTGAAACAGGCGGCCCTCGATCTGCTGGTGGCGGCTGACCGGGACGCTGGCGGCGAACGCGCAATGCGCCAGCAACAGAGCGCCGACAATATGACGGACTCGTTTGGCGCGCTCGCCGCACTGGCGATGAACGGCGCCAGCCAGCGCCAGCAGGCCCTCGACTCTTTCTTTCGTTCTCATGCAGCCGATCCGCTGGTGCTCGACAAATGGTTTGCGCTGCAAGCCATGATCCCGGAGCCCGCAACACTGGCGCGCGTCAAAGACTTGATGAGCCATCATGCCTTTTCTATGAGCAATCCAAACCGTCTTCGCTCGCTGATTGGAACGTTGGCGAACGCCAACCCGACCCAGTTCAACGCCGCCGACGGACGGGGGTATGCGCTCCTCGCCGACGTTGTGCTGGAGATGGACTCCCGAAACGCCCAAATCGCGGCGCGCCTGCTCGTGGCTTTCAAAACATGGCGGAGCCTGGAACCGGGTCGCCGCGCGCATGCGGAGGCGCAATTGCTCCGAATTGCCGGGCAGGAAACGCTATCGGCCGACGTGCGCGACATTGTCACGCGTTCGCTGAAATAGGCCATTAGCAAGTTTGGGATCGCACAAGATTCTCAATTAAAAGGATCTTCGGCGGAAGCAACCCAACGTAACTATGCAAGGCTAACCTACGCAGGAAAAATGCCTGCGTTCATTAACTATTAAGTTCTGGACAAAACGGCTTTCTGGGATTCAACTGACACTGATTCGTGGCGATGCGGCACATGGTTACGGGTCATTTTTGTTATCTTAGGGGGCCATCCCATGGCACGTGCAAACGTGTCGGGTGCGAACGCTATGGCGGACGCATCGACATTTGACGCTCGCAAAAAATCCGCACGGCAGGTTCACAACACCGGCGTACGACGCATGGCGAGAGCGGGGGGACCCATGATGGGGATCCTGCTTTTGGCGATTACCACGTGCGCGCTTGTGATCCACGGCACACAGACCCGCGACCACGCCCTTACGGGTGCGGCGCAGGATATTGATCGTCTGGCCCGCTATCTGGCGCTCGAAGTCGACTCGCGTCCAGCGTCCATGCCTCTGGAGCAAATCCTGCCCGCATGGGTTCTGACGAAGGGGCGGCGCGTTCTCGTAAGCAACCAAAACGGCGAACTCTCCATCATAGGTACCGCCAAATCGGTAACCCCCGGCATGATGGCTGACAAATTAGGAAGTGCATCTCCCGTAGCTGTAATGGCTGACCGCGCTGGCGCTATGCGCACACGTCTTGAGGATGGTTCAGAGGCAATCGTCGCAGCTCACAATCTTCGTCCCCCCTATGCCCAGATCGCCGTCATGCAATCAATCGATGGCGCACTGGAAGACTGGCGTGCAACCACGCTTCGCACGGCGCTCATTCTGGGCGTCATGATCGCAGCCTTCACAGCGTTGATGCTGGCCTATCAATGGCAAACACGCAGAGCGCGCGCGATGACGTTCGCCTGTGATCGCATGGGCGCACGAATTGACACGGCCCTCAACCGCGGCCATTGCGGATTATGGGATTGGGACCTCGCCCGCGGAAGGATCGCGTGGTCGGCGTCAATGTACGAGATGCTGGGCATTGATGAGCGCTCGGGATCAATCTCGGTCGGAGAGGTCAACGCGCTTGCTCACCCAGATGACATCAATCTGACCGAGATCGCGAAATCGCTGATCGATTCAACAGAGCAAAACATAGACCGAACGTTCCGAATTCGTCATTCCGATGGCGGTTGGCTTTGGCTGCGCGCGCGCGCTGAAGTCGTGCGCCATCCCCATGACGATGGCCCGCGCCTCATCGGCATTGCTGTCGACATCACGGAACAAAGAAAGCTTGCCGAAAGCAGCCGCACCGCCGGAGAGCGCCTTCAGGACGCCATTGAGGCCGTATCGGAAGCTTTCGTTCTGTGGGACGCTGACAATCGTCTCGTGCTCTGCAATTCAAAATTCCTACGCCTCTACAATCTCCCGCCCGCCGCCGATAAGGCCGGCCTGCGCTACGACGAAATCATGGAGTTAGGCGCGCGCCCACTTGTTATGACGCAAGTGCCGGTCAACGAGAGAGCCGAAACCGGCGCGCGTTCTTATGAAGCTCAACTGACCGATGATCGCTGGCTGCAAATCAACGAACGCCAGACAAAGGACGGCGGTTGGGTGTCTGTGGGAACCGACATTACAAGCCACAAACAACATGAAGAAAAGCTGCTCGATTCCGAGCGCAGGCTGATGGCCACGGTTGCCGATCTTCGGCGCTCGCGCCAGACACTGGAATCGCAAGCCCAACAATTATCTGAACTGGCGGAACTCTATCTGGAACAGAAGGCGGAAGCTGAAATGGCAAGCCGCGCCAAATCTGAATTCCTCGCCAATATGAGTCACGAATTGCGCACGCCGCTGAACGCTATCATCGGCTTCTCGGAAGTGATGGAGCAACAGACGTTCGGGCCGCTAGGATCGCCCAAATACGCCGATTATTCCGCTCATATTCGCGCCAGCGGCCGCCACTTGCTCGGCATCATCTGCGACGTGCTCGATATGTCGACGCTGGAAGCTGGCCGCCTTACTCTGGTAAAGACAGAATTCGATCTCGACACCCTCGTCGCCAGCGCTTTCGAGAGCGTCGCGCTGGAAGCGCGCGAGAAGCAGATCGCGCTGTTTGCAGAAAACCTTCGTGTCTCCAATGTTCGCGCAGATCGGGAGGCGATCGAGAAAATCATCGGCAAGCTGGTGCGCAACGCTGTTAAATTTACGCCCAGCGGCGGACGCGTTTCAGTGCGATGCCGCCTCATGGACGGCGCCGTCAACGTTTATGTCGAAGATACTGGCGTGGGCATTCCCGCAGAAGCGCTGGCGCGTATTGGTCGGCCATTCGAACAACTCAATCCACCGCTCCAGAATGGAATCAAGGGCTCCGGCCTTGGGCTGGCGATAGCGCGTTCGCTGGCGGAATTGCACGGCGGCAGCCTGCGTATTCGCTCGCACGTCGGCGCTGGAACCATAGTGCGCGTGCGACTGCCTATCGCGACCAGCATCCCTGCCGCAATGCCCGAACGGGCGCGCAGATCCCAGCCAATGCAAGTTCGCACCGACGCAGCCGCCTAATCAGCGCGCAAGCAACGCCTTAAAGATGCGCCGCACTTCAATGCGTCGCTCAAGGAGCTCACGCTCCACACGGGGAAAGTCCGGCGAGTGCGCAGCCGCCGCAATGCGCCGCAGAACGCCTGCCCCGGCCTCTCCGGGATCAAAGGGACCATCAATAGCCAGACGAACCATCTGCGTCACTGCTCCATAAAGAGCATGAGCCAGCGTCAACTGCTCCACTTGCGCGAGCGTCAAAAAGCCCAGGCGCCCCGCACGGGCGAAGACGCCGGACGTCGAGACGTCCAGAATATCCGGCGCGTCCGCAGCGTGCCGCAGCGACAGATATTGCGCGATGAATTCCAGATCTATCAGCCCGCCGGAGGCGAGCTTCAAATCCCACGCGTCGTCCTCGCCTTTTTCCTGCGCGATTAAGGCGCGCATGTCGCGCACGTCTTCTCGCAAAGCCGTCTCGTCGCGGCGTCGATGCAACACATTCGCGGTCGCGGCCGCTATGTCAGCGCCCAATGTGTCATCGCCGGCTATCTGACGCGCACGCGTGAGCGCCATATGCTCCCAGGTCTCGGCTTCGCTCTGCTGATAATCGTGGAAGCTTCCAAGTTTGGTGGCGACGGGCCCCTGCCGACCCGACGGACGCAGGCGCATATCGACTTCATAAAGAGGCCCGCGCCGCGTGGAGACAGTCAGAGCCGAGATCAATCGTTGCGTAAGGCGCGTGTAATATTGCGTAGCATGCAAAGGGCGGGCGCCGTCGGAATCCGCGCGCTCGGGATCAAAATCATAGAGCAGGATCACATCCAGATCGGACGCCGCAGTCATCTCGCGTGAACCTAGTTTTCCCATCCCCAGAACGGCGCAACGACCGCCTGGCACAATTCCATGATCACGACGAAACACGTCCTCTACGTGAACCAGGCAAGCGCGCACCATCGCGCCGGCAAGCGCGGAATAGGCCGGCCCCGCAGCGATGGCGTCAATCGATCCTGAGAGGACACGCACGCCGATCAAAAACATTTCCTCTTTGGCGACATCGCGTATGTCGTCGAGAAACGCTTCGGTGCTTGGAGCCTGCGCCTGCACGCGCGCAAGGCGCGCATCGTAGTAAGCTTCATTAGGTTGGGCGCTTAGCAACGTAGGGTCGATGGCTGCGTCCAGCACATGCGGGCGCTGCGTGACGACATGAGCGAGACGCGGCGCGCCTCCCAGTATGTCGCCGAACAATTCGCGCACGCGATCGTTCGATTTCAGGATTGAAAACAATTCAACAGCCGCCGGCATTTTCGCCAGCGCCATATCAAAGGCGGCGAGCGCTGCATCCGGGTCGCCGCTACCGGAAAAAGATTCCAGCAGCCCCGGCACAAGCTCCGTCAACACCTCGCGTGCTCGCGCGCTTTGTACCGCGGCGCGTCGGCCAAAGTGCCAGCCGCGAACAGTCTCGGTGGCCCGCGCAGGATCGGTAAAGCCCATAGCGCGCAGGGTTTCGAGCGTCTCTGGATCATCGGAGACGCCGGTGAACACAAGATTGCCTGCGCCGCTGTCAAGACCGGGCGCGTGTTCAAACAGGCGCGCATAATGATGTTCGACGCGCAGCATCTGCGCGGTAAGCGCTTCGGAGAAAGCTGCCTCAGTGTCATAGCCGCAGAAGCGGGCAAAGCGCTCCAGCTCATCAGGCTCGCTGGGCAGGCGCTGCGTCTGTTCGTCCGCGATCATCTGCAAGCGATGTTCAATCGTACGCAGATAGCAATAGGCGATTGAGAGATCGGCCACTGCATCCTGTGTCACCCAACCGTCTTTCTGAAGCTCCACGAGCATTTCGAGCGTGCGCGATCCACGCAATTGTTGGCGCCGACCACCAAAGATGAGTTGCTGCGTTTGGACGAAAAACTCGATCTCGCGAATGCCGCCGCGACCAAGCTTCACATCGTGCCCGGCGACTGCGATATCGGCGAACCCGCGCACGGCGTGAATTTGCCGCTTCATGGCGTGAATGTCGGCGATCGCTGCAAAGTCAAAATATTTGCGCCAGACGAAAGGCGCAAGATCAGCAAGGAACCGCTCTCCAACAGCGATATCTCCCGCCACCGGCCGCGCCTTGATGAAGGCGGCGCGCTCCCAGTTCTGCCCAAGCGTCTCATAATAATCGAAAGCGGCAGGAAGTGAAATCGCGACGCTGGTGGAGCCAGGGTCAGGCCTCAGCCGCAAATCCACGCGCAGGGCATAGCCGTCCCCTGTCCTCTCCTGCAGCAGCTTCGCCAGCGCCTGCGTTATTCTCACAAAGACAGGTCCTGGCGCAGAATCTTCCGGCAAACTAGCCGCGTCGGGATCGAAGAACGCCACGAGATCGACGTCGCTGGAATAGTTCAACTCGCGGGAGCCATGTTTTCCAAGCGCGAGAATAACCAGACCGCAGCCGTCCTCGGGGTCGTCAAGATTGGCAATGTTCAAACGCCCCCCAGCGGCGGCGCGACGCAACAGATAGCGCAGAGCGCCGGAGACGGAGGCGTCGGCCAGATCCGACAACGCCCGCGTCACGGCCACCAGATCCCACACGCCGCCGATGTCAGCTAAAGCAATCAGCAGATGCGCGCTCTGTTTAGCGGCGCGCAGTGCGATCATCGTCTCCTCATCCTCAGCGGCCCGATCGCACGCGTCGCGAAGTTCGCCAAGGCAATGAGAAAGCGCCTCGGCAGGCGTAGACCGCAACAGCGCCAGAAGCCGTTTCGGCTGCGCCTCAGCCAACCGCCAAAGGTAGGGCGAATGCCCGGCAAGCCCCAGCAGAAGATCAGCTACCGGTTTGCGCTTCAGGAGAATAGCAAGCTCGGGACCGCCCGCTTGCGTCAACTCCTTCAGGCGCGCACGGGCGGCGACCAGATCAACGGGCTTGGGCGCATCATGGATTGAATCGCCGAGGGGCTTATCGGCATTTACGCTCGTCGCTCTGGTGCTTGGCATCATTCAGTCCAGGGGGTTCGCCTCGGCCGCAGCCGCAGGGATGACGACGACAATTCGAAGACCGGGCTCGTTGTCTTCAATTTTCACCATACCATTGTGAAGACCTGCGACCGCAGCCACAAGCGACAGGCCAAGACCTGAGCCGGGGCGCGAGCGCGAACCCTCCAGCCGCACGAAACGTCCAAAGA
This sequence comes from Beijerinckiaceae bacterium, assembly GCA_947476075.1. Taxonomy (GTDB): domain Bacteria; phylum Pseudomonadota; class Alphaproteobacteria; order Rhizobiales; family Beijerinckiaceae; genus Terripilifer. The sequence goes on from CANJPM010000013.1 coordinate 11,538, forward strand.
CCCGCTCACGATCAGCGGCAGGAATGCCGGACCCCTGATCGGCGACGCTCGCCTCGACCTTGTCGCCCACGCGCTGCACACGCACCTGCACCCGAGCTCTCTGTCCTTGTTTCTGCGGCGATCCGTATTTCAGCGCGTTGTCGATCAGGTTGGCGAGCGCCTGTCCCATCAGCTCACGACTGCCGCTCACCAGCACCTCGCCGCTTGTCTCCACCACGAGATCAACGCCTGCCTCTTCGGCGACTGGCTCATAGAGTTCGGCTACGTCCCGCGCTGACGCTGCGAGGTCGAACAGCACATGATCACCGCGCTCAGTTCCCGCCTCCAGCCGCGCGATCATCAGCAGCGCGTTGAAGATGCGGATCAGCTGGTCGGATTCCTCAAGCATCTTTTCGAGCGCGATGCGGTAATCGCTGGATTGGTTCGCGTTACGCAGCGCTTCCTCAGCGCGATTGCGCAAGCGGGTCAGCGGCGTCTTGAGATCGTGGGCGATATTATCGGAGACTTCGCGAACGCCGGCCATCAGCTCCTGAATGCGCTCCAGCATCTCGTTGAGGTTGGCGGCGAGACGATCCAGCTCGTCGTTGGCGCCGGCCAGCGGCAATCTTTGGGCAAGATCGCCCTGCATGATGGAACGGGCGCTTTCGCTGATCGCCTCCACCCGTCGCAAAACGCGGCGCGCTACGAACAATCCGCCAAGCGTTCCGATCACGACCAGCCAGAACAGCGAGGTGAGCAATGCGCCGCCCATCACATTGCGCAAGCTTTCGCGATCTTCCAGATCGCGGCCAACAAGCAGGCGAAAGCCGCCGGGCAGAAGGAAAATCCGCGCCAGCGCCCGACGATCGATCGCGCTTTCGCCAACCCGCTCATACGAGGTTTCGCGCACGCCGGGCTGGAGCAACACGTCCGGCGGCAGGCTTTTGATATTGCCGGAAATCGTCTGGCCCTGAAAGTTCGTGACCAGATAGAGCGAGGCGCCGGGTTGGCGCACACGCCGCTCCACAACATCAACGAGACGACGAATGCCGCCTTGAGCATATTGTTCGGACAGGCCGTTGATCTCGGCCTCAACGGTGGCTCCAATCTGCTCGTCGATCAGGCGCCCGACACTCCACGACACCCATGTCATGACGACGCTGGCTCCAATCGCAAACGCGACCAGATAGCCTAGCGAAAGCTTGAAAGCGGTTGTGCGAAAGAGCTTACCGAGCGCTGTCACGGATCATGTATCCAGAGCCGCGCACAGTTTGCAAAAGTGGAGCATCAAAACCCTTGTCGATCTTCGATCGCAAGCGCGAGACATGCACGTCGATCACATTGGTCTGCGGGTCGAAATGATAATCCCACACATTTTCCAGCAGCATTGTGCGCGTCACCACCTGCCCGGCGTGCTGCATGAGATATTCGAGCAAGCGATATTCTCGCGGTTGAAGCGTAATTTCTTTGCCGTTGCGGGTAAGCTTATGCCCTAGGCGATCAAGCTCCAGCTCGCCAACGCGCAGCGTGGTTGGACTGGCGCCGCCGCCGCCCTTGCGTCGCGCCAGAACCTCGACGCGGGCCAGCAATTCGGAAAAAGCGTAAGGCTTGGCGAGATAATCGTCGCCCCCGGCCCGCAGGCCTTTCACGCGATCATCGACCTGACCAAGCGCTGAAACGATCAGCGCCGGCGTCTCGATTTTTTGCTGGCGCAAGCCGCCGATCAGCGACAGTCCATCCATTTTGGGCAACATGCGATCAACAATCAGCACGTCGTAACCACCGTCGGTCGCACGCGCATAGCCTTCCAGTCCATCGCCAACACATTCAGCGAGGTGGCCGGCTTCACGAAACGCCTTCGCGAGATAACCGGCGGCTTCCTGATCGTCTTCGATAATGAGAATGCGCATCCCCGACATATAGCAATCCTTTTTGAAAAACGGCAGGCCCGTTGGGGAAACCAGCCTGCCGCGTCCTAAGCGGCCGATAGACTTTATCAGCCCGGGCTCACGGGCAGCGCCACAAAGCGCGTGGAATCGCCGGTGCGCACGCGCATCAGCACGCTCTTGCGGTCGCTGCGACGCGCCTCACGCACGGCGTCGGCCACTTCAGCCGGCCGCGTGACAGGCTTGCCTGCGACATCGACGATCACGTCGCCTTCACGCAGCCCCTGCCGAGCGGCAGGGCTTGCAGGGTCCACTTCTGCGACCGTCACTCCGCCCCGTCCAGGCGCGAGCCGCAACCCAAGGCGCGGGCCCTCCAGGCGGTCCAGATCTTCACTTTGACGCCCGGGCGCAGATTGTGCGCTGGCGGCCTGATCCGGCAAGGCGCCGAGCGTGATTTCCACACTCGCCTCTCGTCCGCCCCGCAGATATGAGATCTGGGCTTTCTTCTCAGGACCAAGCGCCGCGATCTTGCGGGACAGCTCGCGCGCCGCCTCAATCGGCTCGCCGTTCACCGCAACGATCACGTCGCCTGAACGAAGGCCAGCTTTGGCAGCAGGCGTGTTTGGCTGCGCGTCGGCGACCAGCGCGCCCTTGCTTGTTTTCAAGTGCAGAGAATCCGCCAATTCCGGTGTGATCGCCTGAATTTGCACCCCGATAAACCCGCGCTCCACGCGCCCATGTTCACGCAAGGAGCCGATCACGTCGCGCGCCACAGATGCGGGAATAGCGAACCCAATGCCGACGCTGCCGCCAGATGGCGAATAGATCGCTGTGTTCACGCCAACAACGCGGCCGTAAACGTCAAACGTCGGGCCGCCGGAATTACCGCGATTCACCGGCGCGTCGATCTGCAGGAAATCGTCGTAGGGACCAGCGCCGATGTCGCGGCCACGCGCCGAAATGATGCCAGCCGTCACCGTGCCGCCAAGACCGAACGGATTACCCACCGCCAGAACCCAATCGCCCACACGCGGCGAACCATCCGTCCATTCGGTGAACGGAAACTGGCCGGCCTCTATGATCTTCAGCAAAGCAAGATCGGTCTTCTCGTCCGTTCCCACCACTTTTGCGTGAAGGTTGCGGCCATCATCGAGGCCCAGAACGACCTCCTGCGCGTTCTTCACAACGTGATTGTTGGTGACGACGTAGCCATCTCCCGAGATTATGAATCCTGACCCCTGCGCCATGGACTGCCGAGCGGGACCGCCGCGCCGCATGCCGGGGGCGCCCCCTTCGCCAAAGCGGCGAAAGAAACGCTCCAGCGGGTCTCCTGGCTGAAGGCCAGGCATGCCGGTGCTTTCGCTATCCTCCGCCGCCTCACCTAAACGCACGCGAACGGAGACGACCGCACCCTTCACGCGATCGATCACGTCAGCGAAGGATGGAACGACGCCAGGAATGGCGACCGGCGCCGTCGCCCGCTGAGTCTGCAGCTGTGCTGCGCTCTGGGCATAGGCGGGAGAAAGAATTGAGGTCGCACCAAGCGAACCGCCCAGCGTCAACGCTGCGGCCGCACCCAGCAAAAGCTGGCGCAGCGCGCGGGGGCCGGCGGGAAAAGATTGGAACGCATTCGTCATGGTCATCTCCTGAAGCTGAGCCGCCAGCGAGCCGGCGACAATCGGAAGATGACGCATGCGAGCTTAAACGCCCGTGGCCGTGAGATGAATTTTTAGTAAGAGAGACCTCAACCTTACGCGCGTTCTGACAGCGCCTTATCCAGCTCTCGCCGCTCCGCCTCGCTCAATGGCGGCGTCTGCGCCAGCGTCCGGCGACGTCGCGCGCTCATTAGGAGCCAGCCCAAGCCCAGAGCGAACAGCACGCCGGGGGAGGACCACAGCAGCAGCGTGCTCGCGTTGACCGGGGGTTTGAGCAAAACAAAATCGCCGTAGCGGGCGACCACATAGCGCATGACGCCAGCGTCGTCGTCGCCCGCCTGAAGGCGCTCGCGCACCACCAAACGCAGATCGCGGGCAAGCGGCGCGTTTGAATCGTCAATGGACTGGTTCTGACACACCAGACACCGGAGGCCGGCAGACAAAGCGCGGGCGCGGGTTTCAAGCGCCGGATCTTTCAAGATTTCGTCGGGCTGCACGGCGTGAGAGGCGGCGGGAAACGCCAGCGCCAGCAGCAGAGCGAGGGAGCGCAGCAAACGCATGGGTCTATTCCGCCGGCTGGGGCGCAGCGCCCGAGGCTTTGGGTTTAGCGCGCCGCGCCACGCCGATGCGCAGACGCCTGTCCGCCAGCGAGATTCCGCCGCCAAGGAACATCACGAGGGCGCCAAGCCAGATAAGCGCAACATACGGCTTCCAATACATGCGCACGTCGATTGAACCATCGGGGCTTTGCTCGGGCACGACGATATGAACCTGACCCAGATTGATGGTCATCAGACCAGCATCCGTTGTCGTCATGCGGCGGGCGCCGTAGAATTTGCGCGAGGGGTTCATGGTACCAATCACCACGCCCGCTGAGCGCACGGTCATAATTGCGACTGTCTCTGAATAATTGGGCCCGGCGCGCTCATGCACGCCCTGCAATTGCACTGAATAAGGCCCCAGCTCAGCGACGTCTCCGGCGCGCATGGACACGACGCGCTCAACGCCCCAGCCGGTCGCCGCAATGCCCAGCAGTGAAACACCAATGCCAGCGTGGGCCAGCGTCGTGCCCCAAGCCGACAGCGGTAGGCCAATCGCGCGCCGCAGGAAAGCGGCGGGCGCAAAACCTCCGCCGGTGATGCGACCAAAAATATCAACGAACGCACCGACGATGGCAAAGACTGCCAGGCCGGCGCAGGCAGCAGCCAGAGCCGGTTCGCCATGGATTGCGGCGAACAGGACGCCGCCAACGAGAGCGACGCCAAATGCAAACGTCAAGCGCTGCGCTGCGCCCAGCAAATCTCCGCGTTTCCACGCCAGCATCTGCCCAAACGGCATGATGACGAACAGCGGCAGGAAAACCAAACCAACCGTGAGATTAAAGAACGGAGGACCAACGGAGATTTTTTCTTCTGTCAGCGCCTCAAGCGCGAGCGGGTAGAGCGTGCCCACAAGAACAGTCGCGCAGCTAATGGTCAGAAGCAGATTGTTCAGCACCAGCGCGCCTTCGCGCGACACGGGAGCAAACAATCCGCCGGGCTTCAACGCTTGCGCGCGCAACGCAAACAGCGCCAGCGAGCCGCCAATGAAAAATACAAGGATCATAAGGATGAACACGCCTCGCTGCGGATCGCTGGCGAACGAATGCACCGAGGTCAACACGCCAGAGCGCACAAGGAACGTGCCAAGCAGCGAGAGCGAAAAGGCGAGAATGGCGAGAAAGATCGTCCATACCTTCAGGGCGTCGCGCTTCTCCATCACCAGCGCGGAATGCAGCAGAGCGGTGGCCGCCATCCATGGCATCAGCGAAGCGTTTTCCACCGGATCCCAGAACCAGAACCCGCCCCAGCCGAGCGTGTAATAGGCCCAATAGGAGCCCATAGCGATGCCCAGCGTCAGGAACATCCAGGCGATCAGCGTCCACGGCCGCACCCAGCGCGCCCATTGCGCATCAATGCGGCCATTGATGAGAGCGGCCGCTGCGAAGGAGAACGTGATCGAGAGGCCGACATAGCCCAGATAAAGCAGCGGGGGATGGATCGCCAGCCCCGGGTCCTGAAGGATCGGGTTGAGATCGCGCCCTTCCATCGGAGCCAGAGCCGCGCGCGCGAACGGGTTCGACGTCAGCAGAATGAACAGCAGGAATGCGGCGGACACCCAGGATTGAACCGCCAGCACAGTCGCGGCCAGATCATCGGGCATCCGCTTTGCACGCAAGGCGACCAGCGCGCCAAACAACGACAGAATGAGAACCCAAAGCAGCATCGAGCCTTCGTGGTTTCCCCATACGCCCGAGATTTTATAGATCAGCGGCTTCTGCGAATGCGAGTTCTCAATCACGTTGATGAGCGAGAAATCAGACACGATATAGGCATAGGTCAGCGCGCCAAAGGACAGCGCGGTGAAAGCAAACTGCGCCAGTGCGCTCGGCGCTCCAACAGCCATCAACGACCGGTCGTTTATGAGCGCGCCCCATAACGGTACAATGCCCTGCACCAGCGAGAGTGCGAAGGCCAGAACCAGCGCGTAATGCCCCGTTTCGACAATCATGCCGCTCACTCGACCTTTGCGGGGACGGCAGGCTTGGCGCCGGAAGCGCCATCTTGCCAATGCCCCTGCTTCCTGAGGGAATCCGCGACTTCGCGCGGCATGTAAGTTTCGTCATGCTTGGCCAGTACTGAATCGGCGCGGAAGTTTTGACCCGCCTCCAGCACGCCTTCAGCGACTACGCCCTGCCCCTCGCGGAACAGGTCCGGTAGCACGCCGTTGAAGCGGACCCGGATTTCGCTTTGGGCGTCCATCACAGTGAAGGCGACGAAACGCGAATCGCCCTTCTCGACCGATCCGTCCTTGACCAATCCGCCAAGGCGCAAACGCACGCCGGGCTTCACATCCTTGGCCGCTATTTCGCCGGGCGTATAGAAGAAGACAATGTTGTCGCGCAGCGCAAACAGCCCAACGCCAATCGCCACGCCAAGCACGGACAGCGCGGCGGCGATCAGGACGAGGCGGCGGCTCTTGCGGGTCATTTTAGCCTTCCAATCCCAATTGCCTGGCGAGCGCCGAGAGACGCTCCATCGCGCCAGAATCTTCGGCCAAAGCTCGGCGTGCCGCCGCCAGCGCCGCGGCTGCCTTCTCGCCTTCGTTCAACACCACATAGGCGCGAACAAGGCGGAGCCAACCTTCCGCATCCCTGCCGTCCTGCGCAAGGCGGGCGGCAAGGCCGTCAACCATGCCGCGAACGGCGGTCAGGCGCTCAGGCGCCGGCATGCTGGCGATCGCCGCCGCCGCTTCGCCGGAGGGCGGCGCTATCATCGCGTCGGGAGCCGGAGCGCCGAGCCTGGCCAAACGGCCCCGCACGACGTCGGCCCAAGGGGCGCCCGGCGGCGCGGCGGCCAGCAGTTTGGTCCAGGTGTCCCGCGCTAGCGCCATGTCGCCATCTTCCTCGGCGGCGAGACCTACATAAAAACGCCCCTGCGCAAAATCGGGCTGCAAGGCCAGTGCGCGGGCTATCGCCTGCCGCGCTTCGGGGGTCATCTTGCCCTGACCCGCCATCATATGCGCTTCGGCTTGCGCGGCTTCGCGTTCGGGCGTGGCGCCGAGCAATCGGTTGGCGCGCGCCAACGCGCGGGCAGCTTCTTCGTAGCGCCCAAGCTGCATGTAAACCGGGGCGACGACGTCATAGCCGCGTCCATCCATGGGATTGGCGACCAGATGCGCCTCGATTTTGGCGACGGCCGCCATAACATCCATTTGCTCGGGAGGCGCTTGCCGGCGCGCTGTCAGCGGCTGATCGCGCAACGCGGGCGAGCCAATGTATAGGTACAGGCCCAGCCCACCGCCAAAAACAAGCGCGAGCGTCAAAAGGGCGGCTAAGGTGCGGTTTCGCCGCAAGGCCTCCGCTTCCGCTGGCTTCGCGCTGCCGCCTATAAGGCGCCGTGCCGCCTCGGCTCGAGCAGCATCGGCGTCGTCCGCCGACATTAACCCGCGCTCAACGTCCCGCTCTATCGCTGCGAGTTCAGCGTCGTAAAACGCCACATCAGAGGCCCGCTGCGAAACAGCTTTGGCGCCCGCTGAACGGGACCGGGCCAAAGGGACGAGCACGCTCATGGCGGCTGCGAAGGTCAAAAGCGCAAAAACAAGCCAGATCATGACCTACTTGTCTCACGTCCGGAGGGGAATTTGAAGCGGACTTGAAGTCGCGGGGGCATGATCTCCCTATCACGCCATCGGCAGCTGCAGCACAGCTTTCAGGCCGCCCATGTCGCTTTCTTCCAATGTGAGTCCGCCGCCGTAGATTTTCGCCAAATCAGCCACAATGGAGAGGCCCAATCCAGAGCCGGGCTTGGTCTCATCGAGCCGCTTTCCGCGCGCGAGCGCATCGTTTCGCTTTTCTGTTGGCAGACCGATTCCGTCATCTTCCACAATGATGGAAAGGAAGCCAGGGACTGCGGAACCGTTGGTCTCGTCGACCAGCGGCGCAGCAGACACCGCAACGCGCCCAGACGCCCATTTGCCTGAATTGTCGATCAAATTGCCTACCATTTCCTCAAGATCCTGCCGCTCGCCGCGAAAGCGTAAACCGGCCGCGCATTGCAAATCAAAGAGAACGCCACGGTCCCTGTAAATCTTTTCAAAAGTGCGCACGAGGCCAGCCAGCGGCGGCTCCACCTCAGCAGCGGCGCCTATCATCGTGGAGCGAGCGGCGGCGCGAGCGCGATCAAGATAATAGGTCACCTGATCGCCCATCAGCGCCGCCTGCTCGCGCACTTTATCGGCGAGCGGCGAGGCGTGCGAATTGGCCTCCGAATTGGCTTCATTGACGATCACGCTCAGGGGCGTCTTGAGAGCATGGGCGAGATTGCCGACATGGGTGCGGGCGCGCTCCACCACTTCGCGGTTGGACGCGATCAGCAGGTTGAGCTCGCCAGCCAACGGCGCCAGATCCTGGGGAAAGGCGCCGTCGATTTTCTCGCTGTCGCCGCGCCGAATGGCGGCGACTTCATCCTGCAGGCGTCGCAGGGGCTGCAAGCCGTAGCGCACCTGAAGCGCGGTCGCACCCACCAACGCAATCGCCAGCGTCAGGAAAGAGCCTGCAAGGGCGAGCATAAACCAGCGCGCCTGTTGATCGACATCCTCTGTGGAGGCCGCGACCTGCACAAGCCATTGGCCGTCGGAATCAACGTCGATCATGCGCTCCACGATGCGCAACCTGCGCTCATCAGGTCCGATGATGTAATCCTTGCGCAGGCCGGTCGGATCGGCGCGCACGCCGCGCTCGGCGAGCAAGGGCAGGCGCGCGGCGAAAAGGGACCGCGAGGCTTTAACGATCGGATTGGGCGCATCGACGCGGGAAACTTGCCAGTACCAGCCAGACCGGGTGAGTTCGAATTGCGGCTCGCCGAGTTGACCTACGCCAGCTTCGTCCATGGCGACGTCTGCGACCAGCGCGCGCAAGTAAACGCCAAGCCGCTCGTCAAACGCGCGCTCGGCCGCCGCACGATAAACGGCGGACAGGGAGACACCCGCGATCAAAAGAACAAGCGCGCTCCAGAAAGCGGCCGACAGAAAAAGCCGCTGGGAGATCGAGCGTTCTTTGCCCAGAAGCAAGCCGCCCACAGACAACCAGCCTGCACGGCCCATATCAATGGCCAGAAGGAAGCGCAGAAGGCGAAGCCGCGCCAGGCGCCGCAACCAGATAGCCAAGGCCGCGGATCGTCTGGATTACGTCGACGCCGAGCTTCTTGCGCAAACGCCCTACGAACACTTCCACAGTGTTCGAATCACGATCAAAGTCCTGATCGTAGAGATGCTCAACCAGTTCGCTTCGCGACACGATGCGCCCCGAATGGTGCATCATATAGGACAGCAGGCGATATTCATGAGACGTAAGACGAATCGGATTGCCCTCGACCGACACCCGGCCGGAGCGCGTGTCCAGCCGCACCGGACCGCAGGAAAGCTCACTGGAGGCATGGCCCGCCGCGCGGCGCACAAGCGCCCGAAGACGCGCCAGCACCTCCTCCATGTGGAACGGCTTGGCGACGTAATCGTCCGCGCCGGCGTCAAAGCCCTGCACCTTATCGCTCCAGCGATCACGCGCGGTCAGCAGCAGAACCGGCGTCTTGCGACCAGCGCGACGCCATTCCTCCAGCACCGACAAGCCGTCCTTCTTTGGCAATCCGATATCGAGGACGATAGCGTCATAGGATTCCGTATCGCCAAGAAACCAGCCCTCTTCGCCGTCGGAGGCGGAATCGACCGCATAACCGGCCTGCTCCAGCGCGCTCACGATTTGGCGATTCAAATCCTTGTCGTCTTCCACCACAAGCAAGCGCAATGCATCGTCTCCGCAATGGAGGCCCGCGCACATTAAGGCGCGGAAACCGCCTGAACCCCGTCTATCGCGTCAATGAAGACACGGACAACTTTGCCGTCACGTCGCAACAAAGCCATTTCATACACGAATCTATCGTTCCAGCGACAGAGGCGCGAACGCAAAGGCTCGGTTTGGCCCTTACGAGCCGCCGCCCGCAACGCCGCAAGCGGGTCAGCCAGCCGATGTTCCGCGACGGCGACCCGCGTCTCAGCTGCGTTCAGACAAACGCGCTTCGCCTCCTCGGCAAATGCCGCAGAAAAGACCGGGAGCATGAAAAGAAGGGCAAGCGCACGTAGGGAACACATTGTGTCACTTTAGCGGCAGAAGCCTGAACCGCGGGTGAACGCAGCCCAAAACTCGATTATTGGGAGCCCGCTTGCCGCCGCACATGCCCAGCAAGCGACCGGTGCCGGCTTGCACATCGGGCGAGAGCAAACCGATCCTGGCCCCAGATGCGAGCTGCCTCCCCCGCAGAAAGGCCCAGCTCATGCGTCGATTTGTTAAAGAGCTGTGGCCCCTCACAGGGCCGCAACAAAATATCAGGGGCGGGGCTGAACCCCGCGCCCGGCACGGCCGACGGCGGCGAGTGCGCGCACGAGCCCAGGCCCAACGCACACAGCGCCGTCATTACTGATACTTTCACGCGCCAGACCATCCAGTCCCTCCTGCAATTGCTCCCGCTCGTCTTCGAGCGCGGCGATCTCGGCGTTCGTCTTAAGCAAAGCTGCATCGGCAGAAGCCCTCAGTGCGGCGATTTCCCTCGCGGCTTCAGCCACGGAAACAGCGCGGCCAAACGCTTCACCGCGGGCATATTCGTCATTCATCGCGCTGTGCAGCCAGACCGCCGAACCCAGGCACAAGCCGCATAGAACCAACGCAGATCCGCCTGCCGCCATCAGCCTGAACACAGCTCACCGCACCAGCGAGACGGCGCGAAACCGACCGACAATGGCGCTTACCCCGCCCAAAACAGCAGTCAAGGCTGCGCCCAAGGCCGCCATATCGCCAGCCTGCCAGGCCAACCAGGCGCCTGCTGCGGACGAGCCGATCACTGCGATGGAAGACCAGATAGTCTGGGACGCCCAAAACGGTTTGGCGGATTCAAGTTCGCCGGCGACGGGAAATTCCATATTCATAAACAATCTCCTTTAGTTACAAAAAAATCAGACGGAAATTTATCGCAGCACGCTGTTCGACAAACGTCCCGGATAATGACGAATGCGGCGCACATGACCGTTCAGGTAATGCCGCGCAGCCCCCGCATTGGAGCCGATGGTCATCGCATCCGCCTGCAAAAGGCTGAGGACGCCAGCGCTTGAAACCACCGCCGCGCCATTCACTGATACGCCACCCTCACCCACCCCGTAGGCGACAGCGGTGCGCACAGCGCCACCAGAAGCAAAAGCGGATGGAAATGTCGGCGCAAAAACTCCAGCAGCGGTCCTCATGGACACATCCAAAGCGCCGGAAGCGCCACCTGTAATACTGACATCCGCCAGCGCCGCGTTTGCCGAATTTCGCAGGTTCAGGACGTCGCCGCGCTGAACGACGCTGAACCGGCTCGCCTCAACAAGAAACGACCCGGCGGCTGCGTTCAGCCAACTTGCTAAACTAGACTGGTTGAGACGAACGTCATCAGCGGCGCGGGCGCCCGGCACGCTCCATGTCGGAATCCACGATGTGGCGAAGCCGCCCAATTCGCACTGGACAAAGTGAACTTCGCCAGAAATCGACAACGCCAGCGTTCCAGCGTTCGGCGTGAACGTGAAAATTCTGCGCGCCGGATAGGCTCCAAGACCAGGGACGCTCGCAACCACAGCACCGGAGAGCGTGATCGTTCCTGCTCCATAAAACGAAAATGTATGAGGCTGCGCGACGACCGGGATGGATTGCGACAACGGTTTTTGACTGCGAAGGATCAGATTTGTCCGCGCCTCCTCCACCAACAATCCTCTGGGCGCGCCAGTCGCCGGAGCATGATCAAGGCGCGGCCCATAAAACGGGACTGCATTGGCGCGTACATAAGGGCGAACTGAAGTTTCGTCTCCGATCAATTCAAGCTGGCCGCCCCAAACCGCAAGTTTCATCCCAACGCCTGCGTAGGATGGACTTCCATGCAGCATTGCGCCGCTTGCATCGCTTGGACGATCGGACGCCGCCACGATGAAGAACAGGAACGAAACCCCAGATAAAACCTTGAAACACAGCGATATCCGAAACCAACCGCCCCCGACGCCCTCTATGGCGCTGGACACGACAGGCGCGCCGCTGGCAAAAGCCTTGGTCTGCGTCAGAGCGCCGGTCTGGAGATCGACGATGATAAAGCCGCCACAGGTGTAACCTTGCGAGGTAACAAGAAATTGAACGAAGCGACGTCCAAAATCCTTGACGAAGATAGACCCGGCATAGGTGCCATCGCCTGGAACCGACTGCGCCTGATAAATAATGTGGCGGCCGCTTGAGGCGCCATCGTCGATCAGGTCAGCTGCACTGGAGCCATCAGGAGCGGTCGCCGCATTGGCGCTCGATCCCGAACCGAAAGCAGAAATGTTCTCACGCATCCAAGAAAGCTCAAACTGCTCGCTGTGGACGCACAGATTATGAGGCGAGATCGACAAGCGCCCAGCGCCGTCAATACGGGACGCCAGAGAGGCTCGCGCATACGTCAGGCGCGGATCAATCTGACCAGACAAGAAATCAAGATCTAACGCAGCGGCAGGGACCAACGATCCGCCAGCCCCGAGTCCTCGCAAGTGGCCAAGCGCTATCATGCTACCAGCGCTCCCGCCAAAACAAGCGAGTCCGCAGCAATCGCGAGCAATGAAATTGTGGCGTGACGCCCGCCGCTTCTGAACGCATTCTCCACCTGACCCAAGACAACGCCCGACGAGGCGGAAAACGTAACAACGCCGGCGCCGCCCTGAATGAGCGCACAAGAAAAGCCGACGCCAAGCCCAACGGGCACGACGACGCTCACAGGCGAGGCAGACGTAAAGCAAATGATGCGGCCGTTATCGCCAGCATTTAATGTGCGTAAGGACGAAGCATCCGCAGATATAGCATCACTCGTCAGACGAAAACTCTTGCCCGAGAAAACATCTGCCGAAAACCCTGCAGCCCCCGCACGCGCTCCATTGCTGAAAACGGCCGTTCCAGAGGCAGGATCAATTTCAAGTCCATCGCGCCAGCTTGCGCCATCGGCTGAAACCTTGATCCGAAACTTGTCGTCGCCCATCAACCCCGTTTCGGCGCGGGCCGACCATGCTGTCTGATAGATCTGCGAAACGGTTCTGCTGACGACTTCCTTGTTAAGCGTCAATCGAAGATCGCCGTTTCCACCTTCGCTACCTGAACGCGCAGCGAACAACATCGCATTTAATTTGGCGGCAAATGGGTTGGAGGCGTCGGCCGTCGTACCTACGCCCAATCTCTGCAAGTTCTGCAATTGCGCCAGCTTCGATTCAATCGCCACCCAACCGCTCGCATCAAATACAAACAACGCGCTTTCGCTGGCCACCCAGGCGATCCACCCAATCTGCGGCGTCAAGAAGCGCCAACCAGCAGCATCCCAATAAGCAATCTGGTTCGTCCGCCCCGCAAAAATCCCCAACGCGCCGGAGCCAATAATATAACGCGCGCCTGAGCCAGGATTCCCCGGCGCTGAAAGCGTATTTCGTGACGCCACGGACAATTGCACGCAGGCGTCGAGTAAAGCGAGCGCATCATTATGCGTCACATGTTTCTGCGCCTGCGCCGCCTCGATATAGGGCAACGCAAGATTTGCGGAATCGCTCATGAATGAGCCTGTAATGTTAGCAATGCAATCTCTGCATCAGGCGACGGAAACAATCGCCTCGCAGGCAAAACCGCGCCCCACGCTCGCGCTCATCTGAAAAATCCGCAGACTGATCTGGGTTTGCACAGAACCGAAATCCTCAAGCTCATGAGAACCTGAATAGAGCGCTTGCGGGCCGGCCACGCGCACGACGCGTTGCACGACGCCCTGCTTGAGAATCTCGATTTCATAAGCCTCAAGGTCTTCGCCAAGCGGCACGTCAACCGACGTCCACCCATCTGAATCGATCCGGCCACGACGGATAAAGGCTATCTCAACACCGCCAGCAACGCGACGCGCGGAAGGGCGAACAGGCGCATAGGGCAAAAGCGCAAGAGCGCTCGCCTGCGCCCGAACCTCTACCGACGCCGGATCGCCATGCCCGCCAGACGCCGCAGCCACGCGATAGATCTGCGGCGCGCCAATCAAACTAACGTCGGTTACAAGAGGAACCACGCCTGCATCAAGAAGGACAACAGGAGCGCCAGCGGGAATCACCTCGCCTGCGAGCCAATCCTCTCCACCAAGGCCACGAACAAGCTTGTTCAATCGCCATGTCCGTTCAGCGACGGGTTCCGCGAATACAAACGACAACGCCTCCCACCCTTTGGGCCCCTTGATCGCCAAAGCCGTGCGGCCAGCAAGCGCTTGCGATGGATCGACTGAGTTCAGCGTACCGCTCGCCAATCGCAAAAGCAGTGTGTTGGCGCGATCAAAGCGTGAGGTTACGCCGACGCCAAGATCATCAAGCGTTTCGCCCATCGTAGCAGGTTGCTCGATGGATCGAAGATAAGCAAAACCGTCGCCCTCAGCACGCCACACCGCCATCGGCCCCGGCCACGGGTCCGAAAAAACAGCTATGTGCTGCAGGGCAAAACCATCAGGCCGCACAAATCCAAGATCAATAATGCGCACCAGCGGCGGCCCGGGCAAACGCAATCGCGGCGCGGCCGGAGCCGAAACATCGCGCGCAATGTGCTCAAAAGTCGACGGATAGATCGCCCGCGATTCAATCTCGCGCGTAAAACCGTCTGTGATCCGCTCAATCCGATAAAGACTCTCCGACCCCTTTTGCGGCAAGCGAACTAAATCGCCAACTTCCAGATCAAGCAATCCAGGGCGAACCGCAAAACTCGCCCGCTCACGCGCAGCCCAGATATCCTGAAGCCAAATATCGCAGCGACGCTGAGCTTGCGCGCGCGTGGTGACGATCGCGAATTCATTGGCGCTTTCGCGTCGAGACCGGGTATCAACACGTGTCGACGACGCGGTAGCCGTCCGGTAATCGCTTTCACCGTCAATGAACGTTACAGCCAACCGCATCGGAATTTCGCTCTCTTGCGATCGTGTGAGCGTTACAAGCTCGCCACCTTCGCGTGGCGTCAAATCATCCAGCGAAAGATCAAGAGGAGCACCAGCAGCAATGCCGTCAAAGCGAATCTTGCCGCCTGATATCGCCGCATCAAACCCAAAAAATGCGGCCGCCTGCTCGATAGCTGCGCGAGGCGACATGGGACGCTCAAGCACGAAACCATCAATCATTGCATCGACGTTACTGACGCAATCTTCTGCAACGTGCAAACACAGCTCACGCAATAGCCGGTTCAACGAAACGCTGTCTATGCGCCCATTCAACCAATGGCCGGTTCGCCATTGCGGGCCATCGCTCCAGGCGCCTTCCTGAGTGGGAAACGCTGGTGAGGGACGCGCATCCCAGGCCCAAACATAAATTCTCTCAGGATCAACCATGCGTCCGCCATAGATCGGCGAGAACGGATTGGCCGCCTCTTCGAAGCCGGCCAAAGCCGGATCAAATCGCGACAGAATCGCTTCGAGCGTACGAGCCTGAATGAGATCGTCGCGAAATCCGCGCGAAAACCAGGGGGCGCCGGTTTCGGAGGATTTTGGATCAGGAAACACATGCGGCGCGTTGGCTCCACGATCAATCGCGGGGCAACCTATCTCAGTCAGCCAGATCGGTTTGCTGCGCGCAACCCATGGAGAGGGTTTCGAAAGATCGACGCCGTTCACCCGTTCGACGTGCGCATTCGACCAGAAGCCAACGAGATCCTTTTGACGAAACGTCCACGGCTTGCCATAGGCGCCATCGCTAATCGGGGTCCGTGCTTGAGCGATGCGCGCTTGCCTATCGCTATAGTAAAAGTCGAACGCTTCGCCGGCGCCCAAGCGGCTGCGCAGATAATCGAGGTCATAAATAGAAGCCGCCGCATGCGCATCGAGATGATCGCCGTCCCGCCAATCGCCAAGCGGCGCCCACAGATCAATGCCGATAGCGTCAATCGCCGGGCTCGCCCATAGCGCATCAAGGGGAAATCGAACTTCAGCGCCGCCATTCAGAACATGGGCGCCGTACTCAGTCCAGTCAGCAGCATAGGAAACCTTTACGCCGGGCCCAAGGATCGCCTTCACGTCAGCCGCCAAAGCAACAAGCTCCTGAACCGCTGGATAAACGCCGGAGCTGGAGCGAATGCGGGTGAGCCCCACAAGCTCTGAACCGATCAGAAACGCGTCAACGCCGCCCGCATTGGCGCAGAGCTGTGCATAGTGAAGTATGAAGCGACGATACGACCATTCATAAAAACCGGGATTGCGTGCGCCGAAAAAACTGGCGACTTGCGAGCCAGCGATTGCGCTCGCGTCAACGCTTTGTGGCCTGCCCGGAGCCGGATCGCATGTTATACGCCCGCGCCAGGGGTAAGCCGGTTGAGAGCTTGCACCTGTCCAAGGGTCGACAAGGTTATTGTCTGCGGGGACGTCCATCATCACGAAAGGATAGAATGAAACTGCCAGCCCACGCGACTTGAGATCCGCTATCGCCGCAAGCACCGAAGCGTCAGAAGGCGTCCCGCCATAAGCCGGCCGACCATCGATACGAGTTGATTGAGCAACCGACGAACGTCCAAGCCCCGCTACATTCCAGGTCTCGCCCGCAACAACTTTATCGACAGATTCTACGCGCGGAGCGATACGACAATTTCCGGCGCGCAAATCATCTCCAAACCAGGAAACGACAAGCGAGGCCTTACGCACATTCGGACAGGCCGCCTGTAATTGATCGAGAGAGGCGACCCAATCACTTTCGGCCACAAGATTATGACGGTTCTCAGCGGTAGAGCCGCCAAGATCGAGTACATTAAAACGCGGCGCCGTCGCATATACAAACTCGCCAGAGCCAGGGATAATATCAACGGCTCGAACCATGTCGCAGAGGCCCCCAAGGGGCCGCACGACCTCAAAACTCAATTGAGGGATCCGGTTCCCAAATTCAGCAAGCTGCATTCGCTCAAACACGACATAAGCAAGCCCGCGATAGGCTGGCGCATTTTCAGCGCCCTGCTTGGCGACGATCAGGGAATCTGGCGACTGATCCTCATCACCCAGATGAACGCGTATGTTAAACCGCGTCTGATCAATTTCGCGTCCATCCGCCCATATACGGCGTACCTGTCCGATAGCCCCTTCGCATAGACCAATCGCAAAGCTCGCGCTGTAATCGTATGTCGTCTGACGCGACGAACCACCCCCGCCTTTGCCGCCGACGCGGCTGGTCGCGCTCGTCTCTTCAAAGCGCGTCGCCCAGATCATCTGGCCCCCAATGCGGGCGCGACCATAGACGCGCGCTATCGCTGCGCCCTCATTGGATCCAATTCCTGCGAAACTTGTCAGCCTTGGGCCCGTTACGTCGCGGCCACCAGGTGCAAACAAGCGCTGATCGATGGCGCTGCCAGCGACGGCGCCAATGGTTTGACCAATAGCCGCGCCGATTGGTCCACCAAGGAACTGGCCGGCGACGGCGCCGATGGTTTGAAGAACGAGCGTGGCCATGAGAAACCGCCTCGCGCACAGGCGCGCCTAGAAATCGAACAAATTCGGAAAGCTGAAAGAATATGCCAGACGCCTTCGCCACCAGGGCGAAATCGTTACTTCACAAACACAGGCGCCTTCGTGCGCGTGAACCATGCTCGTCGCAGACGTTGCAATGGCGCAATGTTTAGCGGGCGCCTCCGCGCGCCAGCGAAACAGAAGAAGGTCCCCAGCTTTGATCGCACCGGGATCGGCGGGAACAAAATGTCTCGCACCAGCTTCGGCCAAACGCTCCGCGCGCGCCGCCTCGGCCCAATCTGGCGCATACGGCGCGAAACGCTCGGGCTCGGCTCCGACCGTCTCTCGCCACACCCCACGCACCAGACCAAGACAATCACAACCGACATGGAGCAAAGAGGCTTGATGAAGATAAGGTGTGCCGATCCAATTGCGCGCGACGGAGACAATATCTGCTCGCGCGAGTTTCATCGAAACAGACTCCCGCCATCCATGCCTGCGCCACGCTTACCGTAGGACATCAAATGATCGTTGCCAGGCATATGCGGGAAGCCCCGAAAATTAATGCCGTTGTTAAACTTCTTGCGGCAGGCTTGAAACGATTTGTCGCATCCGGCAAATACACGCACGCGATCGCCAATCGCACACGCGGACGAAAGCTTCGTCCATAACGTAATGACGTGGATGGACCGGTCACATCGATGCTCGCGTATATTCACGCGCGAGCCGGCGTTTGATCCGCTCAGGACTTCGACGCGTCCATTATTCAACCAGCCACCGACAATATTATCAGGCTGAATCAGCAAATTGACTACGTCACAACCAGCCAGGACGTCGCACTCGACAACAAAAGGTTCCGAAGCGAACGCAAAGCGACATCGCGCATCGCCCAAATCAGCATCACATCCTGCTTGATAAAGCCGCCCGCGCTCCTGATCGAGCTCATGGGCGAGCGAGCGCAATTCAGCAGTAAAGGCATGCTCGCTACGACGCACTTCGCCAATGACACCGGCCTCAAGAAGGATATGATTTTCCGGGGCGCTCCAGTCGATACGAAAAATCTCAACACGTGCGTTGTCAAGCAAGCCATTTTGCAGGTCACGTTCGTCAAGAGATTGTGAGCTGAGCGCGCCCGACACTTCGGCTCCACCGATGGTAAGCCCTGCCGCGGATTCAAAAGCTGTACTTTCAAGACCTGACATCGCAGCAAAAATGGTTCCGTCGAATGATATGTCGCGATCATGGTCAGTAAAGCCGATGATCAGATTGTCCAATCTGGTCAGACGCCAGCACGTGCAAAGCGTGGTTGCTCCACCAGAGATAGCTGCTTGCATTTCAGGAGACAGATTACGCATGAAGCCACACTCATGGAATAATTTCTATCAATGGAATCTTCGGAATTTCGCCTGCTTCAAAAGCTGCAAGGTCTATCTCAAGATAATCGGTGTCGAAGCGCGCCGGGGCGTCGAAGACAAAGCCTGCGGTAACGACAGCGCGGGGAGGAGGAACATGCGTGGAAGCGAAGCGAACCACCCCTTTAGTCGCATCAATCTCAAAGCGTGTTGATGCAGCCTCTACACCCCCCACCGCCACGCGCACCGAGCCGGCGACCGGCTTTGCAATATCACGCATGTAAGGAGCGAACGCAGCGCCGTAGCGCTTGATCAATTGAAAATCACGCAAGACGCCATCGCCAGAACCCAGAACCTGGTCGAGCGGACCCGGCGCAAAGTTTGGAGCGCATGACTTCCAATCGCTTCGATCCCGCCACCGAAAGCCATACAATTTGCCGCGTCTCTCTTCGAAAAAATCAACCACCCGCGCAATGGAGGAAAGCGATTTCACGCCATATCCCGCGTCCCAGCGCCTGCGCGAGTGAGCCCAACGCTGATTGCGTTCCTCGCGTCCCGATCCTGTCAAGACGACATCCGTGCGTCGCTCAGGGCCGCCACGCGCTCCCAACGCCACGTCAAGCGGGAAAAGTATCTCGTGAAAGCCATATCATTGATCCAGAACAAAGGAACGGAACAAGCTTGCGCCTAGATTAGCGCGACAATTCAGACAAAAAGGAAAAATCATGAGCCATGTCCCAAATGAATTGCATGACGAGTTCCCAGACGCGCATGAGCGAATGCGCACGCTGAAGCAGAGCGATGCTCATTTCGCGCGTCTGGTGGATAGCTATCACGAGATCAACCGGGCAATTCATCGGGCTAACGCCGAAGTGGAGCCCACGAGCGACGAGATCATTGAGCAAATGAAGAAGCAGCGCCTGGCCATCAAGGACGAGCTTGCCGCCATGATCGCCAACTAAACCTCACGAGCCGCGCCGACCACGCGCAACAGCGCGGGCAAGCGCGCCTGCAATTTGAACTTGCGACCGTTGAAAGCCTGCTACATCAGGCGTTGTGATGTTTACGTTGACATGTGTGGCGCCGCTCCCGCCGCCCGAGGCAGCGACACCCAGACGTCCATCAGGCCCACGCGCCAATGGCATGATCGCCTCTGCGCCACGCTCCCCCATAAGGCCAAGCCCTCCACCCGCACCAAAGAACGTTGGGCGTGACACGACGCCGCCATCGGCAAACGGCGTGACAGGAATTGCGCCAATATTGCCGCCACCGATTGACGAACCAAGTGACGACAGAGCTGACGACAAGCCCTGCTGCAAAGGCTTGAGCCCGGCGCTTAAAGCAACGTTCGACAGCGACAGCGCAACGTTGCGCAACGTATCATCGAGCGACTTACCGCCAGCGACTGCGCCGGCAAAAGCACGGGTCAGAGACCGGGATACGCGCTCGGCGGAAACATCGACGCCGTCCAAGCTGCGTCGGATCGCGTCAACGTCCTGCGTCGCAAAACCGGTGTCGAAATCTTCAATCGCCATTGGTCAATCCTTGTCCGGAAATGCAAGCATCAACGCCTGCAGGTCGAGTCCATGTTCATGCTCCAGCGGGAGCCCATACACGCCCTCGTAGGCTGCGGCCAATTCGCGGGGGCTCATCGCCCAGAAATCATTGGGGGCCAGCCGCAAAACGCCCAACCCAAAAGCCATTGCCGTCCGCCACGGAAAAGGAGCCGCGTTCGGCTCCCTCGTCTGCGTGCAACCTGGTCTTTTGGTCAAACGTTCTGCGGCTTGATAGGGTGCGACTGCGCTTGCGCGCTTGGCGCCCCAAATGCTGCGGCCAGCAAACGGGACGCGATTCCCACATAAGCTGGAATGCCGCCCTCAACCCAGAGACCTGCTACCTCGTCGTCGCTCATCGACACGCCGCCACCGCGCACGCCTGCGGCGATGATCCGCAACAGATCGCGCGCAGAAAGTCGTCCACCTTCAAAACGAGCTGAAAGCGAAACCAGGTCGTCGGCGCCAAACGCCTGTTCAAGTTCGACCAGCGCGCCAAGCGTCAATCGTAAAGTATAGGACTTGCCTTCAAGAACCGCGCTGACGTCGCCGCGCCTCGCATTGCCCATGGCGCCGCTCACAACGCTGTGAACGTCAATGCGCCGGCGGATTCAAGCGAAATTTCAAACGTAACCTCGCCCGAATGTTCGCCCCGATAATCAAGGCTCGATATTTGAAACGCACCCTGAATGACTCCAAATGAAGGCGCAACGATCTGCCAGTTTCGGATCAAGCCGTCAAAGAATGTTTGACGCATGAGCGCGTCCGAGGCTCCATCCTTGAACACGCCCGACCCTGCCACGCTGGCCCGACGCACTCCGGCGCCTGCCAGTAATTCGCGCCAGCGTCCTGCCGATTCCTGATTAGTGACGTCAACTGGATCAGCATTGAGCGCAAAGCGTTGCGTTCGTAGCCCTGCCACTGTGACGAACGCGCCCGAGCCGTCGTCAATTTTCAGCAACAGATCTTTACCTTTTTGCGCTGCCATACAAGTCTCCGATCCTAAATTTTTTCTGTGATTGCACGCAGCCGAATCCGGGCGCGAACAAAGCGATTTTCATTTTCACGTGCTGTTTCTAGATCTCGTACTTGCAAGTTCACCAGCACATGACCTTCGAGCGCGAAAACTTGATCATCCAATGCCGCAGCCACGAGCGCTGCTATTTCAAGCGCCTCGCGCGCGCCCGTACGCGCACTCCAGACATCA
>CANJPM010000014.1 GCA_947476075.1 Beijerinckiaceae bacterium
CTTGTGTTTCTTCCTGGGCATTCCACGTTCCTCCATCAGGCTCAAAAGCCATACTTCAGGGAGGACCACTTTTCAGGGGGCAGACCACTGGGAAGGCATGGTAGATTGATTGTGCGGTCCTCCGGAACAGAGCCTGTGGTGCGCGTGATGGGAGAGGGCAACGATGAGGGGTTGGTGGCGAAAGCTGTTGATGAGGCTTGTGCTGCTCTTCGGGATTTGGCCGCGCGCATGGCCACAGGGGTTGGCGAGCAGGGGCTTAGACAGGCGTCGTGAGTCAAAATTAATTATTTATTATCTTCATTTGGGTTGCAATGAACATCATACTTCCTGGATGTTGGGGGCTCTCGCGCTTTTGAACCTTCCTTTCGTAAAGTGTTTTCTTGTCGTTGGGAAACGCCTATAAGATGAAGGTACCCGACGAGCGAGCTATGTCTGACAGGCAAAAGACAGATTCCCGATTATTGATGTTGGAGCGCGCAGCCGAACGCTTGGCGGTTCTATGCCCGCCCGTTTGCCCTTGCTTGCTGGAGCTTGAAAAATGCGTCGAGGGTTTCGTTGCCCGTGATGTGTTTGCAACTCAATGTCTGCCTGCCGCTGATGTGGCTGCTCGGGACGGTTTTGCGGTCTCTAGCCTCGACCTTATTGGGGCTAGCAGTTTCTGCCCGGCGCTTCTTAAAGCTGCGCCGCAGCGCGTCAGCGTCGGTCAAGCGCTGCCCGATGGCTTTGATTGCGTGATAGATACGGGATGCGTCGATTTGTCCGGTCCCCCTTTCGCAATCAGCGTCGAGGCCCACCCAGGCGAGGGTGCACGACGCATCGGCTCCGACGCATCTGCAGGCTCAGTTCTTATGCTGGCGGGGATGCGCTTTTCTGCTGCTGCGGTTACGCTTTTACAGATGGCGCGGATAGAGACGGTGGCTGTGCGTCGTGCGCTTGTGCGTCTGGTAATCGTGCCGGCAGTCGATGGCGCTTCGCATACGGGTGAATTGATTGCGGCATTAATGCAGGAAACGGGCGCTGTGCTTGAGCGGGTTGTGTGCGCGTCCCGTAACCGTGACGATGTCGCGCTGCATCTCCCTGCTGCTGGGTGCGATCTGCTGATTACAATTGGGGGTACGGGTACGGGGCCGGACGATCATACTGTTGAGGCGCTGCGCGAGGCTGGCGAAAACGTTGCGCATGGGCTTGCCTTGTCGCAGGGGTCCACAATCGCGATCGGCGAAGTGCGCTCAAAGCCGGTGATATGTCTTCCTGGTCGGTTCGATGGCGCGCTCGCTGGCTGGATAGCGCTTGTTATGCCTGCGCTGCAATCGCTTTGTTTCGCTCGCCCAGCTGTCGAGTTGGAGAGTGCGCCGTTGACGCGCAAGATCACGTCTGCGGCCGGGATGACGGATGTGGTGCTGCTTGAGCGCACGCAGGCCGGATGGGCGCCGTCCGCATGTGGTGAGATGTCTCTTGCTCAGGCGTTGCGGGCTGATGGATACTTGCTTGTATCTTCGGGTAGCGAGGGGCTTGCGGAGGGCGCCCTCGTGCGTCCATTACCTTTGCGTGGTGGTTAGGGGATGATTTATGAAGCCGTCTGAGTCAGTCGACTTCAGCCAACAGCAGTTTCTTGATGTGCTCAGTCGCGAGGAAGCGTTGAAGCGCTTTGAGGTCGCGTTGTTTCCACGCGAGCAGGCCGTGGTCGAATGCGGGCTTTTGGCTGCGCTTGATTTGCCGCTGGCGCGGGACGTTATCGCGCCTGTGGACGCGCCGCCGTTTGATCGTTCGAACGTGGATGGGTTTGCGGTTCGGGCTGCGGATCTTGCGCGCGCCGGGCAAGGAAGCCCCGTGATCCTGCGATTAAATGACGAGAGCGTGCGCTGTGGCGTCACGCCTAAGATTTCGCTCGCGACCGGCACTGCGACGCCGATTGCAACAGGCGCGCCCTTGCCGCGCGGCGCCGATGCTGTGGTGATGGTGGAGCACACGCACCCTTGCGGCGATTCCGAGATCGAGGTGACGCGCAGCGTCACGCCCGGACAGGCGGTTTCTTTCGCAGGATCGGATATTGCGCGAGGCGAGACATTGTTGCGCGCAGGAATTGTGATCGGGTCGCGCGAGATTGGGATGCTGGCTGCGTGTGGCATTGGCGCAGTGTCGGTCGTGCGTAAACCGCGCGTGAAAATCCTGTCCACCGGTGATGAATTGCGCTCTGCGGGACAGGCGCTTTCGTCCGCCGCAATCTATGACGCCAATGGCCCGATCATAAGTGCGGCGGTCACTGAATGCGGTGGCGAATCTATGTTTCTTGGCGCGATCGGAGATGACGAGAGATTGCTTGGCGCTGCGATAAAATCAGCGTTTGACGATTGCGACATGCTGATCCTTTCAGGTGGTACGTCGAAGGGCGCGGGCGATCTCACTTACAAGCTGATTGCCGATCTGGGCGCGCCGGGCATTGTGGCTCATGGAATTGCATTGAAGCCCGGCAAGCCGTTGTGCCTTGCTGTGTGCGCCGGCAAGCCGGTCGTTATTTTGCCTGGCTTTCCAACGTCCGCCATGTTTACGTTTCACGACATGATCGCGCCTGTGTTGCGACGCATGGCGGGTCTGCCGCAGCGGGCGGAGTCGCGCGTGGCTGCCCGCGTTCCAGTGCGCATCGCGTCTGAGCTCGGGCGACGCGAATATGTTATGACCTCGCTTGTTGAAGGGCGTGAGGGGTTGACAGCCTATCCTTCAGGAAAGGGCTCTGGCGCGGTCACATCTTTTGCTCAAGCCGACGGTTTCGTCGTCATTGACGCATTGAGCGATCATTTGCCGGCGGATTCAGAAGTTGAGGTAAACCTTTTCACCGCGCACGCACGCGCGCCCGATTTGGTGGCTATTGGCAGCCATTGCGTGGGGCTTGATGCAGCGACTGCGCCGCTTGCGCGCGCGGGCTTGCTCGTGCGCTCGATCTCTGTTGGCAGTCTCGGCGGGTTGGCGTCGGCCAAGCGCGGAGAGTGCGACATTGCGCCAATGCACTTGCTCGACGAGAAGACCGGTGAATGGAATACACCCTATCTAAGCGCGGGTCTTGAACTTGTTCCTGGATGGCGACGCATGCAGGGTATTGTTTATCGATCAGGTGATGAACGCTTTGAGGGAAGAGATGCCGCCGACGCAATCGCTGCGGCGTTGAGCGATTCTGGTTGCATGATGGTGAACCGCAACATGGGCGCAGGCACCCGTGTTCTTATTGATCAGGCGCTAAAGGGTGCGCGGCCGGAGGGTTATTTCAACCAGCCGCGTTCCCATAACGCGGTTGCGGCTGCTGTCGCGCAGGGGCGCGCGGATTGGGGTGTTGCGATTAAGCCTGTGGCGCAAGCCTATGGGCTTGGGTTCATTGCGCTGTCGCAGGAGCATTATGATTTTGCACTCGTCTCAGAGCGCAAGAACCGGTCTGGCGTGCAGGCGTTTCTGAGCTCGCTCGCAAGCAATGAGACGCGCGAGGCGCTGCGCGCCATCGGCTTTGAGCCGGCGTGATTATTGCAAAAACGTTTCCGCCGCAGTCAGATCTTCCGGGGTGTTGGCGTTGAAGAACGGGTCGACTGGCTCGTTGCTCCAATCTATTTGGGCTATTCGATAACGCGCAGTCCAGCGGTCAATTTTGCGCATTTGTTCTTCGACCAAAGCGCGGCGTAAATCTTCGCGCAGGCCCACGCGCCAGAGTGCGATCACCGGATGAGCCTGCCCGCCAGAGCTTGCGACGATTATGTCTGAATCGTTTTCACGTTGCGCTGCGGCTAGACGCGACACTAGATCAAGCGGCAGGAACGGACAATCGGCAGCGACGCTTAAAAGCCATTCGCCCTGCGGCGCCGCCCAATCCATCCCTGCCAGAACGCCCGCCAGCGGGCCGACGAAGCCCTCAATGCTGTCGGCGATGACGGGGAGGCGCCATTGCGCAAAGCGGGCGGGATCGCCGTTCGCGTTGAGCGCCAGCGTTGAACATTGGGGAGCGATGCGCGCGATCACGTGGTCCAGGATCGTGCGGCCGCCTATGGGCCGCAGCGGTTTATCGCCGCCGCCCATGCGGCGAGCGAGGCCTCCCGCGAGGATGACGCACGAGGGGGTGAGCCCGGGCGCTTTCATTCGATCACGATGGGCGGCGCGGGCTTGGCTCCGCCGCCAGCTTCCAGCGTTTCCCAAACGCGCTTTGCAATGGCGATATAGGCCACGGCGTGCGGGCCGTCCGGATCTGTCGCGACAACGGGGCGGCCTTCGTCCGATGTGGCGCGAATGTCCATGTGCAGCGGGATTTCGCCCAGGAATTGCACGCCGGTTTTCTCTGCTTCCGTGCGCGCGCCGCCATGGCCGAAGATGGGTGAGACGTGGCCGCAATTTGGGCAGCAGAAATTGGCCATGTTCTCGATAATGCCGAGCACTGGGACGCTGACCTTGCGGAACATTGCGACGCCGCGACGGGCGTCTATCAGTGCGAGATCTTGCGGCGTCGAGACGATAACCGCTCCAGCCAGAGGCGTTTGTTGCGCCATGGTGAGCTGTGCGTCGCCAGTGCCAGGCGGCATGTCGACGACCAGAACATCGAGTTCGCCCCAATTCACTTCGCGCAGCATCTGCGTGAGTGCGCTCATCACCATCGGTCCGCGCCAGATCATCGCGGTGTCTTCTTCGACAAGGAAGCCGATGGACATGACTTTCACGCCATAACGCTCCATTGGCTCCAGCTTGCGCTGTTCGTTGACGCGCGGCTTGCCGGAAAGACCAAACAGTTTTGGCTGCGAGGGGCCATAGATGTCTGCGTCCATCATGCCGACCTTGAGGCCCATGGCGGCGAGGCCCAGCGCAAGGTTGCATGAGGTGGTTGATTTGCCGACGCCGCCCTTGCCCGACGCCACTGCGATAATGTGTTTTACGCCTGGAACGCCGGGGTTTTTGCTGGTGGCGGCAGGTTGGTTTTTAGGTCCGCTGCGCAGCGGCGTCGGTGCCCCGGTCCCTGCGCTTACGGGCTTGTCCGCCGTAAGACCGACGAGCGCGCGGCTCACGCCGGGCAGCGCCTTGACGACGTTTTCTGCCTGCGCACGAACAGGTTCCATGACGTTCACTTCGGAAGGGTCGATCTGAATCGAGAAGATGACCCTGCCGTCGTCTACGCTGATTTGAGTCAGCCGTCCGGACTCGGGCAATGACCGCCCGTCGGTTAGTTTAACGGCCGCGAGCGCGCGCAGGACGTCTTGGCTGGAAATCGACATAAAGCCTCCAATTGGCGGGGATCAAAGCTGAGAACGTAGCGACGTTCAGATGACGTCGTCGCCCTTGGCCTCACGCGCCTTGAGATAATCTTCCGTGGTCATTACGGGCGGCCGCGCAGGCGCGGCATGTGGATCAAAGCCTTCATTGACGACGGCGCTCACGCGGCAGGTGTCGCACATGCGAACCACGTCGATGCGTTTTGCATTTGCGCCGGAGAACATCCAGTGCTTGTCCTGCAACTTGCCTACGATGCGTTCCACTGCGCTGCGCGAGCCAAACGGCTTGTTGCACGCAATGCATGGGTAGGGCTCTTCTTCCTTCAACACTTTGTGGCCTGAGGCCCAGGCGTCGAAGTCGAGGCGCGGTTCGATGCGGATTACTTTTTCCGGGCATGTCGATTGGCATAGTCCGCATTGCACGCAAAGGCTTTCGGAGAAGCGCAGCATCGGCACGTCTGGATTGTCGCCCAAGGCGCCTGTCGGACAAGCGTTAACGCAGGCGTGGCAAAGCGTGCAGCCGTCGACATCGAGTGTGACGCCGCCAAACGGCGCGCCTTTGTCGAGAGCGATTACGCTGGCTGGGTTGGGCGCCGCGTGATGCAATTCGCGGAAAGTCGTCTCCAGCACGCTGCGCTTGGCGCCGCGCGCAATAAAGCTTGCTGGTTTTGTTGTCGCAACGCCCTGGGGCGCAGCGCGAAGCTGCTCAAGCAAAGCGTCGGGATCGTCGCTCTCGATGATGCTGGCGATCCCGGCTCCAAAGCCAAGGGCTTCAGCGATGCGCGCGCTTGCTGAAACTATATTGTGCGATCCGCTCATGTCGTGTTTGGGTTTGGCGTGCGCCAGCAGATGCACGCCAGCTGCGCCATAAGCGAAAGCGGCGGCGAACGCCTCTGGCCCGATCTGCGTCACTTCGTTCACGCGCACAGGCAGAACATTGGCAGGCAAACCATCGCCAAAGCGCGCCAAAGCGTCGATCAGCGGCTCGCCATGGTCGCCGTCATGGAACAGAACGATGGGGTTTTGTCCGTCCGCTTTCGCGTAAGTTTGCAAGAGCGCTCGCAGGCGACGCAGCAATGCATCTGCCGGGGGCAGCGCATAAGCGGCTGCGCCAGTTGGACAAGCTGCCGCGCAGGCGCCGCAACCGGCGCAGATTTCTGCATCAATTGCGACATGATCGCCGTTGGGCGTTATCGCGCCTGTCGGGCAAAGATCAAGGCAACGCGTGCAGCCGGTGACTTTTGAACGCGAATGGGCGCACAGGCTCGCGGTAAAATCGACATAGCGCGGCTTGTCGAACGTGCCGATCAATTGGCCAGCGTCCGCAATCGCGCGCTCTACGGCGACGGGGTCTTTGGGGTCGGGCCGCAAATAGCCGGGGCGCAATTCGTGCGCGGGAAAAAGCGGCTGTCCGCCGCTGAGATCCAGCACTACGTCGCAATTTGACACGGCGCCGTTTCGCGGCGCGCCAAAGCGCAAGGAGGCGCGTGAGGAGGGGAGAGGCGAAGCGTAATCGTCAACGATCACTTCAAAGGCGCCGAGCCGTCCCTTGGCGTTGCGGATTGTGCCGCGCAAGATCGGGAAGTCATATTCGCGCGGCGGCGTCAGGTCGCGCGGCTGTGTGAGAAGCACGGTCACGTCGAGTCGGTCGGACAGGCGCCTGGCGGCTTCAATCGCGCTTTCGTCGCGACCGTAAATCAGCGCGACGCCTTCGCTCACAAGGCTTGTGAGCATGATGGGAGGCATGATTTCGGCGGCTGCTGCGATCAGCGCGGCGATTTTTGGCGCCGCCTGAGCCCCCTCGCTCGACCAGCCCGCTGTCTCTCGTATGTTTACGTAGGTGATATCTGCATTGCCGCCTGCGTCTTCCGCCATTTCGCGAAACAATGGCGCCTGCGCGGTGCAAGCGATTGTGATTGGTCCCGGCAAAGCGAGTGCGGCGGCTATGCGGGAGGATTCGGCGCCGCAGAACTGCGAGCCGGAAATAACCTTTCCACCGCAGGCCTTTGAAATAACTTTGAGATCAAAGTCCATCGTTTGCTCGCATGAGCATACGAAACTTGTGCGTCCGGCATCGGCCATTTTAATCCCCCGGCGCTTTTGTTCGCGCACTCGCGGCTTGGCTGGCCGCGTCGTTCACCTAAATAGGAAGCTCGGGGGGAATGCAAACCCCCGCAAAGCGGTGTATCGGGGCGATATGGAACATTCTTTCAAGCTTGATCTGCCTCCGGGTTATTCCCGCGTTTCTCCGCCCCCGGGTGAAAATGCGTTCGTGCACGCCTGCGCAATCGCCAGCGAGCAGGGCGCGGGCGCGTTTGTGCATGTGCGACGGGCCGATCTCGTCGATTTCGCGGTTGTGCTTGAGCCAGACGAGCCTTTGGTTGGAGCACGGCGGGCATTCTTCGCGTGCATGCACGCGCTTGCAGAAGCGATTGCCGCGCATTGTCCGCCAGAGCGCGAGGTTGTGTTCAGATGGCCCGATGCCATCATCTTCGACGCCGGGCTGGTAGGCGGCGGCAGGCTTGCCTGGCCGCAAGGGTGCCGCGAAGACGAGGCGCCTGAATGGTTGGTGTTCGGCGCGATGCTGCGTGCCGTGGACCCGGCTGACGCCGATACAGGCGCCTACCCCGACAGCACGTCGCTTGTAGGCTCCGGCTTTGAGCCGCATCAGATTGATGCTGTGGTGGAGAGCTTCGCGCGCCATTTGATGCTGGCCTTCGACACATGGGGCGAACATGGGTTTCGCGCTGTTGGGCAGGATTATCTGAAGCGGCTGCCGAAGGCTGACGGCCAAAAGAAGCGTATCATCGACGTCAACGGCGACCTCGTGACGTCGCTTGCTGGCGGCGCCTCGCAGCGTTCTGCGCTGGCCGGGGCGCTGAACGAGCATGAATGGTATGATGCTCTGAGGCACGCGCCCACGCTTACGCCCAAGTGGAGATAAATCCTGTGAAACTGCCGCGCACCATTCGGCTCGATCCGTCCGATACGTTCATCTTTGAGCGTGCCGCGGAGCCCGGCGAATGGGCGGTTTCTGGCGGTTTTCTTTTCGCCGATTGCGAGCCTGATACGATGGAGGCCAAGGAGCGCCATGCGTTTCGCTCCGGTTTTCTGGGCGTCGATACGTTGGGCTTCTCCACGCTGGCGGTGATCGTTGAGGCCAGCGAAGAGGATCGCGCGAGAGCGATTAGGGCTCTGGCGCAGCGGTTTCTGGCGTTGGGTGCGCCTGATCAGTCGGCGGCGGAGAAGGCTGCGCAGGATGAGGTCGCGTTTGCGGTCTCGCTTTGCGACCATCCCGAGGGAACGTTGCTGGCTGTGGAGCGGCGCATGGAAGACGGCGCGTTGCGAGAGCGTTTCCGCACATTCAAGGCGCGAGAGCGGATTGCCGGCGCCGACAAAATGCACGCGTCGTCGCGCGCGTTCACCTTTCTGGAAATTGAAGGCGAAGAGGATGCGCCTGAAGAGCGCGTCGATCTGGTTTCGCTGATGGGGAAAAAAGAGCGATGAGAGAATTCTGGGTCTCGTCCGGCCATCAATTGTCCCGTCGCAACGAGCGCGGCGAGCTTGTAGCTACGCCCGAGTTGCTGATTGCGTGGCTGGCGAGGCCGGAGCTGGCGCCGCCCCCGGAGGCTTGCGCGGCGGAGCGCGGATTGCATCTCGCTATGCTGGATGATCCGTTGCGCGTTGTGGCGCCTCTTGAGCTGAGTGCGGTTCTTGACGCTGACGCGCGCGAGAACTGGGCTTTTTTCCTGAAGTTTCGCGATCTGCTGGTTGAAACAGGCTCGATTGAAGCTGCATATATAAAGCTTGCAAACGCGCAGCGGGTTGAGCTGCCGCCGCTGTTTCTGGACCAGATGGCGCATCTGATTTTACGCAATGCGCTGGATGGCTGCGACGATCCGTTTACGCTGCGCGCAGGCGAATTGTTCTTCCGTCAGCAAAAGGCGAACGTGCACGAAGGCGTTCTGCTGCTTGCCGATTCTGAACTTGTCGAGGAGCGTGAAAAGTCCAAAGCCGCGATGATGCATGTGGCGCCGCTCTCGGCGATGATGGAAGATGATCTCGACGTTATGGACGCTGAGAACGCCTGGACTTATTGGTCGCGCTCCGACGCCAATTCAATGGCGATGAATTTCGGCGGCGATCCGCGCGCCAGAGCAGGGCTTGCACGCGCGATTGAGGCCTGGATCAAACATCTGACCGGTTTTGCCGTTCATGCTGAGGCGATTGCGAAACTTGAGGACAAGGACTGGCGTTGGTTCATCGGGCTTGATTCAGAGGGCACGCGCATCGGGAACACGCTCTGGCGTGGAGATAGTTTGCGCGAGGAGGATCTTGATCGCGTGGTCGCGATCATGCGCGTGAGCTTCGATGACGACCGGCGCGTGCAGCAGCGTTTGAAGGAGCGCGTGCGTGGCAAACCTTTCTATCTGTTTCTTGGCGCCAATGTTGATCGCATCGTGCGTATGAAGCCGCAGAATCTCGTCAGCGGATTGCCTTTGGAGAGCGTGCAATGAATGCAATGCGCGAAGTCGGAATCGTCGTGCGTCGCGCAAAGGTTGACAATCCCTGGATCGATCATGTCTGGAGCCCGGAGGCGGTTCTGGCTGAGGCGCCCGCGACGCTGCCCGGCGCCTTGTTGTCGCGCGAGGCCGAGGCCGAATTGTTCTACGCCGGCGCCGCCATTATCGAGCTCTACAAGTCGGAAACCGGCAATTACCGGGACAACCTCATCGACGGCGCCCCGTTTCTCTGGGTCGCGTTGCGGGAGACGCCAGAGGGGCTTGTGGAGCTGGCCGCCGTTACCGCCGATCCCACCGAGGGCGAATCGCTGTTTGAGAGCGGGTTGCTAGTCGGCAAGGCGGCGATGCCGGCGGAGATTGCGTCCTGGATCGCCGCCTATGTCGACGAATTCCATGTCGAGCGCGTTTTCCTGAAGAGAGAGAGAGACAAGTCCGGCCCAGATCCACGCAAGACTCCCGGGGTCCGCAAGGGGCGGAAATCCGGAGACGGCGCATGAGCGATAATGATTCGGATGCCGGATTTCTCGGTCGCTGGGCCAGACGCAAAGCGGAAGCACGCACGCAAGAGAAAACAGAAGCGCCTGCGCCCCAGAGCGAATCTGTGTCGCCACAAAAGGCTGACGATGAGGAAGAGCCGTTTGATCTGGCCAGCCTTCCAAGCCTCGACGACATTACCGGAGAGACCGATGTTACAGCGTTCCTGCGCCGTGAAGTGCCAGACTGGTTGCGGAATGCAGCGCTAAAGCGCGCCTGGGCCGCAGACCCTGGCATTCGTGATTACGTGAATCCGGCGATGGAATACGCTTTTAACTGGAACGTGCCAGGCGGCGTGCCCGGTTCCGGTGAGCTTGAAGCTGGGTATGACGCCGCCAGCCAGGTCGCGAAAATGTTCTCTTCTCCGCTTAAGGCCAAGGACGAAAAAGTAGAGGAGGGCTCTGATACTTTAGTGGGGCGAGTTTCTACGGAGGGGACTGCCGCAGGGGCGCTGGACGGTGAACAGACCGAGGAGCCAGCATCCGATCCATTGCGGATCAGCACTAAAGCAGAAGCAGATAAAGAGGAAGAAAATCAGTCACCTGGGGAAGGTGGCGATAAGGACGCAAAAGTTGCGGAGCTTTCGTCGCCTCAGCCTCCATTGGTTGTACGGCGCCGGCATGGCGGGGCAACGCCGTCTTAGCGCCGGGACAAAGGCTGATTTGTCACATAGGAACATCCTATGCTGTCGTTGAAGTGGACGCGGCTTCGTGGCACAGGTAATCAGCGTTTACGTAAAAAAAACGTCTGGAAGCGCGATCCGGGCTTTAGTCTGAGGGGCTAATGAGGGACATCGGGCTTGAAAAGGCCATTACCGCTGCTGGCGGCGTCGCGTCTTTGGCGCGGGGGCTTGGGATTGCGCAGCCGTCAGTGTCCGGCTGGTCGCGGGTTCCTGCCGAGCGCGTTTTGGCTGTCGAAGCTCTCACGAAGGTTCCCCGGGCGCTGCTTCGCGCCGATTTGTTCGACGGAGGCGTTATGGCTGACGGCTCCAGTTCCGAGATCGACGAAATAGACAGCCTGCGGGCTGCCGAATGGGGCTTGCTGGCTGTGCTGATGGGCCGTGCGCCCAATGGAGATTTGCTGGCGCGTATCGCGGGGCTTACGGGTGACGCGACCGCCATGGGGCTTGCACACATCGCCCTTGGCCAGGCTGCCGCCAGTGCTGACGAGACGCTTGTCGGGCGCGAATATTTCGATCTGTTCGTAGGCGTCGGGCGCGGTGAGTTTCTGCCCTACGGATCGTATTACCTGACCGGCTTCCTGCATGAGCGTCCTCTGGCGCGCTTGCGGGCAGATCTTGAGCGGCTGGGCGTGGAGCGCGACGGCGCCCGCAGCGAACCGGAAGATCATATCGCCATCGTTTGCGAGATCATGTCGAACTTCGCCTCCGGTGTGTTCGAGGTTGATTTCGACACCCAGCGCGCCTTCTTCGAGGCCCATGTGAAGCCATGGGCGAGCCGCTTCTTCGCAGATCTTGAAATCTCGCAGAGGGCTAATTTTTATCGTGCGGTCGGACAAGTCGGCCGCGTGTTTCTGGAACTGGAAGCTCAAGCCTTCACGCTGCCTGCGTGATCGCCAGATTTTATCATGAGACCATGAGAGGGAATGTCATGAGCAAGGACACGGATCGGAAGGCCGTCGACAGACGCAGCTTTTTCCGCGGCCTGAGCGGCGCCGCTGTCGTCGCCGGCGCCGCTGCGGCCACTGGGGCGTCAACAGCGCCTGCGCAAGCGACCGAGTCGAAAGATGAGCGCACCAAGGCGCGCTATAAAGAGACCGAACACGTGAAGACCTTCTACCGCACCAACAAATACTGAGGGGGCGAGCATGCTCATCAAGAGAAGAGATTCCTCGGCTCGCGCCGCACGCAGCGATTCGCGTTTGCAGGCGATGTCATCCGGGTTGGCGTCCGGTACGCTGGACCGCCGTTCGTTCCTGCGTCGTTCTGGCCTTGCGGCCGGCGGCGTGGCGGCTTTGGGCGTGGGTACGCTTGGCAGCGTAAAGAAAGCCGAAGCGATTGCGATGCTCGACCACACCAAGAAGGTCGAGCTCAAAAAGAACATGTGCACCCATTGTTCGGTTGGCTGCACGGTCATCGGCGAAGTTCAGAACGGCGTTTGGGTCGGGCAGGAGCCTGCCTGGGACAGCCCGATCAATCGTGGCACCCATTGCGCCAAGGGCGCAGCCTCGCGCGAGCTGGTGTTCGGCGATCGTCGTCTCAAATATCCGCTGAAGCTCGTCAATGGTCAGTGGACCCGCGTCTCTTGGGATGTCGCGATCAACGAGATCGGTGACAAGATGACGGCGATCCGCGAGAAATCCGGCGCCGATTCCGTCTACATGCTGGGCTCCGCCAAGTTCACCAACGAAGGCGCGTATCTGTTCCGCAAGTTCTCCGCCTTCTGGGGCACGAACTCGGTCGATCATCAGGCGCGCATCTGCCATTCGACCACGGTGGCCGGCGTCGCCAACACCTGGGGCTATGGCGCGCAGACCAATTCCTACAACGACATTCGCAACGCCAAGACGATCATCTTCATGGGATCGAATGCGGCCGAAGCCCATCCGGTGTCGTTGCAGCACATCCTCACCGGCAAGGAAACCAACCGCGCCAACGTGATTGTGTTCGATCCGCGCTTTACGCGCACAGCCGCTCACGCCACTGAATATGTGCGTTTCCGTGGCGGTACTGACATTGCGGTGATCTGGGGCCTGATGCACCACATCTTCGCCAATGGCTGGGAAGACAAGGAATTCATCCGCCAGCGCGTGGACGGCATGGATGCGATCCGCGCTGAAGTCGCCAAGTGGACGCCGGCTGAAGTCGAGCGCGTCACGGGGATTCCGGGCGAGCAGCTGAAGAAGGTCGCCGAGACCTTCGCAAAACAGCGTCCCTCGACGTTCATCTGGTGCATGGGCGGCACGCAGCACACGGTCGGCACGGCCAATGTTCGCGCCTATTGCAACCTGCTGCTGGCCACCGGCAACGTCGGCTCCAACGGCACGGGCGCCAACATCTTCCGCGGTCACACCAACGTGCAGGGCGCGACGGATCTTGGCCTCGATATCGGTACGCTGCCGTTGTATTACGGGTTGGTTGAAGGCGCCTGGCGCCATTGGGCTCGCGTTTGGGACGTGCCCTACGATTATTTCGTCGACCGTTTCGACGAAGTGCCCGCCAAGGCCGGTCGCCCTGCGCGCACGAAGAAACAGAACATGGAAACCCCCGGCATCCCCTCGACCCGCTGGTTCGACGCCGTG
The DNA here is from genome assembly GCA_947476075.1 of Beijerinckiaceae bacterium. GTDB lineage: Bacteria > Pseudomonadota > Alphaproteobacteria > Rhizobiales > Beijerinckiaceae > Terripilifer. The sequence continues at coordinate 13,553 of CANJPM010000014.1, forward strand.
TCATTCAAGGCCGACGATGTCGACCAGAAGGACAGCGTCAAGGCGATGGTGGTGTTCGGCCATGGCGGCAACACGATTCCCCGTATGCCCGATTCCGTGAAGGCGCTTGAGGATCTCGATCTGCTCGTGGTCGCCGATCCCCATCCAACCACGTTCTCCGCGCTCTCAGGCCGCAAGAACGGCACGTATCTGCTGCCGATCTGCACCTCCTTTGAGGTTGATGGCTCGCGCACAGCGTCTAACCGTTCCATTCAATGGGGCGAGAAATTCGTCGAGCCTATCTTTGAATCCAAGGACGATTACGAGGCGATCTACCTGCTCTCGAAGAAGCTCGGCTTCGCCGACGCCATGTTCAAGAACATCAAGGTCGTGAACAACAAGCCTGTCCCGGAAGACTTGTTGCGCGAAATCAACAAGGGCGGTTTCTCGACCGGTTATTCCGGCCAGTCGCCTGAGCGCATCAAGATGCACATGGCCAATCAGGGCAAGTTTGACATCGTGACCTTGCGGTCGGCGGCGAACGAGCCGGGCCTTGGCGGCGATTATTACGGTCTGCCGTGGCCTTGCTGGGGCAAGCCGGAGATCAAGCATCCGGGCACGCATATTCTCTACAACACGAACCTTCACGTGAAGGACGGTGGCGGCACCTTCCGCGCCCGCTTCGGCGTCGTGCGTGAAGAGAAGGCGGCTGACGGAACCGTGACTCAGGTGAGCATGCTCGCCGACGGCTCCTACAGCAAGGGTTCCGAGTTGACCGACGGTTATCCGGAATTCACGCTGGGCGTGCTGAAGAAGCTTGGTTGGGACAAGGACCTCACAGAGGCCGAATCCAACCAGATCAACGCTCAGGGCGGCGCAAATGCTGATGGCGTCGGCTGGGCGGTGGACCTGTCAGGCGGCATTATTCGCGTCTGCCTCGAGCATGGCGTATTGCCCTATGGCAACGCCAAGGCGCGCGCCGTGGCCTATAATCTGCCCGATCCGGTGCCGGTGCATCGCGAGCCGATTTATAGCCCGCGCACGGATCTCGTCGCGCAATATCCGACGCGTCCCGACGGTCGCCAGTTCCGCATGGCCAACATCGGCGCAACGGTTCAAAAAGCTGCGCTGGACAAGGGCGTGGCCAAGCAATTCCCGATCATCCTCACCTCCGGCCGTCTGGTCGAATACGAGGGCGGCGGCGAAGAAACCCGCTCGAACAAATGGCTTGCCGAGCTTCAGCAGGACATGTTCGTCGAGATCAACCCGGCTGACGCAGCCGCGCGCGGCGTGCGGGACGGCGGTTGGGTCTGGGTCTCCGGCCCCGAGGCGAATTCGAAGGCGCGCGTGAAGGCGCTCGTCACCGAGCGCGTTGGCAAGGGCGTGGCGTTCATGCCGTTCCACTTCGCCGGCTGGTTCCAGGGCGTCGATCAACGCGGAAACTATCCCAAGGGAGCTGATCCGATCGTGCTCGGCGAGAGCGTGAACACGGTCACAACCTACGGATACGATCCTGTCACCGGCATGCACGAAGGTAAAGTGACCCTTTGCCAGATCAGCGCAGCGTAAGGAGAGCAACATGGCTCGTGTAAAATTTCTCTGCGACGCTGACCGCTGCATTGAGTGCAACGCCTGCGTCACCGCCTGCAAGAACGAACATGACGTGCCGTGGGGCATCAACCGCCGCCGCGTCGTGACCATCAACGACGGCCTGCCGGGTGAACGCTCGGTTTCTATGGCCTGCATGCATTGCACCGACGCGCCCTGCGCGGCGGTGTGCCCGGTGAATTGCTTCTATACGACGGTTGACGCCGTGGTTCTTCACTCGAAGGATCTGTGCATTGGCTGCGGCTATTGCTTCTACGCGTGTCCCTTTGGAGCGCCGCAATATCCGCGCGTCGGCAATTTTGGTTCGCGTGGCAAGATGGATAAGTGCACTTATTGCGCCGGCGGTCCGGAAGCTGACCTCACCCAGGCGGAATACGTCAAGTACGGCGCCAATCGTCTGGCGGAAGGCAAGCTGCCGATCTGCGCCGAGATGTGCTCGACAAAGGCTCTGCTTGCCGGCGACGGCGCCATCATCGCGGAAATCTACAAGGAGCGCGTGACGCGTCGAGGCTATGGCTCCGGAGCGTGGGGCTGGAAGACGGCCTACAAGGACGGCGTCGCATTGTGACGTCGCCAAACAGGGCGCGGTCCTTTCGGGCCGCGCGGGTCCAGTTTCGAACAGAGAGCACGCCGATGAACACGGCCATTCAATTCGTCAGAGCCGGCGCCTTTGCGCTGCTTCTGATCTTCGTCGCGGCTGCGCAACCCGCAGCCGCCCAGCAGGCGCCAAACCCCACCGCACAATCGGTGAAGGAAGAGCAATTGCTGAAAGCGCTTCAGCCGGGGGCCAGCGTCTCCGGACGCATCACCATTCCGGACTCACATTCTGCGACGCTGATCCAGCCCGAAGGGCAGGACTGGCGCAAGTTTCATCAGGGCGTCCTGCCGGTGATTGGCGGCGTCGCCATTCTGGGCATCATTGCGCTGCTCGCGCTGTTTTATGCCACGCGCGGCCGCATCAAGGTTGATGCGGGCCTTTCGGGCCGCACTGTCACCCGCTTTGGCGGTTTTGATCGCTTCGTGCATTGGGTGACGGCGAGCACGTTCATCGTTCTGGCGGTGTCGGGACTCAATTTGTCGTTCGGCAAGACGGTTGTTCTGCCGCTGTTTGGCGACGCCGCGTTCGCCACGCTGACGGGTTACGGCAAGCTGGCTCATAATTACCTCTCGTTCCCGTTCATGGTCGGCGTGGCGTTGATGTTCATCATCTGGGCCAAGGACAATATCCCCAACAAGCTTGATCTGGATTGGATCAAGGCTGGCGGCGGTCTGTTCGTGAAGGGCGCGCATCCTCCGGCCAAGCGTTTCAACGCGGGCCAGAAGGGCATTTTCTGGATCGTCGCATTTGGCGGTCTGATCATGTCCGTGTCCGGCTGGCATCTGCTGTTCCCCTTCGAGGGCGGCTCCACCGTCGGCGACCAGCAATTCTGGGTGAACGTCCACGCGGTGCTGGCGATGATCTTCATCGCCGTCATGCTGGCGCACGCCTATATCGGCTCGGTTGGCATGGAAGGCGCGTTCGACGCCATGGGCTCGGGCGAAGTCGACGAGAATTGGGCGAAGGAGCATCACTCCCTTTGGCTCGAAGAGCGCAAGAAGCTTGCCGGCAATGCGCCCAAGGGCTCCGTTCCGGCCGAGTAGCCCGTTACTGCATGTCCCCTCTCCCGCTTCGCGGGGGAGGGGTTGTTTTAGAAGTATCCGCCAAAGGCATCCGACATGAAAATCATCGGACTGGCGGGCTGGAGCGGCGCAGGCAAGACCACGCTGCTCGCAAAACTGATCCCGGTGCTGAATGCGCGCGGTCTGAGCGTCTCAACCATCAAGCATGCCCATCATGCGTTCGACGTCGACGTTCCGGGCAAGGATTCCTGGGTCCATCGCGAGGCGGGAGCGCGGGAGGTTCTGGTCGCCTCGGCCAATCGCTTTGCCCTGATGCACGAATTGCGCGGCGCTGCTGAATGGACCCTGCCGCAATTGCTGGCAAAGCTCACCGTTGTCGACCTCGTTCTTGTGGAAGGCTTCAAGCGCAGCGCCCATCCCAAGATCGAGGTTCATCGGGCGGCGAACGGCAAGCCGTTTCTGTGGCCGGACGATCCAGATATTGCTGGCGTCGCTTCCGACGTTGCGCCCGCTGATGGCGCGCCGCCACATGTTGGGCTGGACGACATTGAGAGCATCGTCGATATGATGCTGGGCGCGGCGCTCTCAATCGAGGCCGTGCAGGCGCTTCTATCTGCCCGGGGCGAATGAATGGCTCAACTCAGCGACGATTGCTTCGCCTTTGGCGGGCCGATGCTGTCGGTCGACGCCGCGATTGATCTTATAATAGCCCGCGCACTGCCGGTGGGGGCGTGTGAGCGCGTGTCGCTGATGGAGGCAGATGGTCGCGTGCTTTGCGAAGATCTGGCCGCACGTTTTCCGCTGCCGCCGTTCGCAAATTCCGCCGTCGACGGTTATGCGGTGCGCTTCTCCGACCTGGTTCCAGATCAGCTGACCAGCCTGCCGGTGCTTGGTCGCGTCGAGGCGGGCGCCGGGGCGCAGGCGCTTGAGATTGGAGCGGCCGCCCGCGTGTTCACCGGCGCGCCGATGCCGCCTGGCGCCGACACTGTATTCATGCAGGAAGACGTGACGCTTGAAGGCGATCACGTGATTTTGCCCAGCGGCCTCAAGCGAGGCGCCAATATGCGCCCGGCGGGCGAGGACATTGAGGCGGATCAGATCGCCTTGCGAAAAGGCGCTCGCCTGCGCCCGCAGGACGTAGCTTTTGCAGCAGCTTTGGGAGCCCATGAACTCAACGTCGCGCAGCGTTTGCGCGTCGGCGTGTTCTCAACCGGTAATGAATTGGCGGCGCCGGGAACGGAGCGCAGCGGCGCCCAGATTTATGATTCCAATCGCTTCATGCTGCTGGCCATGTTGCGCCGTCTTGGCTGCGCGCCGCATGATCTGGGCGTGCTGCGCGACGATACGGCTCATCTGGCGGGCGCGCTGAAAGCGGCTGCGGGAGAGCATGATCTTTTGCTCACCTCCGGCGGCGTCTCGACCGGTGAGGCTGATTACGTCAAGAGCGCGCTGGAGCAAATCGGTTCGCTAACGTTCTGGCGCATGGCGATCAAACCAGGGCGCCCGGTCGCTATGGGCGTGATCGACGGCACGCCGTTTGTCGGCCTGCCGGGTAATCCGGTCGCCAGCTTCGTGACGTTCGCTTACGTCGTGCGACCGTTGGCTTTGGCTTTGATGGGCGCCGATGTCGCCCGCTTCCAGCCGCTGCCGGTGCGCGCGGCCTTCTCCTACAAGAAAAAAGCTGGGCGGCGCGAATTCGTCCGCGTCAGTCTCATGCCCGGCGCGGATGGCGTGCTGGAGGCGCGCAAGTTCCCGCGTGAAGGCGCGGGGCTGTTGTCGTCGCTCACGCAAAGCGATGGTTTGGTGGAATTGCGCGAAGACGTTACGCGTGTCGAGCCCGGCCAGAGCGTTGGGTTTTTAGGGTATGCGGCGCTGGATTAGCGCCCAACCGGATCGCAGGCTTCCAGCCCGGATATCTTCGTGCGCCAAAAGATGCGGGCTTGAAGCCCGCTGTCCAAAGATGAAAAGCGAAAATTGCTGCTGCAATGGGCAATGCTTGAAAACCAAACGCCCGCGTGAATTCCGTCATGTCCGGGTAAAGCCCGGCCATGACGTGTTTTGGATCGCTGCGGGTAATGCTTCAGATAAGTTTGCTCCAGCAAACGCGCGGGTTGGAAGCCCGCAGTCAGAAGCTTACTTGCCGAAGCTTACTTGCCGATCAGGTTGTGGCCCGGATCGCCGACGCGTGCGCCAGTGGTTGCAAACGCCTGCGAGGCGCTGGATTGCTGGCTTTCGAGCACGTTGGCGGCAACCACCGCGCCTACGGTCGCAAACAATACCGCAGCTATAAATGACTTCATGAGCATCACCCTCCTTGACAACTCAACATATGCTTTGTCTTGGGCCTGTTATCAAGCCGTATCAGGGTTTATTGGCCATTGTAGCCTGCGACAGAAAGTCAATCAGGGCGGCGCGATCAGCGGGATCGGTCACGCGCTGCTCGGGCATTTTCGTGCCGGGCGTGTAGGATTGCGGGCCAATCTCGAACAGTCGTGAGATCGTTTCCGCGCTCCATACCAGATCCAGCTTTCTAAAGGCGTCCGAGTAATCATAGCCTGGCGCCGTTCCGGCCTTGCGCCCAAACACGCCATGCAGGGTAGGGCCTGCGCGGTTGTCGTCGCCCGGCTTCAGCGTGTGGCAGATGGCGCAGGCGCGAAAGACCTCTGCGCCGCGCACACCGGCATAGGCGGACAGCTCATCACCAGGGCCTTGCGCGACGACGGCGCCGATGTGCTCGCCGGTTCGCGCATCCCAGCGCCGCACCAGCTTGTCGCCGCCACCTGTCAGCAAAGTGCGCCCGTCGGGCGAATAGCTGAGCGACCACACCGGCAGGCCGGGGCCGTTGAGAGTGAAGCGGACTTTTGCGCCCGGCTCGCCGACATTGATGATAGCGACCGAACCGCGCGGGCTTGCCGCGGCGAGGTCGCGTCCGTTGGGCGAGGCGGCGAGCGCGATGATGGGCGCCTCTGCGGCTTGCGTGCGCGACAAGATTACGCCGCTCTCGTTGAGGATAAGAACCATGCCGTCAGCGCCGCCGGCGGCGATGCGGCCATTATCGAGGACAGCCAAAGCGTTCTGCGGCGCAGGGGTTTCTACGATTTTCGGCGGCTGCGTCTTGTCAGTCGGCCAGATCCGCAAGGTCGCGTCATAGCTGGCGGTGACAAGGCTTGGCCCGAGCCAGACGAGCGCATTCACCGCGCCGCGATGGCCAGCGAAGTCTTCGACCGCAATTCCGGTTTCCAAAGAGAACGTGCGCGCGAGATTGTCCCACCCTGCAGTGGAATAACTGGCGCCGTCGCTTGAAACGGCAAGGCCTGCGATCGGCGCCTCATGGGCCTTGTCGACCCGCAACGGGCGCGCGCCGTCTGATCCCCAAAGCGCGACGCGACCATCTTCGCCTGCGGTCAGAAAGCGCCCGCTCGGCAGCGCCGCAACCGCGTTCACCGCGCCCTCATGGACGCGCAACACGCGCAGCGCTTTTCCCGCCTGCAAGTCCCAGACGATGGCCGATTGATCGAAGCCGCCGCTGATGGCTGTCCTGCCGTCAGGCGCTATGGCCAGCGTCCGCACAGGACCGCCGTGTCCGCGCAGCCCGTCCTGGGCGGAGGCAGGGGCTGCGAGCAGGGACAGGGCGAAGAGTGTGGAGGCGAGGATGGTTGAGGCTATACGCATGAGCACAGAATAGGGCAGACTGGCGGTCGCGCCCAGCTTTGTCATGGGGAAAAACTGGCAGAGTTGACGCAGGGCTCCAGAGCGGTCATCTGGCGGATATGTCTTCATCGCCCGCGCCGCTTCGCCTTGATCTGACCGGACTGAAATGCCCGCTGCCCGTGCTGCGCACGCGCAGGGCGCTTCGGGCGATGTCGCCGGGAGCTGTGCTGGAGGTGATCTGCACGGACCCGATGTCGGCGATTGATATTCCCAATATGGTGCGTGAGAGCGGCGATATTCTTCGTGAAAAGCGCGCGCAGGACGTTTCCCTGTTTTTCTGCATTGAAAAGGCCGCACCATGAACGCGCAAAGCTGGCCCACGGAAATCCGCCTCGGCAAGGAACGCCGCACGCTTATCGTCGTTTTTGACGATGGCGCCCGGTTTGAATTGTCGGCCGAGATGCTGCGGGTGATGAGCCCGTCTGCGGAAGTGCAGGGGCATTCTGAATCCGAGCGCAAAACCGTCGGCGGCAAGCGCAACGTCTCGATCATCAAAGTCGACGCGGTGGGCAATTACGCCGTGCGGATCGGCTTCGACGATATGCACGACAGCGGTATCTATTCATGGACGCTGCTGCGCGAGCTTGGGCAAAACGCCGAAGCAAAATTCGCCAGCTACCTCACCGACCTTGCCGCCAAGGGGCTGGACCGCGACAAGCAAGGCGCAAAATAATTCCAGGCGCTAGATAACGCCTGCCGGAAGATGACGCCCGACGCGATTTGGCGCGCCGGGCTGCGTTTATCGCTTAAGCGCCGATCTTGCCGCCGCCGCGCTTGGTGATCGCGACGATGGCAGGACGGGGCGGCATGTCGGGCTTGAAATCGGGCCACCGGGTCGTCGGGGCTTCGAACGTGCCTGCATTATCGTCGTCGCCCTCGCCGGGATGCTGGATTGCGACGAACATTGTCTGCCCATCGGGCGTGAACAACGGGCCGCACGCTTCGGCGCCATTGGGTGTGCGGTAGAAGTGCTTTGATTGCCCACGCATCGGGCCTTCGGTTTCAAGCGCCCAGATGCCATCGTTGCGGCCTGTCGCTTTGGGGCTGTTGCCATCGGTGGCGACCCACAAGCGGCCATCGGGATCTACCGCGACATTGTCGGGCATACCAAACCAGCCGTCTTTCGTGGTTCCCGCGTGAAAGCTTGCGCCAGTGGTCGTCACCGTGTGATCGCCGCAGGTGACGAGCACTTCCCATTTGAAGCGCAGCGCCGAATGGTCGCTGCCTTCGGGCGCCATTTCGATGATGTGGCCGAAGCGATTGTTGGCGCGCGGGTTCGCCTTGTCGATCTGGGCCTCGGTCCGGCGTGAATTATTGGTGAGCGCCACATAGACCTTGCCGGTCTTTGGATTGGCCTCGACGTCCTCCGGGCGGTCCATTTTGGTGGCGCCGAGCGCGTCTGCGGCAAGGCGCGTGTCGATCAGCACGTCCGCTTGCGAGGCGAAGCCGTTGGCGGCGATCAGCGGGCCCTGTCCGTGAACAAGGGCCATCCATTCGCCAGAGCCATCAGCGTTGTACCTGGCGACATAAAGTGTGCCGCGATCAAGAAGATCCATGTTGGCGGCGCGATTGGCGGGATCGAAGCGACCTTCGCTTACGAATTTGTAGACGTAATCGAAGCGCTCGTCATCGCCCATGTAGACGACATAACGACCGTCGCTGTTGACGATTCCTTCGGCGCCCTCATGCTTCATGCGGCCAAGCGCAGTGCGCTTCTTTGGCGCTGACGCAGGATCGAACGGATCAATCTCTACCACCCAGCCAAAGCGGTTGATCTCGTTTGGCTCCTTGGCCAGCTCGAAGCGCTCTTCAAATTTGCCCCAAGCATATTGATTGGCGGGCGCGCCATAGCGCTTGAGCTGCTTTTCCTCCGGCAATCCATTTGCGGAGCCCCAGAAATAGCCGTTGAAATTTTCCTCGCAGGACAGCCACGTGCCCCAGGGAGTTACGCCACCGGCGCAATTATTCAACATGCCGCGCACGCTGCGACCCTCCGGATCGGCTTTCGTGCGTAGACGGGGATGTCCTGAAGCGGGGCCTGTGATCGTCATCGGCGTTTCGGCGTCGATGCGACGCGCAAAGGTGGAGGCGCCTTCAACGCGCCACTTGCCAGCTTCACGCTTGATTTCCAGAACGGAGCCGCCGTGAGCCGCCTTCTCGATCGCCACAAGCTCCGGCGTCATTTTTGCGAAGGCCGCGGCTTTTGTTTCCTGAACGCCGATGCCGGGGAACATGAGTTCCTCATTGGTGTATTCATGGTTCACCACCAGCAAGCCGTGCGATGAAGGATCGGCCGCGCCGCGCATCGGGATATAGCCCAGATAATCGTTGTTATAGCCAAACTGACGCTGCTGTGCGGTTGCGGTCTGGTTCATCGGATCGAAGGCGGGCGCATCGCGTAGAACTGCGTCGCCCCAGCGGATCAGGACGTCGGCGTCATAGCCGTCGGCGACAAGATGCTGTTCGCTTGAGCCTGCGGCGATTTCCTTGAAGGGCAAGCGCGGTGAAGAAACCGCCTGCGCCAGAGCGCGATCCAGCGCCAGCGGTGCAATACCCGCCAATGCGGCCACGCCAAGCGCGCCGCGCAAAACGTCGCGCCGCGCGAGACGGGTTGCGATGACGTCGCCAATAGTTGCGTTCGTCGATACGTTTGAGCCAATGTCCTCGGCGGCCTCAGCAGCCTGGGCGCGGGTCAAATTGGGCGTGGATGAAAACTGGTCATTCATTTATCTGCTCCTTCAAGCGCATCCACGCTCTACCGGCTGCATGTGACGCTTTGTTGAAGCAGAATTTTCCGGCCCCGGATCGCCGCCGTCATATGCGCGAAGCTCAAACGGGCTAGCATACGCCCCGTTCTGGAACCGCAGCATGAACGCCGCGTTTGGCTGTTGTTAATCGAGAGAGAGGAGACTGGTCCCAATGGAGGATTCAGTGCGTTTCAACCGTAAATCTATCGGCGCCTTGCGTCGCGCCGCCGATGCAGCAGGTCATGCAGGCGTCTGTATGCTGGATTACGATCCGCAGGTTTATGATCCTGCGCCGCGGCGACGCCGCAATGCGCAGGTCGTGGTTTCCTGCGCAGCGTTCCTCGTCGTTGGTTTCGCCGTGATGGCGCTGGCGCTCTAGGGCGAGGCCAGCAAAGCTGCAAGTTAGCGTCCGATTGCGCTCGCGCGAAGAGAAGCATCGCCGGGTCCACGATGGAAAAGGTCCGGGCGGCTGGCGTCGCGAGGCGAATCCTGTCGGGTGATTGCCGCCTGAAGGCGCTCAGGCTGGCCAAGAAGATAACGGGTTGCATCGGCTTTGGCGCCGACGAAGCCGGGGAATTACACGCCGGATGGCTGCGCTTGGTAACCCAACCATCAAACTGGCCCGAAATGGCGGCGGGGCCCCCGATTTTTCCCTCGCATCCATCGATCCGCATGTTATAGAGCGCGCTCCGGGGGGTAAGCCGGTTGGGGTGCGCACTTCAGGGTGCGTGCTTCTTGGTCGCGGGCGTGGCGGAATTGGTAGACGCAGCAGGTTTAGGTCCTGCCGCCGAAAGGCGTGGGGGTTCGAGTCCCTCCGCCCGCACCATACCCCGGAGGCGCGCCGCGCCGCAGGTCGCCCCATCCAATAGGTTTAATGATCGCGCGGGGCTGGACCCGTCGCACCGCAGGATTTGAAAAGGGAAGATGATGCAGGTCACCGAAACCCTCTCTGAAGGCTTGAAGCGCGCTTACAAGGTGGTTCTGCCGATGCAGGACCTCTCGCAACGCCTTGAAGCTGAACTCGTCAGCCTGAAGGACAAGGTCCGCATCAACGGCTTCCGTCCCGGCAAAGTGCCGATGGCGCACATGCGGAAGGCCTATGGCCGTCAGGTCATGAGCGACGTGTTGCAGAACGCCGTCAACGAAGCCAACCAGAAGATCGTGAGCGAACATGGCCTGAAATTGGCCAATTCGCCCAACATCGAGGTCGAGGGCGGCGAAGAGGGCGTAAAGCGCGCGATTGAGGCAGAGGGAGATCTGGCCTTCACCGTAAGCGTGGAAGTATTGCCGAAGTTCGACATCGGCTCCTTCGACGACGTCGTGCTCGAGCGTCTCGTAGCCAAGGTTCCTGATTCGGAAATCGACGTCGCGCTGGAGCGTATGGCTTCCCAGACCCGTCCCTTCAGCGCCAGGGAAGGCGCAGCCGCCAATGGCGACAAGCTGACGATTGATTTCGTCGGCAAGATCGACGGCGAGGCTTTTGAAGGCGGCGCAGGCGAAGGCATGGACCTCGTTCTGGGTTCCGGCCAGTTCATTCCCGGCTTTGAAGATCAGCTCGTGGGCGCCTCCGCCGGCGAGTCGCGCGTGGTCAACGTCAAGTTTCCAGACGCCTACCAGGCCGCTCATCTGGCCGGCAAGGACGCCTCGTTTGACGTCACTGTGAAAGAAGTAGCTGCCCCCGGCGAGCTGGTCATGGATGATGAATTCGCCAAGACCTACGGCCTTGAGAGCCTCGACAAGCTGAAGGACGCTGTCCGCGCCAACATGCAGACTGAGCTCGACGGTGCAGCCCGCGGCAAGATGAAGCGCGCTTTGCTCGACCAGCTCGACAAGCGCTTCACATTCGAGCTGCCCGAATCGCTGGTTGAACAGGAGTTCAACGGGGTCTGGCAGAGCGTGCTTTCCGAGCAGCAGCGTTCGGGCAAGTCGTTTGCCGATGAGAACACGACGGAAGAGGCTGCCCGCGTTGAATATCGCGGCATAGCCGAGCGCCGCGTGCGTCTTGGTCTGGTGATGGCTGAAATCGGCCAGGAGGCCAAGGTTGAGGTGACCGACGACGAAATGACGTCGGCGATCGTCGACCGCGCCCGCCAGTTCCCGGGACAGGAGAAGATGATCTGGGAGTTTTACCAGAAGAATCAGGAAGCCCTGGCTCAGATTCGCGCCCCGATCTATGAAGAAAAGGTCGTCGACATCATCGTTTCCAAGTCGAAAGTGACCGACAAGGAGATTTCCAAGGAAGATCTCCTGAAGATCGTCAGCGAAGACGAGGCTGCGGCCAAGTAAGCGAAGACGCAAGCAAATAAGTAAACGAAACTGATTCCTTTCGCGGCGCGCCCATTGCGCGCCGCGTTTACATGATTATCTTGGTTTCGCCGCCGATTCTGAGCGGTCAGAGAAGAGCACGATGCGCGATCCCATCAGCCTGTACAATTCATTCATTATTCCCAGCGTCGAGGAAGTGACCTCGCGTGGGTCTTATCGCTACGATATTTTCTCAAGACTTCTGAAAGAGCGCATCATCTTCCTCGCCGGACCGGTTGAGGACCAGATGGCGACGCTCGTCGTCGCCCAGCTGCTCTATCTTGAAGCCGACAATCCCAAGAAGGAAATCTTCCTCTACATCAACTCGCCGGGCGGCGTGGTGACTTCTGGTCTGTCAATCTACGACACGATGCAGTTCATTCGCCCCAAAGTGTCGACGCTCTGCATCGGTCAGGCTGCGTCCATGGGCTCGTTGCTGCTGTGCGGCGGCGAGAAGGACATGCGTTTCTGCCTCACCAATTCGCGCGTGATGGTGCATCAGCCATCAGGCGGGTTCCAGGGGCAGGCGTCTGACATTCAGCGCCATGCCGAGGACATCATGAAGATCAAGAAGCGCCTTAACGAAATCTACGTGAAGCACACGGGGCGCGAATACGACATCATCGAGCGGACGCTTGATCGCGATCATTTCATGACCGCCGATGAAGCCAAAGCCTTTGGCATCGTGGATCAGGTCATTGAGAGGCGTCCCGAAGACGTCGCCGAAACCAAGTAAAGCGCTTTTGCGAACGCAGCGCTTTGGCGCCGCGTTCGCTTGGCCCGAGCGCTTTATCGTCCGGTGTGTCAGGGCTGCCTCATCTGGTCCTCAAGATTTGATCTTTTGGTCTCCGGCCTCGTTCCCGGAACGGGCGCGTGGCGGTTAAGAAGCCTTTATGGCGCCTGATTCGCGGTGTTGTGTGAGCGATCAGACTGCGCTGCGCGCTTGATCCGGGGGCCATACCGTGATTGCATCGTATCCTGGGCTTTAAGCTTCGCCTGCAACAGTGCGGTTGAGCTTAATTTTCGACCTTGGCCGCTGGTATTGGCGGAAGTATCGAGCATCTCGGCTACGTTTTCTTAAAGCTGAGTCTATATTCGTTAAATGGTCGTGATTCCGACTCAACTGGGATGATCGGCCGGCACGGAGAATGAAATGAGCAAAGTCAGCGGAAGCGACTCGAAGAACACGCTCTACTGCTCGTTCTGCGGTAAGAGCCAACACGAAGTTCGCAAGCTGATCGCCGGCCCGACGGTGTTCATCTGCGACGAGTGCGTTGAGCTTTGCATGGACATCATCCGCGAGGAGAACAAATCTTCTCTCGTGAAGAGCAGCGACGGCGTTCCGACTCCACGCGCCATCTGCAAGGTTCTCGACGATTACGTGATCGGACAAATGCAGGCCAAGCGCGTGCTGTCGGTCGCTGTCCACAACCATTACAAGCGCCTGAATCACGCCACCAAGCACAACGACGTTGAGCTGGCGAAGTCCAACATCCTGCTGATCGGCCCCACGGGCTCCGGCAAGACGTTGTTGGCTCAGACGTTGGCGCGCATCCTAGATGTTCCCTTCACGATGGCCGACGCCACCACGCTGACCGAAGCCGGCTATGTGGGCGAAGACGTCGAGAATATCATCCTGAAGCTGTTGCAGGCCTCCGACTACAATGTCGAGCGGGCGCAGCGCGGCATCGTCTATATCGACGAAATCGACAAGATTTCGCGCAAGTCCGACAATCCCTCTATTACCCGCGACGTGTCGGGAGAGGGTGTTCAGCAGGCCCTCCTGAAGATTATGGAAGGGACGGTCGCTTCCGTGCCGCCGCAGGGTGGGCGCAAGCATCCCCAGCAGGAATTCCTGCAGGTGGATACAACCAACATCCTGTTCATCTGCGGTGGTGCGTTCTCTGGCCTTGAGAAAATCATCTCGGGGCGCGGCAAGGGGACCTCGATTGGCTTTGCGGCCAAGGTGCAAGGGCCTGAAGAGCGCCGAACCGGCGAAATCTTCCGCAAGGTGGAGCCTGAGGATCTGCTGAAGTTCGGTCTGATCCCGGAATTCGTCGGCCGCCTGCCGGTGATCGCCACGCTCGAAGACCTCGACGAGGATGCGCTGAAGAAGATTCTCACCGAGCCCAAGAACGCGCTCGTGAAGCAATATCAGCGCTTGTTCGAGATGGAGAATACCGAGCTGACGTTCCAGGAAGAAGCGCTCAACGTGGTCGCCCGCAAGGCGATCGAGCGCAAGACTGGCGCGCGCGGTCTGCGGTCCATTCTCGAATCAATCCTGCTCGACACCATGTTCGATCTGCCCGGGCTAGAGGGTGTGGAGCAAGTGGTGATCGGCCCCGAAGTCGTCGACGGAAATGCTCGCCCGCTTTACATTTATTCCGAGCGCACCGAGAAAGCCGGCGCGTCCGCGTGATTGACTATCGTGGCGTCCGGAAGCCTTGAATCTTGGAATTCGGTCGCCATTTGTTCTGTAACGGGGACGGTTTAGGCTTCAGTGCCGAAGTCTTGTTCCCGTATTTTCCAACCGCCGGGGCGCCTCTTTGAGGGCCTTCGGCAAGACGCTCCCAGGCAGCCATAGCCTCTTCGTGCGGCTTATGGCGTCAACTGGACGGCGTCTCGTCCATCGGTGGCCGCTTGGCGCCGTGCGACGCTGCAACAGGACAGGAAACGATGACAACCGAAAAGCGTGAGCTAGCCAAGCCTGGCGAAATCGAGATCTACCCGGTTCTGCCGCTGCGCGACATCGTCGTATTTCCGCATATGATCGTGCCGCTTTTTGTGGGTCGCGAGAAGTCAATCCGTGCGCTTGAAGAAGTGATGAGGGGCGACCGCTTCATCCTCCTCGCCACGCAGAAGAACGCGGCTGACGATGATCCGGCGACGGATTCCATTTTCACGACCGGTACGCTTGCGTCCGTTCTCCAATTACTGAAGCTCCCTGATGGAACTGTGAAGGTTCTTGTTGAGGGCGCGTCGCGCGCGAAGGTCAAGCGCTATACCCGCACAGAAGACTTCTACGAAGCCGAGGCCAGCGTTTTGGCTGAGGAGACCGGCGCGGCCGTCGAGGTCGAGGCGCTCGGTCGCTCGGTCGTGTCCGAGTTTGAAGGTTACGTGAAGCTGAATAAGAAGGTTTCGGCGGAAGTCGTTGCTGCTGTTGGTCAAATTGACGATTTTTCGAAGCTGGCCGATACCGTTGCTTCGCATTTGTCCATCAAGATCGCTGACAAACAGGACATTCTGGAAACCAATTCCGTCGCCAAGCGCCTTGAAAAGTGCCTTGGGCTGATGGAGAGCGAAATTTCCGTCTTGCAGGTCGAGAAGCGGATCCGTACGCGCGTGAAGCGCCAGATGGAGAAGACACAGCGCGAGTATTACCTCAACGAGCAGATGAAGGCGATCCAGAAGGAACTCGGCGACGAGGACGGAAAGGATGAGCTGGGCGAGCTTGAGGAGCGCATCAAGAACACCAAGCTGTCAAAGGAAGCCCGCGACAAGTCTTTGGCCGAGCTGAAGAAGCTTCGCCAGATGAGCCCGATGTCGGCTGAAGCGACCGTGGTGCGCAATTACCTCGACTGGATCCTGTCGATTCCGTGGGGCAAGCGCTCCAAGGTCAAGAAGGACCTGCCGCTGGCCGAGGAAATTCTCAACGCCGATCATCACGGCCTTGAGAAGGTCAAGGAGCGTATCCTTGAATATCTCGCCGTGCAGCAGCGCGCCAATAAGTTGAACGGCCCGATCCTGTGCCTCGTTGGTCCTCCGGGCGTCGGCAAGACTTCGCTTGGCAAGTCCATCGCCAAGGCGACGGGGCGCGAGTTCGTGCGCATGTCGCTGGGCGGCGTGCGCGACGAGGCTGAGATTCGCGGTCATCGGCGCACCTATATCGGCTCGATGCCTGGCAAGATCATCCAGTCGATGCGTAAGGCCAAGACGTCGAACCCGCTCTTCCTGCTCGATGAAATCGACAAGATGGGCCAGGACTTCCGTGGCGATCCCTCGTCGGCTTTGCTTGAGGTTCTTGATCCCGAGCAGAACCAGTCGTTCAACGACCATTACCTCGAGGTCGATTACGACCTGTCGAACGTGATGTTTGTGACGACGTCAAACACGTTGAACATCCCTGCGCCCTTGATGGACCGCATGGAGATCATCCGTCTGGCTGGTTACACCGAAGACGAGAAGGTCGAGATCGCGCGCAAGCATCTGATCCCGGCCGCGACGCAGAAGCATGGCCTGTCGCCGACCGAATGGTCGGTGGACGATGCGGCGTTGCTGATGCTGGTTCGTCGCTATACGCGTGAAGCGGGCGTTCGCAACCTTGAGCGTGAAATCTCGAATCTCGCCCGCAAGTCGGTGAAGGAGCTTCTGACTTCCAAGAAGAAGAAGGTCGCCTTCAACCTCGACAACCTCGCCGATTACCTTGGCGCGCCGAAATATCGCTATGGCGAGGCGGAGACCGAGGATCAGGTCGGCGTGGTCACGGGGCTCGCCTGGACGGAAGTGGGCGGCGAATTGCTGACCATCGAAGGCGTGATGATGCCCGGCAAGGGCCGCATGACGGTGACGGGCAACCTCAAGGACGTGATGAAGGAATCGATCTCGGCGGCGGCGTCCTACGTCCGTTCGCGCGCGATTGCTTACGGCATCGCTCCGCCCACGTTTGAGCGTCGCGACATCCACGTCCACGTTCCTGAAGGGGCGACCCCCAAGGACGGCCCGTCGGCCGGCATCGCCATGGCCACGGCCATCGTGTCGATTCTGACGAGCATTCCCGTGCGCCGCGACCTTGCCATGACCGGCGAAGTCACCCTGCGCGGTCGCGTTCTGCCGATTGGCGGCCTGAAGGAAAAGCTGCTCGCAGCCATGCGCGGCGGCATCAAAAAGGTGCTCATCCCGGAAGACAACGTGAAGGATTTGGCGGAATTGCCGGCTTCCGTGAAGAATGCTCTCGAAATCGTGCCTGTGGCGCGCATGGAAGAGGTGCTGAAACACGCTCTGATCCGCCAGCCTGTTCCGATTGAATGGGATGAAGAGAAAGAGGCGGCCGACGCCGCCAAGCATCGCCCACGTGGCGGCGACGACGTTTCCGGCGTCATAGCGCACTAGGCGCGGCTACAAAACTATCGATCAGTGGTCGGGCATGTCCCGGCCACTTTTTTGTTCTGATCTCCCTTTCAGCTACGCCCGCCTTTTCCATGGTTCAAAAGGTGCGTGAGGATGCGCTCGGTTGAGGTTGGCGCTGTCTGTTTGTCATAATAACGTAAAATGCGGTCGCCATTGTCGTAAGCTCGACTTTATGCAACGCTGAGCCCAACGTCGGCTCGAATCTGTCCTGATTGAGGTGAAGATGCTTATGTTTCGCGCACTCGCTGCTGGAGCGGCTTTTGCTGGCGCTCTTGGATTTGCAACTCTGTCGAGTGCTCAGGCGCCCGCGGGAAAGGTTACGGTCGTCACGTCGTTCGCAAAGGATGTGACCGATCCCTTCAAGCGCGCCTTCGAGAAGGCCAATCCTGGCCTCACGCTGGACGTGCAGAATCGAAACACCAATTCAGCCGTGAAGTTTATTGAGGAAACCCGCGCCAACAATCAGATCGATCTGATGTGGGCCTCGGCGCCAGACGCATTTGAGGTGCTCAAGGGCAAGCAGCTGTTGATGAAATATGCGCCCCAAGCAAAAGGGATCGCCGAAAAGGTCGGCTCCTATCCGGTCAATGACAAGGATGGGTTCTATTTTGGTTTCGCCGCGTCCGGCTACGGCATCATGTGGAACGAGCGCTATGCGCGGGCCAACAAGCTGCCGGACCCCAAGGAATGGCAGGATCTCGCCAAGCCGGTGTTCTACGATCACGTCTCGATCTCGGCGCCTTCGCGCTCGGGCACGACGCATCTGACCATTGAGGCGATCTTGCAGGGCGAAGGCTGGGACAAGGGCTGGCGCACAGTGAAGGAAATGGCGGGCAATTTCCGCACAGTGACGGACCGCTCATTCGGCGTGCCCGAGGCTGTGAATTCGGGCCAGGTGGGCGTTGGCGTCGTCATCGACTTCTTCGCTTTCTCGGCTCAGGCTGCAGGCTTTCCGGTGAAGTTCGTATATCCTTCGGTGACGACCGTTGTGCCCGCCAATATCGGGATCATCGCGAATGCGCCCAATAGCACTGGCGCCCAGGCGTTTGTTGAATTCATCCTGTCTCCCGCCGGCCAGGAAGTGCTGCTTGAGCCGGGTATTCGCCGGCTGCCGGTGAACACGGAAATCTACGCCAAGGCGCCGACCGATTATCCCAATCCGTTCAAGGATCCGCAATTCCAGAAGATGATCATGTTCGATGTCGACAAGTCGGAGGCGCGCACCGCTCCCGTCGATACGCTGTTCGACCAGCTCATCACCTTCCAGCTTGAAGGCTTAAAGGGCGCCACCAAGGCGATCCATGATGCTGAAGCCGCCATAGCCAAAAAAGCAAACGCCAAGGCGTCGGCTCTCGTAGCCGAGGCGCGTGACCTCATCGCCGCCATGCCGCTCAACGAGACGCAGGCTGCGAGCGCAGAAATCCGCAGCGCCTTCACCGGCGGCAAGGAGAAGGGCGCCCGGCAGGGCGAACTCGAACAGCAATGGGCGAATTTTGGACGCGAGCGCTATGTGCAGGCCAAAGCGAAAGCCGAGGAAGCGCTGAAGATCGCGCGCTAGATATTGAAGAAGGGCAGGGCCGCGCTTGAACAAAGCGCAACGCCCTGCCGTTCATTCATCGGGTTGAGGAACTTCAATTGACTGCTGTCCTATCCCTGCGCACATGGCGCGCTTCGGCGACGCCGGGGCAGACAGCGCTCGCGCTGTCTATCCTCGCTTTCCTGATGCTGTTTCTCGTGATCCCTGTCGCGACGGTGATCTACGTCGCCTTCACCGAGCGCGGCACAGGTTCGTTTACGCTTATCAATTTCTACGATTTTTTCACCACGGAACTCTTCGTTCGCTCGTTGTGGAATTCGATCTGGGTCGCGTTGATGACGGTGGCTGTCGCCTCGGTTATTGCTCTGCCGCTGGCCTATCTTACAACGAGGTTCGAATTTCGCGGCGCGCTGCTGGTGCAAACGCTGGGTTTCCTGCCTCTGGTGATGCCGCCCTTCGTGGGCGCGGTGGCGATGCAATTATTGTTCGGCCGCAACGGCTCGATCAATCTGCTGCTTGATGATTATTTCGGCTTCAAGATCCCCTTCATGGAAGGGCTCTGGGGCGTGATTTTCGTTGAGGCGCTGCATTATTTTCCGTTCATCCTCGTCAACCTTTCGGTGGCTCTGCGCGCGATTGACCGCAGCATGGAGGAATCGGCGCAGAACCTCGGCGCGTCGGGCTTTCGTCTGTTCCGCCGCATCGTTCTGCCGCTCGCCATGCCCGGATATGTTGCGGGCGCGGCGCTTGTGTTTGTGAAAGTGTTTGACGATCTGGCCACGCCATTATTGCTGAACGTGAAAGATATGCTTGCGCCTCAGGCCTATCTGCGCGTCACATCGATAGGCATCGCCGATCCCATGGGCTATGTGATCTCCGTCATCCTCATCATCAGCTCGGTACTGGCGGTGTGGCTGTCCACTTTGTCGCTGCGCAACAAGGATTA
>CANJPM010000015.1 GCA_947476075.1 Beijerinckiaceae bacterium
CTGCTATCCAATCAGGTGGACTGGATTGAATCGCCCGCCCCTGACGCAATGCCGCAGATCAAGAGCCGCGGCTTCACGATCTATTCCAACCCGCAGCCCCACGTCTGGCCGTGGCAACTCTCGTTCGCCGAAGGCTCGCCCTGGCTCGACAAGCGCACACGCCACGCCGCAAATCTGTGCATCAATCGCGAAGAGCTTAAGGGCCTTCTGAGCGGCATGATGGGCGTGCCCAAAGGCACGGTTGCGCCAGACCATCCGTGGTGGGGCAATCCCACATTCGACATCAAATACGATCCCGCCAGCGCCAAAAAGCTGATGAATGACGCAGGCTATACCGCAGCAAAGCCAATGAAGGTGAAAGTGCTGACGTCCGCCTCCGGCTCGGGCCAGATGCAACCTGTGCCAATGAACGAATTTTTGCAGCAGGCGCTGAAGGAATGCTTCTTCGACGTAGAACTGGACGTGATTGAGTGGAACGCGGTGTTCACCAATTGGCGTCAGGGCGCGAAAGATCCGATGGCGCGCGGCGCCAACGCGATCAATGTCTCGTTTGGAACGATGGACCCCTTCTTCGCCATGGTTCGCTTTGTCTCCACCAAGACGTTCCCGCCGGTTTCCAACAATTGGGGCTTTTTCGGCACGCCGGAGATTGACGATCTGATCGCCACAGCGCGCTCCACCTTCGACGACAAGGCGCGCGACGGCGCACTCGCCAATCTGCACAAGCGCGTCGTTGAAGAAGCCCCCTTCGTTTGGGTCGCCAATGACGTTGGCCCGCGCGCGATGAGCGCGAAGGTGAAGGGCGTCGTGCAGCCCAAGAGCTGGTTCATCGACATCGCACCGATGTCGATGGATTGAGTTTGCCTGAAATCAGCGGCGCGCGAAAACCTCGCGCGCCGCTACCTCCTGCACTCGCACCTTGCACATGAGAGCCGCGCCATGAAAAAAACTTCGCTCGCATTGTCCATCGCCTTTGGCGCCGCTTTAAGCGCGCCAGCTCTTGCGCAAGGTACGCTGCGCATCGGAATGACCGCCTCCGATATTCCGCTCACCACCGGACAGCCCGATCAAGGCGGCGAGGGCCAGCGCTTTATGGGGCTCACGGTTTATGACGCGCTTGTCCATTGGGATTTGAGCGCCTCCGACAAGCCCTCCGTGTTAGAGCCGGGCCTCGCCGCCAGCTGGAGCGCCGATCCGGCGGACCGCACCAAATGGACGTTCAAGTTGCGTGAGGGCGTCAAGTTTCACGACGGCAGCAGTTTGACAGCTGAAGCCATTGTGTGGAATTTCGACAAGCTCTTGAAACAGGACGCGCCCCAATTTGATCAGCGCCAGGCTTCACAAGGGCGTTCGCGCATTCCAGCCATCGCCACCTATCGCGCAATTGACGCGTTGACGCTGGAGATCGTGACGAAAACGCCAGACGCCACGCTGCCCTATCAATTGGCGTGGATTGCGATTTCATCGCCCGCGCAATGGGAAAAACTGGGAAAGAGCTGGCAGGAATTCGCCAAAACGCCGTCTGGCACAGGCCCATGGAAGCTGACCGCCTTCACCCCCCGCGAGCGCGCGGAAATGGTTCCAAACAAGGATTATTGGGACAAGGCGCGCGTACCCAAACTCGACAAGATGATCCTGATCCCGATGCCTGAAACCAATGCGCGCGTGGCGGCATTGCGCTCTGGTCAGGTGGACTGGATTGAGGCGCCGGCGCCTGATGCTGTTCCCTCGCTGAAGGCGGCGGGCATGCAGATTGTCGCCAACGCCTATCCGCATAACTGGACGTGGCATTTATCGAGCGTCGAGGGCTCGCCGTGGAATGACGTTCGCGTACGCAAGGCGGCCAATCTTGCGGTGGATCGCGAAGGATTGAAAGAACTTCTGGGCGGCCTGATGATTCCCGCTGAAGGCTTCATGCCGCCCGGCCATCAATGGTTCGGCAAACCATCGTTCAAGCTAAAGCGCGATCTGGCTGAAGCAAAGAAACTGCTGGGGGAAGCCGGCTACGGCCCCGCAAAGCCGTTCGTCACCAAGATCCTGATCTCGCCCTCGGGTTCGGGCCAGATGCAGCCGCTGCCGATGAACGAATTCATCCAGCAGAATTTGGCCGAGGCCGGGATGAAGATTGATTTTGAAGTGGTCGAATGGAACACGCTCATCAACATCTGGCGCGCCGGCGCCAAGCATGAAAGCTCGCGCGGCGCCACCGGCATGAATTACAGCTATTTCATTCAAGACCCCTTCACAGGCTTCATGCGCCATCTGCAATGCGACCTCCAGCCGCCGGCGGGAACAAATTGGGGCCATTATTGCACACCGGAAATGGACAAGCTGTTTGCAGCCGTACGCAATACGTTCGATCCTGTTGCGCAGGCAAAAGTACTCGAAGCAGTACATGAAAAGTTCGTCGATGACGCCCTGTTTTTGATGGTGACGCATGACGTGAATGCGCGCGCCATGAGTCCGAAAGTGAAGGGCTTTGTGCAGGCGCAGAACTGGTTCCAGAACTTCTCTTCTATCAGCATGGCGCCATAACGCACTCAAGGCTCCCTCCCCTTGCGGGGAGGGAGAGCCCAACGCTCTTCATCGGACCCACCAATGCTGAAATATCTGGCGGAGCGCATTCTCTACACATTGCCGGTGGCGTTTGGCGTCAGCATCGTTTGCTTTATGCTTGTCCACATCGCGCCGGGCGACCCGCTGACTTCCGTTTTGCCGCCCGACGCCTCGGCGCAATTACAGGCGGAGATGCGCGCCATTTACGGATTCGACAGGCCGCTTCCCGTGCAATACGGCCTCTGGGTCCTGAAAGTCATTCAGGGGGATTTCGGGACGTCCATCGCAACCGGACGCCCGGTGGCCATGGAGCTGTCTCGCGCGCTTGGCAATACGTTGATGCTGGCGGTGCTGGCGACCATGATCGGCTTTTTGTTCGGCGGCCTGTTTGGTTTCGTCGCAGGTTATTTCCGCGACAGCTGGATTGACCGCATCGCATCGCTGATCTCGATCATCGGCGTCTCTGTGCCCCATTACTGGCTTGGCATGGTTCTGGTCATCATATTTTCAGTACAGCTCAACTGGCTGCCCTCAACGGGCGCGGGCCCTGGCGGCTCGGCTGATTGGGTTTGGGACTGGGCGCATGTACGCCATCTCATCCTGCCTGCGATCACAATGTCGGTCATCCCGATGGGCATTGTCGCGCGCACGGTGCGCGCTCTGGTGGCCGACATCTTGAGTCAGGAATTCATTACCGGCCTGCGCGCCAAGGGCCTTCTGGACGTCGGCGTTTTTCGCCACGTGGTCAAGAACACCGCGCCGACTGCACTTGCCGTCATGGGCCTGCAATTGGGCTATCTGCTTGGCGGCTCGATTCTGATTGAAACCGTGTTCTCGTGGCCAGGCACGGGCTTTCTGCTGGGCCAGGCTATTTTTCAGCGCGACCTGCCGCTGCTGCAAGGCGCCATTCTGGCGCTCGCCATGATTTTCGTCGTCCTCAACCTCCTCGTGGATATCGTCCAATC
Organism: Beijerinckiaceae bacterium; assembly: GCA_947476075.1. Classification (GTDB taxonomy): domain Bacteria; phylum Pseudomonadota; class Alphaproteobacteria; order Rhizobiales; family Beijerinckiaceae; genus Terripilifer. The sequence continues at coordinate 3,522 of CANJPM010000015.1, forward strand.
AATGCTCGATCCACGCGTGCAACGGTCGTGATTTGATGAGCGACGACCTGATCCACGCGCCCGCACAATACCAGGCTGCATTCCAGAAGTCGCCGGGCTATTGGTCCGGCGTGATGCGGCGTTTCCGACGCGATCCTGTCGCCATGATTGCGCTCTGCGTCGTGCTGGCGCTGATATTGATGGCCGTGTTTGCCCCGTTAGTAGCGCCTGCAGATCCCTATCGCGCTTCAATGCTGCGACGTCTGCGCCCAATCGGGACAGAGGGATTTCCGCTTGGCACGGACGAGCTGGGCCGCGATATGCTCTCGCGCCTGATCTATGGCGGGCGCCTGTCGCTGCTGATGGGCGTGACGCCGGTATTCATCGCCTTTTTGATCGGATCGGTAATCGGGATTACGGCGGGCTATTTGGGCGGCAAGGTCAACAGTGTGCTGATGCGCACGATTGATGTGTTCTTCGCCTTCCCGTCGGTGCTGCTGGCGATCGCGCTTTCGGGCGCGCTGGGGGCTGGCATATTTAACGGGCTGCTGTCGCTGACCGTCGTGTTCATTCCCCCCATCGCCCGCATCGCCGAGAGCGTAACGACGGCTGTGCGACGCATTGAATATGTCGAGGCTGCACGTGCATCCGGCGCGTCCTCGTTCACCATCGTGCGCGTGCATGTTTTGGGCAATGTAATCGGGCCGGTATTCGTCTACGCGACGGGGTTGATTTCCGTGTCGCTTATCCTGGCATCCGGATTGTCGTTTCTTGGCCTTGGCGTGAAGCCGCCAGAGCCTGAATGGGGGCTGATGCTGAACACTTTGCGTAACGCTATTTATGTTCAGCCGTGGGTCGCAGCTCTGCCCGGCCTGATGATCTTTATCACCTCTATCTCGTTTAATCTTTTGTCCGATGGATTGCGTTCAGCAATGGACCTGAAATCATGACGCCAGAGAGCGCTCCGCTCCTTCAGGTCAACGACCTGACCAAGCATTTTCCACTGAGCGGCGGGTTTTTTGGACGCAGCGCGGGCGTTGTGCGCGCGGTGGATTCTATCAGCTTTGAAGTCGCCGCCGGCGAGACCCTGGGCATTGTGGGTGAGAGCGGTTGCGGCAAATCCACGACGGCCCGCCTGCTGGTGAATTTGATCGAACCCGACAGCGGTCAAATCATTCTCAACGGCAAGCGCGTTGGCGGCGAGATGAGCGTGCGCGACATGCGGCGCCAAATGCAGATGGTGTTTCAGGATTCCTACGCCTCGCTTAATCCGCGTCTGACTATGGAGGATTCGATCGCCTTTGGCCCGCACGTCAACGGCATGCCGCGCAACAAAGCTCTGGCTTTGGCCCATGACCTGCTTTCCAGGGTCGGGCTTGAACCGCGGCGCTTTGCGGGCCGCTATTCGCACGAATTGTCGGGCGGGCAACGCCAGCGCGTCAACATTGCGCGCGCCCTCGCCTTCTCGCCCAAGATCGTCATTCTCGATGAAGCCGTATCGGCGCTCGATAAATCGGTTGAGGCGCAGGTGCTCAATCTGCTGGCCGATCTGAAAAGCGAACTGGGGCTAACATATGTTTTCATCTCCCATGACCTCAACGTAGTGCGTCATATGAGCGACCGCGTGATGGTGATGTATCTGGGAAAGATCGCAGAAATCGGGCCCGTGGATGCGCTCTACTCGGCGCCAGCTCATCCCTATACGCGCGCGCTTCTGGCCGCGATGCCGTCTATGGATCCCGACAGACGCACGATGGAGCCACCGCTCACCGGCGACCCGCCAAATCCAATCAACCCGCCGGCGGGATGTCGCTTTCATACCCGTTGCAAGTTCGCACAAGACGTGTGCGGCGAGGAGCAGCCAGTACTTCACATTCTGCCGCACGCATTGCATTTGGCCGCCTGCCACGCGCATATTCCACATTCAGGCCATAGCGGACTTGAGGCGCGCGCATGAGCGAGAAACTGGTGGAATTGCGCGATCTCCACGTGCGCTTTCATGGCGAGCGCACCGTTCATGCGGTGAATGGAATCGATCTCGATCTGAAAGCCGGCGAGACGCTTGGCATTCTGGGCGAGAGCGGCTCTGGCAAAAGTGTGACGCTGAAGACGCTGCTGCGTCTGCTGCCGGAAAACCGCACGCAGATCAGCGGTTACGTGCGCGTCGCTGGCATTGATGTCACAACGCTTGGCGGCCGCGCTTTGGCCAATCATCGCGGCGCCGTCGCCTCCATGATCTTTCAGGATCCGATGCTGGCGCTTGATCCGGTTTACACCATTGGCGAACAAATAGCGGAAGTGGTCATGCGCCATGAGGGCGCGAGCCGTGCGCAAGGCCGCGCGCGGGCGCTCGACATGCTGACGCGCGTACGCATTCCATCGCCGGAGCGACGCCTGAGCGCCTATCCGCACGAAATGTCGGGAGGCATGCGCCAACGCGCGATGATAGCGTTGGCGCTGGCGTGCAGGCCTAAGCTCCTACTTGCAGACGAGCCCACAACGGCGCTTGACGCCACGGTGCAGATTCAGATCCTGATCCTGCTGCGGGAATTGCAAGCCGAATTTGGCATGGGCATGATTTTTGTCACGCATGACATCGGCGTCGCCGTGGAAGTGTCGGATCGCATCGCGGTCATGTATGCAGGGCAAGTGGTGGAGACGGGCAGCGTGCGCGACATTATCGCCAACCCGCAACATCCCTATACGCGCGGACTATTGGCGGCCAATCTGCATGGCGCCATGAAAGGCGCGCGCCTGCAGGCCATTCCTGGCGCACCGCCGGCGCTGGAGACAGCGCCGCATAATTGTCCGTTTTCTCCGCGATGCCCTTCAAAGCTGGAGTCATGCGATACGGCGCCGCCGCCCAATGTTGAATTGTCGCCCGGACGCGCAGTGCGCTGCGTCCATGCCGCATAAGCGGCCTTTAGCTAGCGAAACGTCTCGTCAAACGAATAGCCTGAGCCGCGCACGGTGCGGATCGGGTCTGCCTCAGCGCCGCGACTGAGCGCCTTGCGCAGGCGCCCCACATGCACGTCCACGGTACGTTCGTCGATTTCTGCTGATTGCCCCCAGACCGAATCGAGCAATTGCGCACGCGAGAACACCCGGCCGGGGCGCTCCATCAGATGTTCAAGCAGGCGAAACTCGGTAGGCCCCAGATGCACGTCGCGCGCGGCGCGTCGAACACGGCGGGTTTCGCGATCAAGCTCAATTTGCCCATGAGCAAGCTTTGAAGCAATTCGCTCTGGCTTGACGCGGCGGAGCAATGCGCGCACGCGGGCCATGAGTTCGGGCACAGAGAATGGTTTGACGACGTAATCGTCGGCGCCGACGGAAAGCCCGCGCACGCGCTCGCTCTCTTCGCCGCGCGCGGTCAGCATAATCACGGGAAGGGTGCGCGTAGCGTCGCGCGCACGAAGGCGCCGGCATAATTCAACGCCGGTGAGCCCTGGCAGCATCCAGTCGAGTATGACGAGATCAGGCGGGTTCTCCGCCAGCAGAATTTCCGCTTCGTCGCCGCTATCGGTTCGCTCGACGATATACCCTTCGGCCTTCAGATTGTACTCAAGCAACAAGCTTAAAGACTCTTCATCCTCGACCACCAATACGCGTGGCGCGTTCGCAATGCTCATAGCGCGCCCTTGGGACGATCGGAGGGCATGGTCGTCCCCGTGCGCATGTAATGGATCGTCTCGGCGATGTTGGTTGCGTGATCTCCTACGCGCTCAAGGTTTTTCGAGCAGAAAAGCAGATGTGTGCAAAAAGTGATGTTGCGCGGATCTTCCATCATGAAGGTGAGAAGATCCCGGAACACGGAATCCTCCAGCGCGTCAATCTCGGCGTCGCGGCTCCAAACGATGCGCGCGCGGTCAACGTCGCGTTGGGAATAGGCGTCGAGCACGTCCTTCAATTGCATGGCGGCAAGCTCGCCCATGTGCTTGAGGCCGACGATTGCGCGTGGTACGCGGGCGTCTGCTGAAATCTTGATCGTGCGTTTGGCGATGTTCTTGGCAAGATCACCGGTGCGCTCAAGGTCGCCCGCGATATGAATGGCGCCAACCAGCTCGCGCAGATCCACCGCCATCGGCTGTCGACGCGCGATGGTCAGCACCGCCTGCTCCTCAATCTCGCGCTGAAGCGCATCGAGACGCGGATCGTTCTCGACAACGCGGCGCGCAAGGTCAGCGTCAAGCTTCGACAACGCGTCCATAGCGTCGGTGAGCATTTTCTCGGCGACGCCACCCATTTCCGCGATCTTGCTGCCGATGACTTCCAGCTCGGCGTCGTAGGCTTTAACAGTGTGAACGGCCATGATTTGTCCCCCGCGTCAGCCGAAGCGGCCGGTAATATAATCTTGCGTGCGTTGCTGCGACGGCGACGTGAACATGCGCGGCGTATCGTCGAACTCGACCAGGTCTCCCAGATACATGAACGCCGTGCGGTCGGAGACGCGCGCAGCCTGCTGCATGTTGTGGGTGACGATGGCGATCGTGTAGCGCGTCTTCAAGTCGTCGATCAGCTCTTCGATCTTGGCGGTCGAGATCGGATCAAGGGCAGAACAAGGCTCATCGAACAAAATGACTTCAGGGCGAATAGCCACTGTGCGGGCAATGCAAAGGCGCTGTTGCTGGCCGCCAGAGAGAGACAGGCCGCTGGCGTTGAGCTTGTCTTTTACCTCGCCCCAGAGCGCCGCGCCCTTCAGCGCCGCCTCGACGCGGCCGTCCATCTCGCTTTTGGAAATCTTCTCATAAAGACGCACGCCGAAGGCAATGTTTTCGTAGATCGTCATCGGAAACGGCGTCGGCTTTTGAAACACCATGCCCACGCGGGCGCGCAAAAGATTAAGATCGACGCCGGGGTCGAGAATGTTCTTACCGTCTAGAAGCACTTGCCCCGTCGCGCGCTGGCCGGGGTATAAATCATACATCCGATTGAGCACGCGCAGCAGCGTCGACTTTCCGCAGCCCGACGGGCCTATGAAAGCGGTGACGCGATTGGCTTCGAGCTTCAGATTGATGCCTTTCAGCGCGCGCGTGTCGCCATAATAAAAATCAAGATTGTTGATCTCAACCTTGGGGGTGCGCGCAGCCGCGTGCAGCGGCGCTTCGGTACTGGTCGCGTCGTCTGTCATCACGTCGGTCATTTCGATTTCCTTTCCGCGCCGAGAACGCGGGCGACGATATTGAGAGCAAGAACCGCAAGCGTGATGATAAGCGCCCCGGTCCAGGCGAGCTGGCGCCAGACTTCATACGGGCTTTGCACAAACGCGTTGATGGTCACGGGCAAATTGGCCATCGCCTTGCTCATGTTGACGCTCCAGAACTGGTTCGACAAAGCGGTGAACAAAAGCGGCGCGGTTTCGCCGGCCACGCGGGCGGTGGCGAGCAACACGCCAGTGATGACGCCGGCGCGCGCCGCACGAAAGGCGATCCGCTTGATGACGAGCGAACGCGGAAGACCCAATGCAGAGGCGGCTTCCCGCAAGGTGTTGGGCACCAGCAACAACATGTCCTCAGTCGTGCGCACCACCACGGGCACCACGATGACGGCAAGCGCAATCGCGCCAGCAAAGCCCGAGAAACCGCCGGTGGGCTTCACGACCGCCATATAGACGAAAAGGCCGATGATGATGGAGGGCGCGCTCAGCAGAATGTCGTTGATGAAGCGCACGACATTGGACAGCTTTTCATAGCGGCCGTATTCGGCAAGATAAGCGCCTGCGAGCATGCCCAGCGGCGCCCCGACGATCACACCCAGAAACGTCATTGCCGCCGAACCAAAGATTGCATTGGCGAGGCCGCCGTCGGAGGCGCCGGGCGGCGGCGTCATTTGCGTGAATACATTGACCGACAGGCCTGCAAAGCCGTTGGCGAACAGCGAGAACAGAATGAGACCAAGCCAGACGAGCCCAAGCGCAGTGGCTGCATAACAGAGCGCGCGAATGATGAAATCGCGGCGGCGACGGGAGGCGTAGAGACTGTTCATGGATCAGCTCCCCGCACGGCGTTCGAGACGTCGCAACATGAGACGGGCGGCGGCCAGCACGAAGAAGGTCAGGACGAACAACAACAGTCCCAGCAGGATCAGCGCCGATTGATGGACGCCGTCGCTTTCGGCGAATTCGCTGGCGATGGCCGCCGAAATCGTGGTGCCGGGAGCAAAGATCGAGCCGTTGATGCGAAACGAATTGCCGATGATGAAGGTCACGGCCATGGTCTCGCCCAAAGCTCGCCCCAAACCCAGCATTACGCCGCCAATGAGGCCGACGCGCGTATAGGGTATGACGACGTTCTTCATCACTTCCCAGGTCGTGCAGCCAAGACCGTAGGCGCTTTCCTTCAGCATTGGCGGCACGGTGGAGAACACGTCGCGCGCGATTGCGGTGATGAACGGCAGCACCATGATCGCCAGCACGAGGGAGGCGTTGAAGAGGCTGAGGTAAGACGGCGGCCCGCCAAACAGCGTCCCCAGCACCGGCACGCCCTCAAACAGGGCGATCATGCCCGGCTGAAAATGATCGGTCAGGAACGGCGCGAGCACGAAGAAGCCCCACATGCCGTAGATGATTGAGGGTATGCCGGCGAGCAGTTCAATCGCCAGTCCAATTGGCCGGCGCAGACTGGCGGGGCACAATTCTGTCAGAAAGATCGCGACGCCTATGCCCACGGGGGTGGCTATAGCCATAGCGATGAACGAGGTCAGCAGCGTTCCGTAGATCGGCCCTAAGGCGCCCAGAATCGGCTGCGGCTCAAGCTGCGGCGCCCAGCGGCTGGTCCACAAGAACTCAAACCCGAAAGCCTCCATCGCCGGCAGAGCGCCTGCGAACAGGGTGACGATGATTCCGCCCAGCAGCAATAACACGCTCATGGCGGCGCAGCGGGTGAGCCAGTAAAATGCGCGGTCGCCCAGCTTGAACGCCGCAAGAGCCTGAGCGCGATCCGCCGAGTCCGCGTTGACGGCGACCTGTTTCATGGCGATGTCGGTCACTGGTCCCCCTTCGGGCGAAACTTTGGAATTCACAACCGTCTCCAGAGACACAAATCACAATGAAAAGTGGAGAGGGCTGCCCCTCTCCACTCTTATCTTATTTGGTCTGGATTTCCTTGTCCCATGTCTGCTTGATCAGCGCGACGACGGAGTCAGGCATCGGGATGTAATCCAGCTCCTCAGCCATTTTGTCGCCCTTCTCGAAAGCCCAGGCGAAGAATTTCAACGCTGATTGAGCCTCGGCCTTATTGGTCGGGTTGGCGTGCATCAGGATGAACGTGCCCGCAGTGATCGGCCACGACTGGTCGCCGGGCTGGTTGGTCAGGATCACGCGATAGCCAGGAGCCTTGGCCCAATCGGCATTCGAAGCGGCTGCCTGGAAGGTCGCGACCGTCGGCTGCAACGTCTTGCCTGCTTTGTTGACCAGCGCCGTATGCACCAGCTTGCTCTGTTTGGCGTAAGCGTATTCCACGTAGCCGATGGAGTTGCGGGTCTGGCCGACATTGCCCGCCACGCCTTCATTGCCACGTGCGCCAACGCCCACGGGCCATTCAACAGCCGTGCCGGAGCCGACCTTTGACTTCCACTCGTCGCTGACTTCAGCCAGGTAATTTGTCCAGATGAACGTCGTGCCCGAGCCGTCAGAACGACGAACCACGGTGATCGCGGCTTTGGGCAGGTTCAGATTGGGGTTCAGCTTCTTGATCGCGGCGTCGTCCCAGGTCTTGATCTTGCCAAGATAGATGTCGGCCACCGTTGGTCCGTCCAGCACCATCTCACCGGCCTTCACGCCCTCGACGTTGACGACGGCGACAAGCGCGCCCATCACCTGCGGCCATTGAACGAGACCGTCCTTGCTGAGCTGGTCAGCAGTCAACGGCGCATCGGTAGCGCCAAAAGCGACCGTCTTGGACTGGATCTGCTTGACGCCTGCGCCCGAGCCGATCGACTGATAATTAAGGCCCGTACCGGTCTCTTTCTTGTAGGCGTCAGCCCATTTCGAATAGATCGGATAAGGGAACGTTGCGCCAGCGCCCGTGATGTCGAGAGCGTGCGCGCTCGCGATCGAGCCAAGCGCTGCGCCAGCGATGAGAGCGGAGCGGAAAATCTTCTGCAGGTTCATGATACGCCTCTGCGTTTTTAAGCCAGCCCGGTGGCCGGCACCTAGGTTCTAAGGCGCCGACGCAACACATATGTGACAGCTTATCTATTTGTTAATAAAAGATTTTATTTCTCGCTGCGGAACGCGGCTCGGCCGCTGAGGGCTATTACGCCAATGGGTTCGGGGGAACCTCTGCGGCCGGCCCTGTTACTGCAAGCGCCGTCCCATTGTTCTAGACGCCAACGAGACGCTTGGCGGGCGCAACGTTCAAGACATCCTCCCCTATTCGGCCATTGGAGCCGGGGGTCTTTATACCCGCCTGACGTCCTACGAAGGCTCCACCTGGAAATGGAATGGCGCTTCGAACTGGAACGGCGGCGGCCTTCATTACAGCGAGAACTACGGATACGGCACGGTCAACGCGCTCAATGCGGGCGCATGGCTGAGGTCTGGAGCGTGCGTTTCCGATCACCGCCACGTCAGCCTTCGTCTTGTAGCAAAAGGAGCGGACATATCCGGCACGAACCGGATATGTCTGCGGGCGACCCGAACTCAGGCGAGCGCAGGCGCGCGTACTGACTCTTGGACTTGCTCTGACCAGCTCTTCTGGCCGAGATGGCGGAGCGCATCGGCGACAGAAATCACGTCGGCGTATTTCTGATGCAGGTCGAAAAGATTCATGGCGTGCGTGGCCTCATGGCGATCAAACACGCATTCCTCGACCACCTGCACGCGATAGCGATGCGAGGCCGCTTCAACCACCGAAGCGCGCACGCAGCCGCTGGTGGCTTCCCCCGCCACGATCAGCGTGTCGATTCCAAGGAACGTCAAATGCCCGGCCAGCGGCGTGCCCCAGAAGGCGCTGGGCGCCGTCTTGCGCAACACAACCTCTCCGGGGATCGGCTTCACCTCGTCGACGATGTCCGCCGAGCGCTTCTTGCGGGCGAGCGCCGCCTCGTCCATCACGCTTGCGCGCCCGCCGCCCGCCGCCCCCCCGCTGGCGCGATGGGCCGCGTCATACCAGCCCAGCATGCCTGAATCGGCCAGCATCGTGATGTGAATGACAGGAATGCCAGCAGCACGCGCGCCTTCAAGAAGGTTCTGGATATGGGGAAGCGCATTCCAGCCCGCCATGCCGCAACTTGAGGGCCACGTCCTGATAGCCTCCATCATCGGCTCAGGCTTGTCGCCAAACACCGCGCGGTAAAGATCGATCAGCAACAGCGCCGGCTTTTGCCCAAAGCCGACCCGGCGATCCGTCGCCTGCGCCAGATGCGCAATGTCCGATTCCGTCAGATACCGATCCCAAACGCGCGCCATTTTTGTCTCCTCTAGTGCCGCAAGACCCTCAGGATGACAGCGCAAGCCATTGCTCACAAGGCGGAATAATGGACAGACAGATGCCCGAAAACGCGCAAAACCCACAGAAAGAAAGCAGCTTGCCATTCCTCAGGGCAGGATGCCCCTTGCCTCGTCAACAGGCCATGTGCAGCGCTTATGGATGGGCTGCAATTCTGGCGGCTGCTCAGGAACGAGGGCATGATTGACATCGGACATCACCCGCGCCGGGAATGATCGACCCCGCAACCCGATCACCAAACTCCACCCGGCTTTCGCGCGATAAGAAGGGCTTCCGCAAGGCTTCGAGCCGTTCCTCGCACGAGTCGTTATGCTCACCTGATTTTTGGGCGTCCATCCGCATTTCAACCGGAAATGTGTCTTCTGCTGTTTAAGGTGACATTATCCCATTCCGTGGAACACTTCGTCGGGGGCGCCCCGCTCTATTTTCATTTGCGACTGCTCATAACCCGCAGCGGAGCGCAGCCAAGCCCATGCACGATTTTGCCGACTTCATTCGCGTGGCCGTTGCGGGGGCTGAGTGGCGCACAAAGCCAAGTCCGCGTCACCCGAAAACCTGTGGGGAGGGCCATCCCCAGTGTTTTAGTCCCCATCGAATGACGCATGAACGCTTGAGCGAGATTGAACAGTCGCGCTTTGGATGTATGATGATGAAAAATCGCGCGAAGATTCCAATAATACGCGACATTCGAAAGAGTTAGACAGACATGCTGAACATCAGGCCATCTGCGTCCAAAAGCCCTTCTGCGCTGTTCGCCCCGCTCGGTCGCCTGATGCTTGGTTTTGCGCTGGCAGCTCCGCCTGCACTTACACTTGCGTTAGCTTTTTCCGCCGCCCCGGTCGCCGCTCAAAGCGGTCGTTCCGCCGTCAGCGCAGCTGCGGTTGAGGCTGAGGCTGTTGAGACTGGCCTAATTGTAGAGGACATCAGGGCGGTCGGAACATTGCAGCCCAACGAATCAGTGGGCATCGCGACGGAAATTGCAGGCCGTGTCTCCAACATCCATTTCCGTGAAGGCGAAAGGGTGAAGGCGGGCGACACCCTCATCGAGTTGGACGCGACAATTCTTAAAGCAGAACTCGACAAGGCTTCCTCTGATTTTCAACTGGCGCAAACCAATCAGGAGCGCGCCCAGACGCTCGCCAGCGTCGGCAGCGGAACCCAGCGCGCACGTGACGAGACCAGCGCCGCTCTGCGCGCTGCGCAGGCCAATCTTGCGCTCGCGGACGCACGCTTCCAGAAAGCGACGCTCATCGCGCCTTTGTCCGGAATCATTGGCCTGCGCACGATCAGCGCCGGCGCTTATGTCATTCCCGGACAGAAGATCGTGGATCTCGTCGATCTCGATACTTTGAAGCTGGACTTTCGTGTCTCCGAGATCCATGCGTCGCGGGTCCGCGTCGGCCAATCAATCGTTGTTTCTTCTGATTCCGCGCCCAATGTGACGTTTGAGGGCAGCATCTACGCTATTGACCCGAGCGTTGACGTCAATGGACGCGCCATCAGGCTGCGAGCGCGGGTGCCCAACACCAACAGCGCATTGGCGCCAGGGTCTTTCGCGCGCATACGCGTTGTCATAGAGGAGCGACCAGATGCGCTCATCGTTCCTGAATCATCCATCTTTCCGTCTGGTGGAAAGACCCTCGTCTATCGCCTCGTAAACGGTCGCTCCGTGCAGAGCGAAGTTGTTCTGGGATTGCGCTTGCCGGGCAAGGTCGAAATCCGGAAGGGGCTTTCGAAAGGCGACATGATCATCACCTCGGGCCAGCAGCGCCTGCGTGATGGTGTGGCTGTGCAGGTTGTTCCCACTGCGGCGGGAGCTTCCAAATGAGCATCTTTGATTTTTTCATTCGTCGTCCCGTCTTCGCAACAGTCCTCAGTCTTCTCATTCTGACCTGTGGCGCCGTCTCCTATAAATCGCTTACTGTACGTGAATATCCAAACATTGATCAGCCCGTCGTCAATGTGACGAGCAGCTATCCCGGCGCCAGCGCCGAGATTATCGAAAGCCAGATCACGCAAGTGCTGGAAGCGTCCATCGCCGGCATTGCCGGCATCGAGACGATCGCATCCAACAGTCGCCCGGAGCAAAGCCAGATCACCGTGCGTTTCCGGCTCGGCATCGATTCCGATTCAGCGGCCAATGACGTGCGTGATCGAGTGGGGCGCGTTCGCAAGCAATTACCTGCCGAAACAGAAGAGCCTGTGATCGCCAAAGTCGAGGCGGATGCGCAGGCCATCATCAATATCGCTTTTGTCAGCGACCGGCACACGGCGCTTGAGCTATCGGACTATGCAAGCCGCTATATTCGAAACCAATTGCAGAACCTGCCCGGCGTGTCCGAAGTACGAATAAACGGCGAACGCCGCTACGCGATGCGCATCTGGGTCGACCGCTCGAAACTCGTTTCGCACAACCTCACAGTTCAGGATATCGAGACCGCGTTGCGTCAGCAGAACGTTGAAGTCCCGTCGGGCCGGATTGAGGGGCCTGATCGCGAATTCACCGTTCTGTCGCGCACAGGGCTTTCTACGCCAGAGCAGTTCCGCCGTATCGTCGTGAAGGACGTCGACGGTTTCCCGGTTTATCTGGGCGACCTGGCAAAAGTGGAATTGGGGCCGCAGGACGAGCGACGCACGTCTTCATTCAACAATGAAACTGCGATGATCCTTGGCATCATCAAACAGGCGACAGCCAACCCGCTGGACGTGTCTCTGGCGCTGCGCAAAGTGATGCCGCAGGTGAAGCGCGATCTGCCCGCCGGAATGAACATAGAGATCAGCTACGATCGCTCGGTGTTCATCGAAGAATCTATCAAGGAAGTCTACAAAACTATTGCTGAAGCGGCCGTGCTGGTTGTGATCGTGATTTTCGTCTTCCTTCGGACATTCCGGGCTACCATCATTCCGCTCGTCACTATTCCCATATCCTTGATCGGCGCCTTCGCCATCATGTCGATGTTGGGATTTTCGATCAATGCATTGACGCTCCTGTCCATGGTGCTGGCGATAGGACTCGTCGTCGATGACGCCATTGTTGTTCTGGAAAACATCCACAGACATATCGAGGAAGGGCTTGCGCCTGTACGCGCGGCCATGGTGGGCATCAAGGAATTATCGGGCGCGGTCATTGCTATGACACTGACGCTTGCCGCCGTTTACGCTCCAGTGGCTTTTTCGCCAGGGCGCACGGGAAAACTGTTTGCCGAGTTCGCGCTCACGCTTGCTGGCGCCGTTCTCGTATCGGGCTTCGTCGCATTGACCTTGAGCCCGATGATGTGCTCGAAAATGCTGAAGTCGCACGAAAGCCACGGGCGGGTTTACAAAGCGATTGAAGCGGTGTTTGTCGCGCTGAACCAGGGCTATCAGAAGGCGCTCGGCGCGGTTCTGTTAAGGCCGGTGGTCATGATGGTCGTGGCCCTCGGGGTCACGTCAAGTGGCTATTACATATTCACGAACCTGAAGTCGGAACTCGCGCCCATTGAAGATCGCGGCGTATTGTTCACGACAGGGCTCGCCCCGGAAGGCGCCACGATTGATTTCACCAATCGCTACGCTGGCCAGATGCAAACCTTGCTCAAGGATATTCCGGAGGTCGAGGCGTATTTTGTTATTACCGGAGGGCGGTCAGTTAATGAGCTCGTATCGTTTTCACGCCTGAAGCCCTGGGGGGAGCGCACGAGAAGCCAGATGGAGATAGCGGCTGAATTGCAACCCAAGCTCGCGCGAATCTCAGGCGTGCGCGCCTCCGTAAACAATCCCGGTTCGTTTGGCCAAAATCCTCGCTCCCGACCCGTGGAGTTCGTGATCCAGACCGGCGACAGCTACAAGAAACTTGAAGAATATGTAGACAAAGTTTCGGCGGAAGTTCGCAACTACCCGGGCTTTGTGAATCTGGACAGCAACCTCGATCTCAACAAGCCGCAATTGCAAGTTGATGTTGACCGTGAACGCGTAGCTGACCGCGACGTGAGCGTGTTGACCGTGGGGCGCACGTTGGAAACGCTGCTGGGCGGACGTCGCGTTACTCGCTTCATTCAGAACGGGGAGCAATATGACGTCGTGGTGCAGGTTGATGCCGATGCGCGGCAGACGCCAGGAGATCTCGCCGACATCTACATTCGCGGACGTAACGGCTCTATGAACCAGCTCACCAGCCTTGTGCAGGTTGAGGAAACTGTAGCGCCGAAAGAGCTGAACCGCTTTAATCAGTTCCGCGCCGCAACGATTACGGCCAATCTGGCGCCGGGCTATGCGCTCGGAGAAGCTTTGGATGTGATGCAAAAGGCGGCCGAGCGCGCTTTGCCGGAGACGGCCCGCTATGATTACTCGGGCGTTTCACGGGAGTTTAGAGAATCAGGCAGCAGTCTGTATTTCATCTTCTTGCTGGCGCTCTGCTTTATCTTTCTCGTGCTTGCGGCGCAGTTCGAGAGCTTTGTTGATCCGCTCATCATCATGTTCACCGTACCATTATCGATGACAGGCGCTCTTGCCGCACTGATGTTCACAGGCACGTCGCTAAACATTTATAGCCAGATTGGTCTGGTAACGCTGATCGGCCTTATTACGAAACACGGCATCCTCATTGTTCAGTTCGCCAACCAATTGCAGAATGAGGGACGCAGCGTGCGTGAAGCGATCACTGAGGCGGCGTCCCTGCGTTTGCGTCCGATCCTCATGACCACGGGCGCAATGGTCGGCGGGGCGATACCGCTCGCACTCGCCAATGGCGCCGGAGCGATGGGCTTGCGATCAGTGGGTTGGGTGATTGTCGGGGGTATGACCTTTGGCACGCTGCTGACGCTGTTCGTAGTGCCGACCGCCTACATGTTGCTGTCACGTGATCGTTCGAAATCCGTCGCGGTGGATTTCAGCGTCGATCATGCGCACAAGCCGCAAATGGCCGAATGATTCCAAAGCGCCAAAGGGGAAATTCCCCTGGACGGGGACACGCGTAAAAAACGTCGCGCATTACGGTAAGCTTTTGTTCGAAAGATGTGGCTGGACGCACTCGATCTGGCCATTTTTCTGCGGGCTGCATCCAATGTGTCATCAGGCGCGACAGCGCCCCCGGAGCGCCGATTACAACGCCTTCAAGATGTCGCGCAAATTCCTCCCCGCAAATTCCTCACGGTGAGCTCCGCGACGCGGAGGCTGATTGCGGGAGACTGTCTGCAAGTTTGGAGAAATGGCGCGCCAGAAAGAATAAAGACAAGAAAATGTATGTCGTTGAAATCAATGCCTAATACTTATCTAGGGCTCATGAGCCCGCCAGGAGCGCTTAAGTTCGCGGCGCGTCAGCGCTAGGGGCAGCAGGCCGCCGCGGACAAGCGGCATAATAGTTATCAAACCAGCCCGAGCCTCTAATGCTCACGCCGCTCTGATGTTCTATTTTGAATGACGACGCGCAGTCTGGCCAACCCTAAGAGTCTGTCCGGAGAGTTCACGCTGGATTGCATAGCTTTCGGAGCATGATCCTAATGGAGGCCAAATGCAGGAAGGCGAGCCTCTTTCGGTTCAGGCACTCCCAGTCTTTGGCGAGCCTGCGGCATGCGAAGGTGCGCTCTACAACCCATCGCTTCGGCAAGACTACGAAGCCCCTCGCCGCATCCGAACGCTTGACGATCTCCACGTTCACCCGCGCCATGATTTTCTTTATGGCGGCGCGAAACAGCGGCCCCTGATAGCCGCCGTTGGCGTAGAGCTTCAGCAGAAACGGAAACATACCGAACATCGTCGCCATCACCAGCGCGCCACCGTCGCGGTCCTGAATGTCAGCCGCGTGCACTATTGAATGGATCAGCACGCCTTGCGTGTCGACGAGGATGTGACGCTTCTTGCCCTTGATCTGCTTGCCAGCGTCGTACCCCGGCGGATCGATCGAAGCCCCCCTTTTTCAGCCCTTTTGACGCTTTGACTGTCGATAACGGCAGCGGTGGGGCTGGCTTCCCGTCCGATCGTTTCGCGGCATTTCACGTAAAATGCGTAATGGATTCGATTGAGCGTGCCGTCCCAGTCCCACAGATCAAAATAGCCGTGCACGATCGAGCGCGGAGGCAAGTCTTTCGGAACCGCACGCCACTGGCAGCCCGTGGACAAAACATACATGAGCGCATTCACGACCTCGCGTATGTTCACTGTGCGCTTGTCGCCGCCGCGTTTGGCGGGAGGAATTAGTGGCTCGACGAGTTGCCATTCCTCATCGGTTAAGTCGCTGGGATAGCGCAGCCCGCCACGGTTGTAACGTCCACGAATTTCGAAGCAGCTGATTATGGGGCCAACGAGCTGCTAACGCAGCCGCTTGGATACCGTGGGCGAGTGTAGGTGATGGATGCGATGCTCTCTCCGAGGGCACCGCTTGCAATCATGAACTGGCAGAGGCGAGCAGTAAGCCACCAATTACTGCCAGGTTGGTCTGCCAAGAAGCTATATTGCCCGACCGAGCTTCGCCCCTCTTGTCCCAGAAGTTTAGGGCGATAATCCCCGCCACAACGGTGAAGGCGATCAATCCGAATGCAGCGAAGCGAACATAAAGACCCAAGATGAGCAACAAGCCACCAGCGCTTTGGACCAGCGTGCCAGCGGCGAATGCAACGGCGGGCATCGGAACGCCTCGAGCTGACATGGCTACTGTGGCAGTACCTCTGATCATGAATCGCTTGACGGCAGTTACTACGTACAAGGTGCCTAGGTGTTTAGTCCCGAAGAGAAGCGGTACGGATCCAACTTGAATCTTGTAGGCTCTTTTGTCCACATTTTTGCGATGTATTCGTAGGGCGTGAGCCCGTGCAGGGTCTTCAGCCGCCGCGCATGGTTGTATGCGTCTACGAATAGCCGAAGGTGTTGCCTGAGTTGGTCGTGGCTGTCGTAGTAGTAGCGTTTGACAGTCGCTTCTTTGAGGGTGCGGTTCATACGCTCCACCTGGCCGTTGGTCCATGGGTGGTTGGGCTTGGTTAGCCGATGTTCAATATCGTTCTCATGGCATATCTGATCGAAGCGGAGAACTTTGTAACGGGCTGTCCATCCGTTCCTGTTGCGTGGCAGGTCGGCGAACTGGATGCCGTTGTCAGTCAGGATAGTATGCTGCCGATAAGGAACAGCCTCGGTCAGCGCTTCGAGAAACGACACCGCCGTTGGCCGTTCAGCCTGCTCGTGGAATTGCACGTAGGCCAACTTTGAGGTGCGGTCAATCGCTAAAAAAGGAAGAGCTTTCCTTCTTTGGTGCGAACCTCGGCGATGTCGATGTGGAAGTCGCCAATCAGATAGACCTTGAATCTTTGCTTTGCAGGTTTGTCGCCTTCTATCTCGGGCAGGCGGATGATGCCGTGGCACTGAAGGCAGCGATGAAGGGATGACCGGGAGAGGTTGTGGATCGTCGATTGCAGCGCATAGAGGCAATCATCGAGCGGCAGCAGCGTATGCCGCCCGAACGCGACGATCATCGTCTCTTCTTCGACGGACAAGACGGTTGAACGCACCTCGATGGGTCCCATCGGCAGATCGACGACGAAGCTGCGTTTGCGCCACTTCTGAACCGTCGTTGGGCTAATGCCATGGCGCTTGGCCAAAGCCCTTATACTCTCTTCACTCCGCTGTACTGCTCGACGGACCGCCTCTGTCGTGCGGGCGCTCCCGTGTAAAACGTGCCCCATAACTCCTCGCGAAAAAGACGACGGCTTTCCGTACAATCACTTTCTGGGACTAAACACCTAGAAGCACCTGTCCGATGACGACCATTAAATTTGCGTCTAAACCAATCATCGTTTTACCCCGTTTCTGTTTCGGAGTGATTCTGCCCTGACAGCTCTAATCAAGCAGGAGTAGCCCGCCGGATTAACTTGGCAATCTGCAGTCGCTTGGCGCCGAACTGCTCTGTAGATTTGGTGTTGACTTGGTCTCGCGTGCCCGTGATCCCAACGGTGATTTCTGCAAGCACCACTGTGGGGCTGCGGGACAAAACGACAACACGATCGGAAAGATACACCGCTTCATCGATATCATGAGTCACTATAACAACGGTTATACCGAACCGCCGTCTAATGTCGGCAACAAGATCTTCAAGGTCGGAGCGGGTTTGAGCATCGACAGACGCAAAGGGCTCGTCCATAAGAAGCAGAGCTGGCCGGTAAGCCAGTGCTCGTGCAATCGCCACTCGCTGCTGCATGCCTCCAGATAGCTGCCAAGGGTAGTGCTTGCCCTTACCGTCCAAACCCACTGCATCGAGGCTCTCGGCAACGCGTTGCGCGCGATCGCTGGCAGACATTTCCTGGTACCGTAACGGCAGTTCGACGTTGTGTTCCACAGTGGACCACGGGTAAAGCGACCGGCTATATTCCTGGAAGACCATCGTTAAGCCGCGAGGAACACCGCGAATGGGCTCTCCGCGGAGCGTGAGAGTTCCCGACGAAGGCGTTAACAGGCCGGCCAGAATCTTCAGGAGCGTCGTCTTTCCGCAACCAGACGGTCCAACGATCGACACGAACTCGCCCTCGCTTACCTCAAACGAAACATCCTCAGTAACGACATTGCCACGAGAGTACTCGTGATGGAGGTTTTTAATTAACAGCAAGACTCCCATCCTCTATCACGGTGAGCGGCCCTTGGATCCGGCGTGCCACTTGAGCGCACGTGCCTCGATAGCGACGAAAACAGCGTTCAATCCCGATCCAATCAAAGCCAACAGCAGAATTCCGCTCCAGACATCGGTCAAGAGGAACATCATTTGCGCTGTCTGAATGCTGTGGCCAATTCCGTTGGTGCTCGCCACCAACTCGCTGACAACCATGAGAATGACGGCCAGCGACAGGGAAACACGTAAGCCAGCAAAGAGCTTGGGTAAAGAAGCAGGAACCACTATCCTAAGGAAGCGAGCCAGGGGGGGCAGTCGGAGGACTTTCGCTGTTGCGATCTTAACCTCATCAACCGTCCGCGCAGCCTCGATCGTGTTGAGAAGGACCGGCCAGAGCGACCCAAAGGCAATGAGAGCCACTCGCATACTGGTGCCTGTTCCAAATAGAACAATGAACACGGGTACGAGGGCAGGTCCCGGAATTGCCCTCAAAAACTGCAGTACGGGGTCGATAAAGTCCGAAACCGTCTTATAGCCTCCAATCAGAAAGCCTGCTCCAATTCCGACGATTCCGCCGATCATCCAACCCAAGAGAAGACGTCCAACACTTGGGAGGATGTCGGTGAAAACAACATCTCCTAAGAACATTTGCCGCTGGTCGGCTGAAGTCCACAGTTCGAGCGATCGCGTTGCAATTGCTGTAGGCGTAGGAAAGTAGATGGAGGCATAATAAGATGTGGAAAGTTGCCATACAGCCAGAAGCCCGAGTAGCGGGACTGCGGCGAGCAGCAGGTTTCTCCCGTGGATCGCGCTCGCGTGCTTCAAGAGATTGATCTCCTAGGCCAAGGTGTCTTGATCGCTTCCCAAACGCCACCGAAAATAACGAGAGTCGATGACGTTAAGAACTGAATTGGCGCAGACGCCTAGCATCCCAGCAATGGCACTACCCGCTAGGACTGAAACGGCGTTTCCGCCATTTGCTGAGGCGAACAGGATATAAGATCCTATACCAGCGTCGGAGGACGCTAACAGTTCTGTGCCAATCACGACAATCAGCGCAATAGATGCCGAAATACGAATGCCATTGAATATGAACGGCCCTGAACTTGGAACGATCACTCTACGGATAACGGCAGTTCTGTGCAGACCGAGCGTTTCTGCCGTGTGAACTCCCACTTGATCTACGTCATGCACGCCGTAGATCGTGTTGTAAAGAATTGGCCATGCACTTGCCCACGCCGCTAGGATGACCTTCATCATTACACCCTGGCCCCAGAGCATGATGCCCAGAGGGATAAGCGCGACCGCTGGAATGGGGCGCATGAATTCCACTATCGGAGAAGCCATTCTGTAAGACGTGTCTGACAATCCGAGAAGAATGCCAAGCGGAACGCTGATGCAGATGGCGACACCGAGCGCCAACGTCCAGGTGGCGACTGTCGCGGCTAGATGTCGAAGAAACGAAGGGTCAACCAGAAGCTCTCCCATTCGAAGTAGCACATCGCTAGCGTAAGGCAAGTAGATCCGCGGCACAACCTCAAGGCGCGTGAGCGCCTCTAGGGTTAGTACGAAGAGAAGCACACCGGCGCATTTTCTAACCATTGCGATACCAAAAACAGTCTTTCCTAGGATGCGGTTTCGTGTGCTAGCACGTCGTGGCAGAGCGGAAATTAGATCTATCTGTCTCTGCTATTGTTCGTACGGCGAATGCTTCGCAAAGGCCTGGGCTACCTCCCCGGCCGTTGCAAACCAGGCATTGTCAGAACCCACGAGATGCTGCAAAATTTCATCAAGACCCTTGATCCGGTGAGGGTAGCCCATCACCCAGGGCGACACCGAGAGCGAGAGCATCTTAGCACTGCCATGTGCAGTTGCTTCCTGACTTAGATGTTCGTAGGCTTGTAAGACCTGCGCTACATAGCTCGCGACTGAGTGCGTGTGATGCACCATGCAAAAGCGGTCAGATAGCTCAACAAGACTCGGGAGGGAGACCACTGGCCCGGAGCGCGTCTTAATCCAATAAGGTGCGTCATCGTTCGCCCAGTCGAAAATATACTTGAAGCCTTGCTCACATATAAGATCCAAGGTGCGGTTAGACTCGAGTTGGCCTGGTGAAGCCCACCCGTGAACCGGTGATGCAGCCATCGATGATAGAATAGTGCGGGTGGAAACTATGAGATCGCGCTCTTCCTCCTCGCTAAGCAGCCCGTGATGAGGTCGTCCCATGTCAAAGCCGCCGGCGGCGATTTCCCAGCCGCATTTCTGAATTTCTTCAATGACCCGTCCATAAATCAGCGCCGCATTTCCTTGAACTTGCGCAGTGGCTTTCACACCATAAGCTTGAAGCACGCGCATTAGCCTGAAAATGCCAAGCCGTAAGCCGTAGTCCCTATTGCTGTAGCTCCAAAAGTCTGGGTAGCCACGGTCTAGACCACCAGCCGGACGCACCGGGGGCGCGTGCGAATCAAGTGGGAAGAATTCCACCGGAATGTTGATGCACACTGCAACGCGGCCGCGCGGCCACTGGATAGTGCCGTCCGTTGACGAACGGAAATCAAACCACTCATGATCGAGACCGGGGCCTCGCCGGGGGTAATCCAAGCGTCCGTTCGTCATTTGCTGTTTCCCAGTTCGGCGCGTGCTTAAGAATAGTAGTTGTCGTAGTACCAATCGGCGATTTCGCCCGCAGTGGCATGCCACACGCCTTCGTGAGACGTGACGTGTCTCAGAACATCGTACAATGCTTGAATCCGATGCGGTTGACCGACTACATATGGATGTAGCGGCATGCAAAGGACCATAGGATTGTCCTGACCTTCGAGATAAAGTTGGTCGAAGGCCGCTTTCATCATGTCTGCCCAATCGCCGGCCGAGCATCCGCGAAAGCCCATTACGCGGATGTCATTGATTTCGGTGGAATAGGGGACCGCGATCAGCTTACCCGATGCGGAGCGTATCGGAACAGGTTGGTCGTCAGGAACAACGTCAATTGTGTATGTTATCCCAAACTCGGGCAAAAGGTCGAGAAACGTCTCTGTTGCACTGATCGCGGGAGCCAGCCACCCACGTACCGGCTGCCCAGAAAAATTGCTGATGGTTTCTACGCTGTCTTTGATCACGGCTCTCACTTCATCGTCTGTCATCTCAGAGATGATGCGTGTGTTATAAATGCCGTGGCTGAACAGCTCCCATTTCGCGTCGACGCACGCTTGCACCACATGGGGTAAGTGGTCCACCATTGCTGCGTTCAGGGACACGCTCGCGCGCAGGCCAAAACGTTGGAGGGCTTCTAAGACACGCCAGACCCCAACCCGGTTTCCGTAGTCCCGCTGCGAGTAGCTCAAGATGTCTGGTGCTGGGCGCGGCCAAATCGGGCGACCTTGGTTTTCCGGCGGCCGCAGCTCGTAGAACTCAATGTTTGGCGCAATCCAGAACGCCACCCGCGATCCATTCGGCATCTCGAGCCGCGGCCGGTCTATAAGTGGGAGATATGAGTAGCGGTCCACCTTCGAAATCATGGCCACTCGATTCTGTTCTGCCGGATTGACAAGATACGACTGTGATGTATCACTGTCGTTTATTGGTTGTCCATCAACTTTTAAGAGGGTTCAGTAGTGAACAGCAAGCGCTCATTTGTTCTGCGCGGCGGTCACGTCATCGATGACGTGACCGGTTTCAACCGTGTTGCGGATGTCCATGTGGAAGACGGCAAGATAGCCTTTGTGGGCAGCCGCGCTGTTGATCCTGCCACTGAGGTTATCAACGTCTCTGGAAATTACGTGTCGGCCGGCTGGGTTGACATACACGTCCACGCCTATGGCACGCTAGGGTTCTCCAACCCGGATACCATTGGCGTCCATCAGGGCGTGACGTCATTCGTAGACGCTGGGGGACCTGGAATTGGCGTTCTTGATCAGTTCATGGACTTGCGCGACAGGCTTGAGACGACGCTATATGCGGGGGCTTTCATCCGCCCCATGGGCTTGCTTGGGCTCAATTTCATCGAAGGCAACGTAAGAACACTTGGTAATGTCCCGATAACCCAGTGGGTAGATTTCGCCAAGCAAAACAAAGATATGCTCCGCTATATCAAATGTAATGCTATGGGGGATTACGGCCCCGGCACCCTCCGTTTGACAAAGGGACTGGCAGAGATCTTGGGCCTGCCGCTATACATGCACATCGGCGAATTCCAGCTGCAAAATCCGGAACATTTGCTTGCGCCTGAAGCCTTCAAAATCGCTGAGGCAGGAGATATGATTACCCATCTTTATCATGGTAATCTCGGTCAAGTTATTGATGAGAACGGCAAAGTTCTGAAAGTCGTAAGGGAAGCACAGAAGCGCGGCGTCCTGTTTGATCTTGGCTTCGGGGGCTATAACTTCTCGTGGGACGTGGCCGAGAAGGCGTTTGCGCAGGGCCTGATTCCCCACACGATTAGTTCTGACCTTCAACAATTCAATGTAGTGCGACCCGTAATGTCGCTGGCTAATGTCATGGGAGCGATGCTCAAGCTCGGCATGTCGTTGCCAGATGTCGTAGCGCGAGTGACCTCCACAGCTGCACAAGCAATTTCGATAAGAGACCGCGCAGGCACCCTGGAAGCTGGAAAACCAGCCGATATCACGGTCTTCAAGGTTGAAGACGGGGAATTCCTGATGCTCGACTGCTACACGAAAACCCGTGTTGCTAACCGCCGCGTCGTCCCGATCCTGACCTTTAAGGCCGGTAAGCGCTTTGAAGCTAACATGACCCTCGGGCAAGACGAGTCTAACTGGTTCCTTCAGATAGCTGAGGACCATGTGCCCAGCGCCGCGCAGGTGCTTTCTTCGGGACAGCGCGAGTTTCTGAGCGCCCTTGTCGAGGCTCTCGGCCCAGCAACTTGGGACCTTTCATCGGCCGAACGGCTAGACATCGAGCGGGCTCTCGAGTTGCAGGACCTGTTCCACGCGACGCGAATTAAGCAAGATCTCTCGCTGCACGAAGCTCTTGAAGCACTCTACGCTTGCTTCCTAGACAACCAATTCACCATGCAGGTCGGACTGCTTCTTGTTCGCCTGGAGCCTGATTTCGTGAAATCGCGGTTCCGAGAAGTTGCAGGGGCGCGTCCGCTCGCAGCTTGAAGTGCAATAGAGGAGAGTTCCTATGAGCGAACAGTCCTGGTCGCAGCTCCCGGGCGTAAGCGCGGAGACCAACAAGTTTCCGGCACGTAGCAGCATCGCCGGAGAAGGAATCATAGTTTTCAAGACAAAGACGGGCTATCGGGGTGTTCAAAGGGCATGCCCCCATATGAAAGCAACAATGATGGCTGGTGAACTCACGGCTAACGACACGATGGTTCGTTGTCCACTCCACGTGTTCACCTTCCGTTTATCCGATGGCCGAGGGGTAAACTGCCCAGGCTTTGAGATTAAAGTCTACGAAGTGAAGGAAGAGGGCGGTCAGCTATACGGAAGAAGTGCAAATGAACTATCACTTACTCCAGGTGCACGATAATGGTCGATTTGGCCGCTCTCGATAGGCCGGCGGCGAAGGGGAGGGCTCGCCCTCGCTCGATGAGGCGTTATTACGTTCTGATGACGCAGCTCAGCCTGCTGCTCACGCTGATCTTGGGATGGCAGTGGGGGGTATCTGAGGCGCAGCTGCCCTATTTTAGCCGCCCTACGTTGGTCGCGGCGAAACTTATGGAGCTTATAAGTCAGCCGACCATCTACCGGCACATTTGGGTCACTCTCCAAGAAATCTTGATTGGTTACTTTCTTGGCGCTGTCTTCGGGCTAGTGCTCGGCTTTGTGCTGGGTCGATCACAGTTCCTTTCGGATGCGCTCCAGCCTTTCATTATTGGCTTATATAGTATCCCGAAGATCGCACTTGCGCCGGTTTTCATTGTGTGGCTCGGATTAGGAATGTCGTCCAAAGTAGCAGTGGTTTTTCTAGCTAGCTTCTTTCTGGTTTTCTTCAATACCTACTCTGGACTGCGCGCAGTTAACGAGGAGCTGGTAAGGCTCGCTCGTTTGATGGGAGCTTCATGGCCCCAGACGATCTCGCGCGTTATTTTGCCCGCAGCCGCGGATCAGATCTTCCTTGGGCTCAAAACCGCGGTGCCATACGCGGTGATTGGCGCAGTGATCGGTGAATACATAGGATCCAACGAGGGCCTCGGGTTTTTTATTTTGTACGCATCTCAGACTTATGATGCCCCGGCGCTGTTCGCGGGTATCATTCTGCTGGTCGGGATAGTTTTTGCGGCGAACCTCGGCTTGAGCCATTTGGAAGGAAAGTTGATCCGCTGGAAGACGAGCTCTTCGCAAGCGGTTCAAATATGAGACGCATCGGGAAGCGATCGCGCGCTTCGTCTAGCACTGGAGAATTGTCATGATTGGACGTCGATCCTTCTGCCAAGGGGCCGCTGCGGCCACACTAAGCCCACTGCTTCTTCAGCAGGCTTCTGCTCAGCAGCCCATAACTCTGAAGGGCGTCTATTCGGCGCCTGGTCTGTCATACGCCGCTATTTACATCGCCGATGCGACTGGGCTTTGGGCGAAGAACGGCATCGCCGCCGAGATGCGCCAAGTGCAAGGCGGACCACTCGCTATGGTCGCCCTTACAAACAATGAGGCACGGTTCGCTGGAGTGGCTTCCACCGATCCAGTCATCGCCTATGACAAAGGCATCAAGAGTCTTACGGTTGGCGCGTTTACCGGGGGGCTCGCAATGCAGATTGCGGCTCGTAAGGACTGGATGTCAAAGACGGGTGTCTCTGGCGCAAGCAGCTTGGAGGAGAAGCTGAAGGCGCTCCGCGGCGCGCGAATTGGCGCGTCGACGATCGGCGGCGGGCCGGCGCAGTATACCAGGTACCTTGCTCGATCGGTCGGCATAGACACCGATAAGGATCTCCGCATCTTGGCCGTTGGCCTTGGAGCTGCAAGAATTGCGGCTTTGAGGACAAACCAGGTGGATGTAATCGTTGGGAGCGCTCCCGATGCAGATCAGGTCGAGCTGGAAGGTTTCGCCGAGCTGTTCTTGGACTGCGCTCATGAAGTGCCTATCTTCAAAGAATTCCCCTACACAGTAGCGACGGTGACGGCCTCGTTCGCTGAACAGCAGCCGGAAACAGTGCGGCGAATCATGGCGGCGCTCGGTCAAGCGAACGACATGTTCACGACCAACTTTGGCCAGGTGGTCGATATTCTGAGGCCGCAGTTCCAGAATATCCCCATCAAAGCACTAGAACGCGCGCTTGAGCGTGATCGGGACACTTATCCGCAGGCGTGTCGAATGACTCAAACGATGTGGGAGAACAATATTAAAGTGAGCATCGATATCAAAATGATTGGCAAGCCTATCGCTACCGAAGAAGGTGTTCTTTGGACCAACAAGTTCATTGCGTCATAGGATCTTTCCGATCCTCACCATCTTAGTTTGAAGAGGCCACAATTATGACTGCCATTCTGGGAGTCTCACCACCCGTTTATCACGAAGTTAAGAAGCCGCCCCCGGCCATCGATTTTCGGGACGTGAAACTCACGTTTGCGGGCCAAACGGACGGTACCTTAGTCCTGGGCGGCATCAGCTTCTCGGTTCGTCCAGGCGAAATCATGAGCGTCGTGGGCCCTTCGGGGTGCGGAAAGACAACACTTTTACGATTGGCGTCGGGCCTGGTTCCACCTTCATCAGGCCAAGTATGGTGTAACGGTCGAAGAGTCGACGCTCTCAACACGGAAGTTGGCTTCGTTACCCAGGACAGCAACCTGTTCCCCTGGCTGACGGCGCTAGGCAACGTAGAGTTTCCGCTGGCGGTGCGCGGGGTCCCGGACAAGGAACGGCGCGAGCGCGCCATGCATTGGTTGGAGCTGGTGGGGTTGAGTGGATTTGAAAATCACTACCCCGCTCAGCTGTCAGGCGGCATGCAGAAGCGTGTATCGATTATACGAACGCTAGTGTACGAGCCTTCCGTTGTGCTGTTAGACGAACCGTTCGGAGCGCTCGATGCTCAGACTCGAATGCATCTGCACCACGAGTTGCTCAGCCTCTGGCAGCATCAGAAGAGCACAATGCTCTTCATCACTCACGATCTCGTTGAGGCTATTACTCTATCAGACACGGTAGTGGTCATGACCCGCGGTCCGGGACTTGTAAAGGAGATTTACGACGTGCCGCTTGCACGACCGCGGAACGTCTTTGAAATATATTTGGAGCCTGGGTTCGATAAGGCGTACGCTTCCCTCTGGAAGCACTTCAAACATGAGGTTCAAGAGGTGCTCCTTCCAGGCGGTGCACTGTAGCGCCGTTCAGGTCTCCGTACTCGCCAACGGCACGATTAAGGTCGTTACGGCGACACTGCGCGTGTTCCACCGCGCCACCATAATGAAGCTCGGCGCAACGCCGGCTCACCTCTCAGGCTGAGTACCTAACGGCTTGCCGGCTGATACTATTAAGTCGCTAGATGGGATACGGGGCAACAGGCGTTCGCTCTGTATCCGTCCCCGCGTCGGCAACTGCATTCCACGGCGCAGTTACAAAGTACAGGCAACCAAGGCCGAGCAGATAAGACAGCGTTTCAAGGTCAATCATGATATCACTCCTCGCAGGTCTTACTACGTCTTAGACACGTCAAAGACAGACGGATGGAAGATTTCTTCAGGCGTCAGAATTCTCGTTGCCAGGCCTTGTTCATACGAGTAGCGGGCAAGCGTTTGAATTTCGTGCATGCTCTCGGCTATGCCATAGCGCCAGAGATCCTGTCCCGCTGCCAGCCTTTCATCAACGTTGAGCTCCGGCCAAGGCAGCGTGACCTTTTTTGCGGACATCGCGCGCATATCTGCGATAGCTAATGCTTTTGCTTGAGAGAAGGCCTTATAAACGGTACCCGGAAGCCACGGATACCGGGCAACCAGCTCCTTCTTGATTCCCACGAGGTGCATGATTGGGAAGTTGCGAGTTCGGCTGTAATAATCAGCTTCAACGTCTCGATAGTTTGGGAACATCAGTCCGATGTTCGGTGCGCCCTCGACGTAGCAAGCCATTTCACGCGCACTAAAAACGGCGTCGAGTTCACCATCGATTAGCATTTGGTTCAGCGTCGAGGTGGACGATATAGGCTGGAGGTCGACGCTAGGAGGCAGCTGAAGAGGAGTACGCTCGTCGCGGCCGGGCTCATCCTGGCCGCCGGTCCTCCAGTGAAGATCACTGGGTTCAACACCAAAATCTTCTTTGAAAATTCCCCGCATCCACACATTAGCCGTCTGCTGGTACTCGGGCAATCCTACAAGCTTGCCTTTCAAGTCACTGGGCTTGTTGATCCCCCGATCCGTTCGAATGTAAATGGCCGAGTGACGGAAATGACGTGACACGAATGCCGGGATCGCTACGTAAGGGCAAGCATCTCTAGACGTCGCCATCAAAAAGCTATTGAACGACAACTCAGCAACATCGAACTCGTGGTATCGAAACGCTCGAAAAAAGAGCTCTTCAGGCGGTAGCGGAAGGTAAGTCACTTCGCATCCGTCGACCTGGACGCGCCCGGTCATGATTGGGCGGGTGCGATCGTACTCGTCACACGCGATTGTGAGCGGCACCAGGTGAGGCATGTTGACTCCGTAACTCGATTTATGATTGTGAGATTTCACTGCTGGGGGCTTGTAGTCAAGCATTTTACAGCTCGAGTCTAAAGGCGTTGGATGCTTAACACAAAACCCACACTTCAGGAATTGTCGTTACGACTCCGTGAGGGAACAACGTCGAGCCGAGGGCTTGTCGAGGATTGCCTCGCCCGCTTGGACGCCGACGATCGAGCATACTTGTATGTTGATACGCGCGGAGCTCGTGAAGCCGCTGACGCGATGGATCGGTTACGGCAAGTCAAGGGAGTCCCATCGGAATTCGCTGGAATCCCGATGGCGGTGAAGGATCTTTTCGACATTCAGGGGGCAAGTCACAGGCGCTGGATCGCGCGTTCTTTCGGGACAGATGCCTGCTTCCTCAGATGCCGCCACGGTGTCGCGGCTGCGCAGGCAGGGCTTCATAATTCTTGGTCGCACGAACATGACCGAGTTTGCCTTCTCGGGGCTTGGTTTGAACCCGCATTTTGGCTCTCCTTCCAATCAATTGGGCGACGGAAAGCGCATTGTCGGAGGGTCATCGTCGGGTGCGGCGGTGGCGGTAGCGCAGGGAACAGCTCACACGGGGCTTGGAACTGACACTGGAGGTTCATGCCGTATCCCAGCAGCATTCAACAGACTCGTAGGCTTTAAGCCCACCGCGCACCGTGTGCCGCTCAGCGGCACCATCCCGCTCTCTCCCAGTCTGGATTCCGTCGGTTCGATTGCGCGGTTGTCAATGGCGGAGGCAAAATGTGCCAGATGGCGGCGTAAAAGTGTACCAGTCCGGTTTAGAGAAAAGGGCTGCATGAGCCCTTGTGAGTTGCGCTGCCGCGCGCATTGAGACGTGGGAAGCGCGGCTCAATGCGCGCGGTGGCGATTTCTATTTCGGTTCGGCGTCTCCCTGGCTGATTGTCTTTGTGGATGCACTTGGCGCGTGGTTTTGCGGCGCGTGAGTTTGTCGGCGTTGCGCCTTCTTGCTGGTCGCGAGCCGGAAGCTTTCGCCGTTCATCTCCAGGATATGAACGTGATGGGTGAGGCGGTCGAGGAGCGCGCCGGTGAGCCGTTCC
>CANJPM010000016.1 GCA_947476075.1 Beijerinckiaceae bacterium
GTTGTAAATATAGTTCAATGCAACAAGTGAACCAGCGCCCGGCATGTTTTGAACAACAATGGTAGCGCCCATTGATGGTAAATGCCTCGCCAAATGGCTTGAGACAACCCTCGCGTATGTGTCGTATCCACCGCCGGCGTCTGCTCCGACGATTAGACGAATTTGGCGATTGTTAAAGAAGTCAGATTGAACTATTTGAGCCTGTGCTGGCGCATTTAGCATAGCTGCGACGCAAACGACGCAAGCTGTAGAAGAAGCGATGTGACCTATCATTGGATCTCTCCACTTTTTATATGACTTTCGTATCTGTAGATATTGTACGCCAAGGGGGACGCATCGATTGAGAGAACACTTGCACGGTTATAGGGTAGTGTTCGCTTCCGCTCGATGTCCCTGGGCAGCACGAAACAGCGCAAACAAGGTCGATCTCCGCATAAAGCTCTATGTAATCTCCTTTTTGAGCTTCAGATGGCACATGAAACAATCTGTGGTCTGTGTCGTATCCAGTCGTCATGAATACGTTAAACGCATCATGAACATATTCATCGGAGAAGCCAATATCGCGAAGAGCATTTTTAATATTAGTATTGCAGTTAGGCATTCCCTTGCGCCCAGTTCTCAGCTGCCATGCTCTCTCGCTGCAACGCGAATAGATTAAATCATGGGTTGTCGCATTGTTAGGTAGCTGACGCTTCTTCACCGTATCCGCAATCATTGTCATCATTGGGCGCATGCTTGGCTCTGTGCTCCAGAGCTGGCGGCCGATCTTCATATGTGACCCTTGCAAGGTCCGGGTTCGTCCGGACCAGAAATGTTCCGACGAATCCGTCGCTGAGAATGCATTAAAGTCACAAACTTGTGGACCGTGTGAACACGTAATTCTAAGTACTTGGTCTTGGTAAACGTGGAACGCACGGCCAGATTTTTCTGGTACCAAAAGATCCTGACAGGTCTCTCTCTTTGACAAGGATCTAGCTACGCGGATATAGAAATCTAGCTGTGTGTCGGTGAGATCTTGTGGTCTGGAGATGTTTTCACCCATTAGATAATTTCACTCCTTGATATCAGGACCTGTTAGTCGGATTTAGAACGTTATTTAGATATAACTTACTTGTGCCAGTTGGTGGGCGTCTGATGTCCGAGGAAATCAAAGGCTATTTAGGAAAACAGGCACCTGAAAATATAGCAGATGTTCAATGCGATTGAATCAAATCAATACATCTCACACAAATGGTTAAATCCGAGGCTCCAAAATCGGAAATCAATATTACTTTTCCTCGGTTCAATAGAGTCTATGAATCACTGCACTTGCGTTTGAAAAGCGCCCTAAATAGGATTTATTCGTTCTGCGGTCTCTTCTTCAGAAGCTGCTGTATCGCAGTATAGACTCTAAATGCTGGATTCAGGGAGCTAATCCTTGTTCCTGCTTTTTCTTCTGAACGTCTCTTTTTGATGGTTTCGATTTGGATCTGGATTAGCAAGTAGACTTTAGTCTACGAGACTATCCTCGAGATGAACCGCGAAAGCTTCCGGCTCGCGACCAGCAAGAAGGCGCAACGCCGACAAACTGACGCGCCGGAAAATCACGCGCCCAATGCTCGCACGAAGACAATCAGCCAGGCAGACGCCGAACCGTAAGCAAAGTTGTTGGAGGCCGCATGGCGCCGCGCATCGCACGCCTCAATGCACGCAGCGGGGAAATTCCCAAGGGCCATGCAGCCCTTTTCTCTCAACCAGACTGGTACACTTTTAATCCGCCATCTGGGACATTTTGTCTCCGCCGTTGACAGCTCGATCTTCACGCTGAGCTCGTACCCGCCCCCTTCAGGTGCGTCATTAACTCCTTGTATTCGTCGCCGGTCAACTCATCGATCGGAGGCAAGCTCAATGTGCGAACATGAATCTCACGGTCGGCAAGGAATAGATCTCGCACGATACCAGCGGAAAGCCTTTCGCTCGCAAAGCCAAGGCACTTGATATCTCCTACGATACGAAGAAAACTCAAAAGTGCTGTTGTGTTGAGTACATGGATGTTTTTGACACACGGACTCTGACCAGCGACCAACTCCTGAAACTGAAAGCAATCACCTAGATAGGGGTAGTTCTCCAGAACTGGATCGTGCGAGTCTAGTGCAGGTGAAAAGCGGTGCTTCCACAAGGCCACGTTTCCAACCAAAGGTTTAAGGTAGTGAGCCAGCCTCGGATCGTGCCGGAAGCCGGTGGCCGCAATAATGAAATCAAAGGTGAAGTCCGTATCGCCGACTCGGACCGCGATCTCGTCGCCACTTGCTTCGACGCGCTCCCAAGGAGAGGCGACATGCAGCGAAAAGCCGCGAGCAGCTTTTGCGCGCGCGATTGCTGTCGCAGGCGGATGATTCCCTCGCGCAAGATAAAGACGCGCAATGCGCCAACGGTCAGAATCCGGCAGTAAATGAAAATAATCAGCTCCAGGAAAATCGGCCCAACGGTAACGTG
Source organism: Beijerinckiaceae bacterium (assembly GCA_947476075.1). Classification (GTDB taxonomy): domain Bacteria; phylum Pseudomonadota; class Alphaproteobacteria; order Rhizobiales; family Beijerinckiaceae; genus Terripilifer. Next base: position 2,476 of record CANJPM010000016.1, read on the forward strand.
TGCCGCGCGCAAGATCGCTTGCCCGACAGAACACCCTCGCCGAATGTGCGCCGGCTTCGAGCGCCGTACACGCTGCATCGAACCCAGACGCCGAGGCGCCTAGAACACCAATCCGTTTGTCTCTCAGTGCTCCAAAGTCAATGATATCGTTGGTATGAGCACATAATTGCTTTGGTACGTTGTCCGAGATGATCGCTGGAACGTTGAGCCCGCCACCCGCAGAAGGGCCCATGGCCAGAACGAGCTTCCGTGTGACAATCTGCGTCATCTGCCCATCGGATTCCAGAGTCAGTTTGAGATTTTCACCATGCTGGTCGATGCGCTCAAGGCGTGTGTTGTAATTGACCTTAAGTTGAAGAATTTTCCGGTACCAGGTTAAGTATTGAGCCCATGATTCACGGCTCGGTCTGTCAAGCCTCTCCCACGCATCATCGCCAAATTGCGCGGTGTACCAAGCGCGGTATGATAGGGGAGCAACGCCAAGCTCCGGTCCCGGGCGTTCTTTCGGGGTTCTCAGCGTCGGCATACGAGCGCGCAGACGCCACACACCTTCTGATCCTTCCTCTTCCGCATCGATAATGAAAGCCTTGATTCCGCGCCGCTGTAACGCAAAGGCCGCGGCAAGCCCGCTTTGTCCCGCGCCAACAATCGTGACAATCTGATCGACACCTTCCCGCGCGGGCGTCCATTGCGACGGGTCCGGCCCCGCAAAATAAAGTGATTTCCTAACCTCTGTCTCGAGATCATCGAGTGCGTACATGCTCGTTCCTATGAAACAGCGCAGCGATTATTACGACTTGACTAAAGCTTGCCGGGTGCCGTTTCAGCGAAGCCTGGCGTAGTGGCGGCGAACGCAAAAAACCACACAGCGAGGTTTGGATGCTTTTCGCGCCAGGGTTGCTTGTCCCGAAGGTCCAGGTAGCCGAGCATCGATGCGACAGCGATGGCGCCGGCGTCCTTCATGCTTGAAGAAAGCGCCCCCTCAAGAGCTGCGAGGCCCTTGTCGATTTTCGATCGCTGATGCGCGATTCGTGGAGCGGAAATCTGTTCGGCCGGAAACAACTTTTTTCCCTGTGAGAGAGGTCCAAGAGCGTCCATGATGCCGTCGGCAAGGGCTTCATTGGTCATCACGCGGGCCTGCTGATGCGCGTCTTTGGAATAGAGCCCTTTTCCATCAGAAAGATTGTCGAGATAAAGTACAATCACGCTGCTGTCATATATCGGCTGTCCGTCATCAGTGATGAGGATTGGGATCTTCTTGAGTGGGTTCTGGGATCGAACTGCGTCACCGAAATCCGTCTCGTTGTTCAGCATTTCGATTCGCTTCTCCAGACCAAGCAGTCGCGCTGCGATCGCGACCTTGCGGCAATAGGGAGAATTGGTCACATATCTAAGATTCATTCCACTCATGCTCCTTGTAAACCAATGATGATGAGCTCTGCTGTCCGACCGAGAATGTTCATTGGGAAATGCGGGTGAGGACCTGAGACACTGCGCTCACGACATTCTTCGGCGTCCGATAGATTTCAGCAAGCATTTGCGTAAGCGCTTCACCGCCAATTGGCTCCACGGCGAGCCCCTGCTTTTCTACTTCGAGAATGAAATCCTTATCCTTCATAGTCTCATCGAAGGCTTTCCTCAGGGCCTCAGCCCTGTCTATAGGCAATCCGGGCGGCGCAACAAACGGACGTCCAAGAGCCGCACGCGACGCAAACAAGGTAAGCGTTGCTTTGTCGTTCGGCGTCTTGGCGAGGTCCAGCGCCATCGGGACGCTTGCAGGAACAGCCGGATCGCGCTCGAACCCTGCCTGCAGGATGATGTTTATGTTTCCGTCGAGATACATTCTATGGCGCGCAATAGAAACGTAGGAAACGCATATGCCGTCGAGTTCCTTGCGCTCTATCCCGAGCATCACATCTGTGGAACCAGGGTACCCCTTGATCGTCTTCAACTTGACGCCTAACAGCTCACGAAGAAATTCCGGGTAAACAGCCGTGTCCGCACCCGATCCAGTCGCGCCTACTATCAGTTCAGTCGTGATCAAGTCGTTCATCGTCTGGACCTTGGAATCCTTACGAGCGACACAGACATTCGTGTCCCTGTCCGGGCTGCCAATCCACGTCATTGCCAGCGGATCGAATTGCACGCCCTTGCCACCAAATAGCGGCTCCAACGGAATCCCCTTGCTGATCACTCCGAACACGCTTCCGTCTCTTACCGCAGCAACGCCCAAGTGGTTGGCTAGCGTCAGCGTCCCTGCTCCGGGCATGTTCTGGTTTACGAACCGGGGGTTGCCCGGCAAGTGCTTACCCATGTGCCGCGCAATCGACCGAGCCCAGATATCATTGGATCCTCCAGGACCGAAGCCATTCAAAACCGCTATCGTCTTGTCCTTGTAGAAAGTTGCCGCGTCCTGCGCGGCAAGTGGCGCGGCTAGAGTACACCCCAGAAATCTGAGGGCGAATGCGCAGCATTTCAACATGGGCCAAACTCTCGAGTGCAAGAAGACAATCGCACGACGAATTACATATTCACGCCCAGTCCGTGCGCCTTCGCCCGCTCGTAGGCAAGACGCGCGAGCGCCATGAAGCCCACGCCCTGGTCGCTATTCTGCTTGAATACGGTGATCTGCGATGGATTGGTTCGACCGGGCATGCTCCCGCTGAGTATCTCGTCGAGGTTTGCTATATCGCTCCACGCGATCAATCCCTTCTCGACGGGTTCGCTTAAGTCGCCCTGTCCATCCTTGATCGCCTGCTCCCTCAGAACGGCACAAATTATGTTAGCGCGAAGCAAGGTTTTGTCGTCAAGTTCCCGTCTGTACCTGGGCGGCTCCCCCGGTGTTATCGAGATTTTGTTTCCGTTGACGATCGACGTTACATGAGCGCCTTCGGCGAGAACGCGACCGTCCAGAACCGGCACGTTTGAAGCACTAGCGCACATCACGATGTCAGCACCATCAACCGCAGCGTCAGCAGATTCAACGGCACGCAGATCGAGCCCAAGGACTGTCTGCATCTCTGTGCAAAAGCGCTTTCGATTATCGGAGCTTCGGCTGAAGATTCGGATGTCGGACAGATCGAAGATGTCCTTTAAGACAGCCAGGTGACGCGCCGCCTGGCGGCCGGTGCCAATAAGCGCGAGTGTCCGGCTTTCGGGGCGGGCAAGCAGTTTCGTTCCAACTGCGCTTGTAATCGCAGTTTCTGTTCCGAAGGCGCCAGGCTGGTCGAACTGAAAAAGCGGAAGTGAACCCAGAATTACAACCATCAACTCAGCAGTCTCGCTATCATAGGCGGCGTAGAGCCTGCGACCCACGCCATGATACGACTGATCTGCTGCGCCAAAGTTGATTCGTTCGTAATGCATGAAGGCGCCAATGCTGCCGTGGGCGACAGATCCTCCCGGATGTATGGTGGCCCGGCGTCCGTCAGCATGAAGCCTCGTATGGGTGGCTCCGAATCCTCTTGCCTCAGGGAGGCTCCGAAACGCCTGTTCCACTGCCGCTACTGCTTCTTGCGAAGAGATCAGCCCTCGAAGTTCCTCGGCTCGAACAATCAATGTCATGGCGCGAAAACCTCGCCCTCCGACCGGCGGGTCATAAATAACTTCGAGGGCAGCAAAGTGCCTATGCCACGCTCGCGTGCGATTTCAAGAACTCGCTTGCAAACGGAGGCGAACTGAATGCCCATGCCGCAATTGTTGAAGTGAACTGTGATCTGGCTGTCGCCGGTTCGTCCAGGCATGTGGCCGATGCAGAGATCGGACACCTCAAAAATATTATCCCAGCCAATGTACCCGAGTCGCATTGGGGAGATAAGGTCGGTCTTCTGATCTAGATTGACCTGTTCCTTCGAGTTGACCACGACGAATGACGCTCTGCGGACTACATCATCGTGCATTTCACGCTTCTGACCAAAATACTTGTCTCCGCCAAGATTCGAGACAACATGCATCCCCGGTTCCAGCCATTCGCCTTGAACGATTGGGTCGTTCGAATTGGTTGCTGCAACCAGAATATGCGCCCCCGCGGCGCAATCGCGCGGATTAGAAACCGGGATTGCTGCAATAGGCAACCGGGCTTCGATGCGTTTGCAGAATCGTTCGCGGCTTTCCGCACGCGGGGAGTAAACCTTGACGCTTTTTACGCCGGGGCGAACAGCGCAAATGGCCTCGACTTGCGCGAAAGCTTGCTCGCCGCTTCCATAAAGACCCATAGTTTCGGCATCAGGTCGCGCGAGGAAGTCTGCCGCTAAACCGGTTGTTGCTGCTACGCGAACGGCGGAGACCGCATGATCCTGAATGATCCCGAGCAGTTCACGGGTCTTCATCTCCCAAACCAGGACAAGGCCGCAGAAATCCCCCGGGTATTCCTTGCGCGAGGCGCCCGCCCTTCGTCCATATGCGAACTGCGCAGCGTCAACGCGTACAGCGGCGACGCCATGGCATGGAACAGCGCCCGGAATCACATTCAACCAAAACCATGTTGGCGTTTCCGCATCTTCCTGGGGCACGCTTATGCGCGTCCGAGGAATAATCTTGGCGCGCTTGTGACCAAAATCTCTGAAGGCTTCTCGCATGAGGTCAATCGCTTCACCCATGCCGATGAGATCGCTGGCGTCCTCATTGGTAAGAACAAGAACATCCTGATGCATTTAATCTCCCGCTGCGGCGCTGCTGCACACCCGCTTCGTCGGCTAAGTTTAGAAGATTATACGAGTGCTTGCAGCTTCGTAAGCTTAATATTGTTGAAGCCTAGCATAAAAAATGTTTATGCTTCGGTATGAGAGCGGATCAACTCGACATACGAAGACTTCGCGGATTTCAGCTGGTCGCAAGGCACGGAAGTCTTCGGCTGGCTGCCGGTCGGCTCAACCTAACGCCTTCCGCTGTTTCAATCCAAATCAGCCGGCTTGAGGGGGATCTGGGCGTTAAGTTATTCGAACGCCTGCCAAATAAAATCATCCTAACCACTGCCGGCACCCGATTCTTACACAGAGTTGATATGCTCCTTGAACAGGCTGAAGCTGCAATTGCCGATCTCGAAGCCGAGAAGGTCGTGGGTCGCCTGTCCATCTCGATTGGAAGCGACAATTCGGCTACTTTCGCACCTGTCATAAGTCAGTATGTCGCGTCACGCCCCGGCGTAGACTTGAGTCTAAATGTCCTTCGCTCACGCGACGCCATCGCTGCTCTTCAGCAGGGCGAAATAGAACTTGCCATTGGCATCTTCCCTGGCAAGCATAGAGGCATTCGCACGGAACCCCTCACACAAACGACACTTTCCTTGCTCTACAAGGAGCATCACCCGCTGGCGAGCTGGCGCAAACTAGTGCTTCGCGACGTCGCGTGCCAGAGGCTTATCATTCCGCCGCAATGGACGGAAACGCGCAAGTTGATCGACGCAGCCTTCGCAAAATCCGCAGTATGTTATGAGAACTTCATTGAGGTCATCAATTGCGCCACAGCCATTACCTTTGCACGAAGCGGCGTCGGTGTCGCGCTGCTTCACTCGTCCTGCATCAGGTCATCCGCTACTGAAGGGGTTCGATGGCGTGATCTTGGACCTCGGTTCGGCTACATCGAAATTTCCATGGCCTACAGAGCCACGACGTCTAATTCACAAATAGTCGGTGGTTTGATGGACGCTCTGCGTCGGCAGGGTAGCGAGACAGACTAACCAGTTGTTGCACACGATTAGGCCAACGGCATCTTCTCTGATCTCGGGCAGCAGGTAGGTAAAGCGAAAACCATCTGCTTAAAAAAGCATGATCGCGGATGGGGACGAAGAGGCATGAGATATAACAACTTGCCGCCGCGCAGGCCTTGCCGTTTGTGGGCGAGCGGTCGATACTTGCGCGGGTTCACCGGCGAAGGCTCACCTGAGAGGACAACATGCAGAAGAACAACATCGGGCAACGCGGAGCAATTCTCGGCGTGGGCACTCTGCTATTCACCGCCACGCAGGCGCTTTCGCATCATCCCATGGGTGGCGCAGCGCCCGCGACCTTGATGCAGGGGCTCCTGTCCGGCCTCGGCCATCCAGTGATCGGGTTTGATCATCTGGCATTTATCCTGGCGGTCGGGTTTGTAGCGGCCACCACGAAATTGCCGCTGGCGGTGCTGCTGTCCTTCGTGGCCGCTTCTGCCATCGGGGTCCTAGTTTGCACGGCTGGATGGGCGCTACCCTTCGTCGAGAGCCTCGTCGCGCTTTCGGTGCTGCTCGCCGGCGTATTGCTTCTCTGGGGAGGGACCATGAGCGGCGTCACGGTGGCACTTCCCCTGGCGCTGTTCGGCCTGTTCCACGGCTACGCGTTCGGCGAGGCCGTGCTGGGCGCAGAGGCGACGCCCGTGATCGCCTATCTGGCTGGCCTCGCGATCATCCAGTCGCTCATGATCTACGGCTTGGTCTTTGCCTTGCGCGCTGCGGGCGTGCTCGCCGGGAGTGTCGCCAGCCGACTGGCTGGCGCAGGCGCCAGTCTCGCTGGAGCCGCCCTACTTATAGGCATCTGACTTGGGGCAGGAGGGAATGATTGGGCCAGCAGGTTCGCTAGAACGCCGCGTAAACTGCTGCCGTCGTTTCTTCGACAGAAGCAATTCTGGTTCAGCCTCTCGGATAGCTTTACTTCGAGCATCATTGTTACCGGGCGGCATTCATGTGGCAGTATTCGTTCCAAGACCTCGGTGCCTAGAGAACGGGCTGAGCAGTCCTAGAGGTTTATCGCACGTATGCGCCTAGCGCCCCCTGCGTCAATGGGGAGCGCTCCTCTTCAGCCCTCGCCCTAGAGGGCGAAGGTCAGCGTCTCGAAGAGGGCCTTCGGCGCAGTCCCGGCCCATGCCGCCTTGCGGCTCATTTTCTCATATACCCATCATTACATAGCTATTTCAAAAACATAGAAGTTCGTGCTTTCGTCCTCCTTGGCGCACCATTTGCGTTTAAAGCCACGAACATTTTCCGCCTGTGCCTGACGTCCTGCGTTGACGTCGGAGATGGTTGCCTTTTCTCCGATGATGCGGGCGTTTTGTTCGGCCGTTGAACACGTGCTGCGGGGCGGCTCTGGGATTGTTCACCGCGAGGTGAGCCTGAACGCGCTCAAACAACGCTATCAGGATAATGGGCTGAACCGGAACGTCGATGACGAGCGGTGGACCGTGAAATTGGCCGGTGCGGGAGTCCCGCTTGCCAAATGTCCATTTGCCTGTCGCATCGCCTGCATTGGTCAGGACCTTTTGCAAGGGACCGACGCCGAATGTGGAGCAAGGCCGGGTTCGCTAGCCTCGCTGTTGAACCATTTGCGAGTGTTTTTGACGCCGAGTGGGCCGGAGTTTCCGTCGCCCTCAGTATAGAGCCTGAGAATCAGCAGATGCTTATGCGTCTTTGCCTTCAACCAGTCCTGACTTTGCGAACAAGAAAAACCTCGTCGGCGCAAGATCGGCGCTCGTCGCGAAGCGCAAGCAGCTTCACCCTGATGCGCCGTTCAACGCCCCGAAGCTTTCGAGCAGGGTCTCATCACAATGGTCATTAGCGTATCGGGTAAAGGTGCGCCTCGCCTCATTCCGGTGTCTGGCAAGCGCGAAGCGCGTCCGCCTGTACTTTAAGCGGGTTTGATTGTTTCTTTGTCTGGAACAATAAACACTTGTTTGACACATCAAACAAAGGAAGTAAGCTAAAATAATAATAAATTAATGTTCTACTAAAAGAAACGCAGGGAAGACGCTCAATGGAGCCCGCATCGACAACCTTGAAGCTGTGCGGCGTGGATACGCGGCTTCTGCGCGCGGGCCGCGGCGCGCCGCTTCTGATCCTCCAGGGAGCGAACAATGTGGAAGGCTGGCTTCCCTTTTATGATCGGCTGGCGGAGACTCACGATGTATTGTTGCCAACTCATCCCGGCTTCGCGGGACTTCCGGCGCCCGACTGGCTGGAGCGGATCGCCGACCTCGCCAATTTCCATCTTGAGTTGATTCACGCGCTCGACCTTGCGGACGTGCGCTTGCTGGGCTTGTCGATGGGCGGGTGGGCGGCAGCCGAGCTCGCCACCCGTGACGCGAGCCGCCTGGCAGCGCTTGCCCTCGTCGCGCCCTCCGGCATTTATCTGCCGGGCGTTGAACCCCTCGACGTGTTCCTGCGCACCGACGAGCAATTGTTCGAAGATCTGTTCCACGACAAGGCGCTGGGCGCCCGCTGGCGCGACGAGCGCGTGACGCCGGAGAACGAAGACCTGCGCCTGCAGAGCAAGGTGACCACTGCGAAACTCGCGTGGAGTCCGCGCTGGTATGATCCGCATCTGCGCAAATGGCTGAAACGTGCGCGTCTGCCCGCCACCATCGTGTGGGGCGCCAACGACGCTTTTCTCTCGCCCGAGCATGCGCAAGAATGGAGCAGGCTCATTCCCGGTGCGCAGACGAAGATCATAGACGCCTGCGGCCACCATCCATCCATTGAACAGCCCGAGGCGCTGTATGCAGCGCTGGCCACTTTCCTCAACGCATAGGATCGCGAGCAATGCAGATCTTCAACTTCCATCTCATGCCGTACGCCCATGCCGATCTCGATGCTATCAGGGCAAACGGCACCGCGTGGCTCACCTTCTCCAACAAGCATTATGACCCGGAGAAAGGCGCGCAGCTTTATCATGATTATCTCGATCAGCTCGAATTCGCCGATGAGCTTGGTTTTGACGGAGTGGTGGTGAACGAGCACCATCAAACGGCCTATGGCATCATGCCCGCGCCCGGCGTGCTTGCCGGCGCGCTGGCGCGCAGCATCAAGAAAGGCTCCGTCGCGGTGCTTGGCCGCGCGCTCCCGCTGGTGAACAATCCGCTCACCATCGCTGAGGAATTCGCTATTCTCGACAATCTGATGCGCGGACGTTTCATCGGCGGGTTCGTGCGCGGGATAGGCGTTGAATATCATAACATGGGCATGAACCCGGCTGATTCCGCAGAGCGTTTCGAGGAGGCTCATGACCTCATCATGCAATCATGGACTCGCCCCGGCCCCTTCTCGTTCGAAGGCAAGCATTTCAAGCTGAAATACGTGAACCCGTGGCCCACGCCTTATTCGAAGCCGCATCCGCGCATCTTCATCCCTTCCTCCGGATCTCTGTCGACCATCGGCTGGGTGGCCAAGCACCGCTACACCTATTGCCAGACCCTCGCGCCCATCGAGGCTGTAGCCAAGACCTTCGCCCTGTTTCGCGAGGAGGCGGAGAAATGCGGCTATCAGGCGAGCGACGACCAGCTCGCCTGGTCGAACGCCATCTTCGTGGCGGAGACCGACGAGAAGGCGCTGGCAATGGCGCGCCCGCATCTGGAAACCTACATCAACGTCTTCCTGTCGAAGAACCCGACGATGATGTCGCCGCCGGGATACAGCTCGATTGAATCCATCAAGCGCGTCCGCGCCATTAAATCCTATAAATCCGCCTACCAGACGGCGGAGGACATGATCGCGCGGGGCATCGTGATTGTTGGCAGCCCGAACACGGTGCGCGAAAAGCTCGCCGAATATCAGGATCTCGCAGGTTTCAACATCTCGCTCACCAAGACCCAGTTCGGCACGATGCCTCATGAAATGGCGCGGGAGAATCAGATCGCGGTGGCTGAAGAGATTTTGCCGTATTTCCGCGACCGCACGCCGCAGAAAAAGGCAATCGCGGCCTGATGGCTCAAGAAACGCCGCAGAAGCGGCTCATGGGAGGACCATATGACAAGAGCTCGCCCCGCGCGTGCGCACCTGAAGGGTGCAGGCGTTTTGCTTCTCGCTCTCGCCGCTGCCTCGCAGAGCGCGCAGGCGCAAACGCCGGCTGAGTTTTATGCGGGCAAGTCGCTGAGCGTGAACATCGGCTTTTCCGCTGGCGGCGGGTTTGATCTCTACGCCCGCACCGTGACGCGCCACATGGGCCGCCACATTCCCGGCCATCCAAAGATCGTCGCGCGGCAGATGCCGGGCGCCGGCAGTTTCCGCGCTGCGCAGCATATGTACGCCGCTGCCCCGCAAGACGGAACGCAGCTTGCGACAGTGGGTCAGAGCATCCCCCTGCAACAGGCTATGCGCGACCCAAACGCCACGTTCGACGTGCGCGCCTTCCACTGGATAGGCAATCCCATCAGCAGCGTGAGCACGATCGGCGTGTGGGCGAGCAGCGGCGTGAGCACATTCGCTGACGCGCAGACGCGCGAGGTCACTGTTGGCGCCACAGGGCCGAACGTCACATCGCAATATCCGATGGCGCTCAACCAAATTCTTGGTGCAAAGTTCAAGATCATTTCCGGCTATCCCGGCGGCAACGACATCGACCTTGCGATGGAACGCGGTGAAGTCGACGGCAAGGGGCAGTTCAGCTGGTCCACATTGCAATCGACCCGGCGCGACTGGCTCGCGAACAAAAAGGTGAGGTTGCTGATCCAGCTTGGCGACCGCAAGGATCCAAACATCGACGCCTATATGGGACACGACGTGCCGCTGGCGCGCGATCTAGCCAAGAACGAGGAAGACCGGCTGACGCTTGATCTTCTCACTTCCGGCGAGACAATCGGGCGCCCACTGTTTACGACGCCCAATGTACCGGCCAACCGGGTGGCCTCTCTGCGGGCGGCTTTCGACGCAACGATGAGGGACGCAGAATTTCTCGATGAGGCGAAGAAGGTCGGCCTGGAGCTGAATCCAATCGGGGGTGCGGAATTGCAGAAAGTTGTGGAGCGCGTGCTGGCTGCTCCCGAGGAAGTTGTCGCGCGTCTTCGCGGCATCATCCTGCCGGACGTCGCCGCACGCTGAGGCGGCGCGCAGCTTTCGCTTATAAATGCAGGCGGAACTCGCAAGCGCCCCGCATTTTGCATTTCAGCGCGAAACATTCTTGCTCAGATGCGCCGCCACGCGCGCGTCACGGCGGTTTACGTGACCCCTGATTTTTTTTAGCTCATCCTCCGTCTTCTTCCCGGGTAAGGGCTGGAGCGGCAGATGCAGTGTGTGCGTCTTGTCCATGCGCAGCCTTTCTTGGAGACCTTTTGTCAGGGAATGATGATGCTGCAGCCGCTTTCGCCCGCGGTGATGATGAAATTTGGTGCTCCCAATTCACCAGAGGACTCAATCTGGCCCGTACACTGCTTTCATTTTCTGCGTCAACGCTTCCGGTAAGTCGATGAGATCAGCGACGAGCTTTTCGACATCTTCGCCGTTCTTGTGTTGAATGGGGAGCCGCAATTTTAGCGCTTCTTCTATACAAGCGGGGTCCTGGGTCATTTTGTCGAAGCCGCGCCGTAGCGCGTTGAGCCTCTCGCGCGGGGTTTCCGGCGACGTGAAGAAGGACACGCCTATCTCCACGGTGCTCATCAGCGCGTCCAGTATGCGGCGCTCCTCGTCGGTGCGCGCCAGTTCGACAACGCTGGGCGTGTTGGGAAGCGCTGGATGACGTGCCTGTGCGAATTGCACCAGCGCCTTCATCTTGCCATCAGGCAACCATGCTGGATGGTTAGCGTCCAACGATTCCCAGGAGATGTTCATCCCATCAACCTCGCCGCGCTCGACAGCTAGCATTGCGTCGCTCGAACCCTTGTAGCCCATAACGAACTTGAACTTGTAGCCGAGCAGCCTGTTCATGACGCCTGGATAGATTGCTATCGTTGAACTGGCGCCTGTGCCAGCCATTACAATCTCTTCGCGCTGAGCCTCTTGCGGTGTGGAAACTTTGACTGATGAGCGCAAGATGACGAGCGCAACTTGTGAGTTCGCCCGGCCGATCCATTCGAGTCGTTTCGTATCGAAACGCACGCCTTGCGCGCCGAACTTCTGGTCGAGTGCAATGGTTGGCGCAGCAACGGCGATGACGCTTCCGTCGCGCGGTGCGGAATTATAGATGTGGTTGACCGCCTGAAGGCTGCCTGCGCCGGGCATGTTCCGGATGACTATGGTGGGGCTGCCGGGTATGTGGCGACCCATGTAGCGAGAGAGGAGACGTGCGTAATTGTCGTTTGAGCCGCCTACCGGATAACCCACGATCAGGTCGATTGAGCGGCCACGATAGAAAGCCTCGTCAGCACTTGCTGTCTGCGCGAGCGTCAGGAGCAGGAAAGTCGCAGCGTGCCTCGCAAGCGCGCCGAAGCTAACTTTGCTCCTCTGCTGACCACTTGCTGTTGGCTGCAGATCTCTGGTCATGCAGACGCATTGTTGGAGACCCTTGTCCGCGTTCGACATGCGCCGTCCCCCCTTGTTTGCCGGTTTTTCCAACGGCTATAAGATAATTGTAACAAAAGATCGGCCTTCGTGCCAAGCGCTTCCGGTAACTCGCCTTATCGTAACGCCCCAGTTGGGAGATCGAGGAGAGTTTGGGCGTTAGCAAGCATGCGGTTTATGGTTGAATAACAAGTTCGCAAGAGCCGTGAGGGTGACGATCGGGGCGCCGCTATGGAGCCCCGAAAGCGCAAAACTGCTCGTATCACTGAGCAGCGCGACCTCGAACAAGACCAAAGAAGCTTTCGCAGGACTACAAATCAAGGAGCGTTTCTCGAAGCTTTAGGCCTCTAAATGCCTCCGTTAGAAGAAGGTTGCAAAAATTCTCAGGGGCTCTAACATCTTCATAAATTCGCCGTAGAGCGTCTAACCGCAGAGCGCGCACGCTATGTGGATTCAAAGGGAGGAGCGTGTTTGGGCAAACCCTTATTTGCAGCGCTGCGTGGAATTATTCTGGTTGCTTTCCAGACTGTTCCGCTGATGTGCGCTTGGGCGCAAGCGATCACCCCGTCTGACGTAAAAAGCGTAATCAGCACGGAAGAGTTTTATACTAAAAATAAGCTGACGCTTGTGATCGATTCCGCGCCGGGCGGAGGATATGATACCTATGGTAGATTGCTGGCCCGTTTCTACGGCGCCAATATTCCTGGTCGCCCAGCCGTTGTGGTGCAGAATATGCCTGGCGCAGGGGGACTCACAGCGGTAAATTGGTTGGCGCAGGTTGCTCCTCGTGACGGCAGCGCCATACAGATCATGAGCCGCAGCATCCCGCTGGCGCCATTAATGGGTACGCCGGGCGCTCGATTTGAGCCGCTCGATCTGTCCTGGATAGGCAGTATGAACCGCGAAAATATTATCGCGTTCTCATGGCATACAACTAAATTCAACACTATCGACGATCTACGGAAACGCACCGCCAATGTTGGGGTGACAGGTACTACAGCCGATAGCGCATTGTTCACGCGATTGCTGAACAATCTGGTGGGAACCAGGTTAAACATCATCTCCGGCTATCCTGGCAGCGACGCTATAAACCTCGCGATCGAGCGCGGCGAGAATGATATTGCGACAGGTTCCTGGAGTTCTATCCGGGCTCGGAAAGGTGATTGGTTGCGCGACCAAAAAATCAATGTGCTTGTGCAATTTTCTCTCGTAGGTCGGCCCGATCTTCCAGGCGTGCCTGTTGCGCAGGATCTTGTGAGCGACCCGGACTCTAAGGCTATTTTCGACTTTTTCCTTGCGCCACAGGAAATGGGGCGTCCGCTTGCCGCACCGCCCGGAATTCCTGCCGCCAGGCTCCAGGCGCTGCGAAATGCGTTCAGCGCCACTATGGCTGACGCTCAATTCATGCGCGCGGCAGAAAGCATCGGCGCCGATGTCGATCCGATCTCAGGTGAACAGATGCTCGCTATTTTAAAGCGCCTTTACGCGATGTCGCCAAGCCTGATTGAAAGAGCCAAACAAGCGGCCCAGCAATAGGTAGTTCTCAATCGAGATAGTCTAACAAAAAAAGGTATAACGATGACCGACAATCAAGCGACCAAAGCTCCAACGATGCGCGATAAAGCGCGGAAGTTTATGCTTGAGCCATATCTTGATTGGGCGGAGGGAGAGGGGGTCCCAATCTATGAGGATTTTGCCATCGACATGTTGGCGATCGAATCAAAGCCTTGGGCGCGTTTCGGAGTTAATGGCGCTATTTGTCACCTTAAGGGTCGCGATGACTTTCTGACGAGCTTTCTATTTGAGATTCCTGCAGGCGGCTCCAGTGCTCCAACGTCGCATATCTATGAGGAAGTAATTTACGTTCTATCTGGACACGGATCGACAAGTGTTGAGCTGGAGGGGCGAACGCACAGCTTCGAATGGGGCCCGCGTAGCCTTTTCACTGTCCCCTTGAATGCAAAGTATCGGCATTTTAACGGCTCGGGACAACAGCCCGCCCGTTTGGCGGCGACTAATAATCTCACTTATTTGATGAACCTGTTTCGTAGTGATCGGTTCATCTTCCAAAATGCAGAAGTATTCCCGGAGCGCTGGGGCGGCATTGGTTATTTTGCCGGCGAAGGTGAGTATGTCGAAGTGCTTCAGGGGCGTCACCAATGGGAGACTAACTTTGTATCCGACATAGCCGGCTTTGAGTTGAAAGCTATGCCGACGCGCGGCGCCGGCGGAACAAGCATACGATTTATTCTTGGCGATGGCTCCATTGGCTGCCATTGCTCCGAGATCCCGCCGGGAACTTACAAGAAGGGCCACCGTCATATGAACGGCGTGGTGATCCACGCCGTTACCGGTAAGGGCTATTCGCTGCTCTGGTATGAAGGCGAGAAAGACTTCCATCGCGCTGATTGGCAACATGGAGTGATCTATGCGCCGCCAGATGCGATGTTTCATCAGCACTTCAATATTTCGGCTGCACCATCGCGCTATCTCGCTGTGCAAATGGGAAGCGTTCGCTATCCAATGACGCAGGGCAAGCGCGATATCTGGGGGCCGCAGGGTAACTTCGCCAAGCCTGTAGAGGAGGGCGGGATGCAAATTGAATATGCAGATCAGGATCCGCGGATTCATGAGATTTGGCTGAAGGAAATGTTAGCTGCGGGTCTTGAGTCCCGTATGGGCGCTTTCATTGGCGCCGAGCTAAAAAAATAGAAAGCGTTTTGTGGTCCGTCATGGAGGCAAGTATGCGCGCTCGATATTCATTGGCTGGTTTGTTTCTGGCGCTTGTCTTGCCTTCAGCTCCTTGCTCTGCACAAACATCAACAGCAGATTTCTATAAAGGCAAGACGATTACGATCGGTGTCGGAGGCACCGCTGGTGGTGGGTATGACATTGATGCGCGCGTTCTGGCACGTCACCTTGGGAGGTTTATTCCGGGAAATCCATCCATTATCGTCCAGAATGTACCGGGCGCTCGTGGGCTCACGAACGCTAACCGGCTCTATGCTACGTCTAAACGCGATGGCACAGCGATAGCCGTGTTACAGCGCGGCTTGCTAACTGCGCCATGGCTCAATCCTGCCGGTGTTCAATACGACGTTTTCAAGTTTAATTGGCTCTTTAGTACCGCAGCAGAGCCAGGTGTAGTTATTCTTTGGCACACTGCGCCGCAGAATTCCGCGGCCGATATACAGAGAACGGAAACTATTATCGGCGGGGCTGGTGATTCTGCGATAATTCCTCAAGTTTATAACGCAACTACTGGAACCAAGTTCAAGATCGTGGCGGGTTATCCTGGAACGGCGGACCTCGTTATGGCAATGCAGCGTGGAGAGATACAGGGAATAGGCTATTACTCGTGGAGTAATATTAATGCGAAAAATCCCGGCTGGATTAAAGACAATTTAATAAAGGTGTTGATGCAAACTGGAGACAGGCGCCACCCAGAGCTCCCGGATGTACCTCTCGCATCTGAACTCGCGATTGATTCCGTAAAGCTGCAGGTCCAGGATTTGTGGCTGGCTCCGTTGGATACTGCGCGCCCCTACGCAATGCCTCCGGAGACTCCCGAGGACCGCGTGACAGCGGTGAGGGACGCTTTTCATGAGATGGTTCGAAACCCGGACTTCCTAGATGACGCCAGACGCGCCGGGATGAGTATCGATGTGCGAAGCGCACAGGACATTCTGGGAATTCTCAACCGTATTAAATCAGCGCCACCCGCTGTGATTGAAGAAGCCAGAAAAGCCGTGGTGGAGTGATGGTTATTTATCGTCCGAGAGATGCGCCAATTACGTCTTAATAGGAGAAGGTAAGAATCATAGGGAGATAGAAGTCTTCGATGCTGGCATCTTGCGCGCGCCGCGGACCCCGATGAAGCCGGTTTCCGGCAAGCCGATGCCGAGAAATTGAACCTTGGCGCAGCTCCTATGTCTGTTTAGGACTTGGAGAGCAGGGTCAATAAGCTTTGCCCCCGCCGGCAGTGGTCATCAACCGCGTAAGGGCTCCTGTAGCGGCGACATAAGGCCGAGGCCATCAGTCATAAAGATCTGCATCAGTAAAAGCTCATAACTCGCATCGCGCGATCGAATTTGACCTGATTTCTAGGAACGATTGATTTTCTATTTTTTGATTTGTGACCTTTGTGCTCCTTTGGACAGAGAAATCGGCTATTAAGAATAAGTAATTTTGAACGACAGGGTTCGCTCTGTTTCGTAGCGGTGCGTTTGGGCGGGTATTATCGTGCTTGTCCCGGAGAGCGGGCGGAACACTAGAGATGAAGTGACGGGGTGAAATCTAAAGCGAGTTGGGGCGGATCTGCTTGTACGGATCTAAAGTTAAAAACGTTTGCTTGTTTTATCAAAGCCTGTTCGCCTAACCGCAGGTCGCGTTGGCCGCTTAGCGGAACGCATTGACAGGCTCCGTCTTTCCGCGTCCAATTAGAAAAATTAGCAAGGGGAGAAGAGATGCTGTCGGCTCAGGACATTTCTGGTCTTATGGCCATGATGCCAGCTTTCGCCACCGATAACGCGGGAGATTATCGCGCTCGTTCGACTGTGGATGTTGGTCGACTCCACGCGGGCGTTGACCGGATGATTGGAGACGGCGCGAATGTAATTTCTACAACCGGCAGCTTTGGTGAATGCCACACGCTATTGATGGATGAGTTTCGTACACTGGCGCACGAAACCGCCGCCGTTAACAAGCAGCGCGTTCCCCTGTTTGTCGGCGTCACGTCCACGCATACGCGTGAGGTCTTTGAGAAATGCAAGTTACTCGAAGGAGCGAAAGTCGATGGAATACTTGTTGGCGTACCATACTATTTTCCATCGAGTATAGAAAACGCCATTCGTTTCTATAAAGACATTGGGGAGGCGTTCCCCCATTTGAATATTATGATCTATCACAATCCGGCTCTGCATAATGTGACTTTGCCTGTGGACGCCGTGACGCAGATCACACAAAGCCCACGCGTAATAGCCATGAAGGACAGCCATCGATCGGCTGAAGAATTCGAGCGGCTGCAAAAAATCGTCGATGGGCGCATGACGATAATGGTTAACCAGAACCAGTTCGCTGAATACGCAAAGCTAGGCGCTCGCGGCTTCTGGTCCATAGATGCATGGATGGGGCCATGGCCGCAGCTCGCCTTGCGCGATTCTGTCGGCAGGGGTGATTACGAGCGGGCGATGGCGATTACAGCGGACATCTCTCCGCCCGGCGCGCCGAAGAAAAATCTGTCGTGGCGGGAAACTGCCTCGAAGGTCGGTATTCGTCTCGCTGGTTATGTTGACCCCGGTCCGCTGCGCCCACCCTTCGTGGAAGTGCCAGCAGAGGTGATCGAGGGTCAGAAAGCGCGTGTCGCATATTGGAAAACCCTGTGCGCAAAATATGCTTCAGGCGGCGCAGCACTGGCAAAATAAAGCGGCTCGCCCGCATCTCTAAAACGGGAGGGTTCGCATGTTGCACGCCCTCAAATAGCGCTTGATTCGCGCTGCAAAACGGAGGGACGCCATGAATCGTATCGTCGTGGCGGCGGCTGCCGCCTTAAGCATTTATCAGTTTGCGCTGTCGGCGCCTGAGGCGCGCGCTGACGCCATCGCTGACTTCTACAAGTCAAAGCCTATCGTCCTGAGCGTAGGTTCCGCTGTAGGAAGCGGGTTTACAATTTATGCGCGTCTCATCGCGCGCCACATGCCGCGCTATATACCCGGCACACCGACAATCGTGATCGAAAACCTGCCGGGCGCGAGCGGCCTTCGTCATATGGATCATCTTGTCACAATAGCGCCGAAGGACGGCTCGACCATCGGGCTGCTCAATCCCTCCGTTGCAGCAGCGCCGCTGCTCACGCCGGAATTGGCGAAACATCGCAGCGACAAATTGGCCTGGATCGGCAGCGCTAATTCTGAGGTCAGTACATGCATGTTCTGGCCGCATGTGAACGTGAAAGACATCGAAGATCTGAAGAAGCGTGAGCTCGTGATCGGTGGATCAGGAGCCGCTGGCAGTTCGGGCATTGGCGCCGAGGCGCTGCGCTCCATCTTTGGGTTTAAGTGGAAAATCATCTCCGGCTATCAGGGATCCGCCGACATCATGATCGCTGGCGCCCGCAAGGAGATCGACGGCGCCTGCATCCTGCTGATGTCAGCACTACGCGCACAATATTGGGAGCAGTTCCAGCGCGGTGAATTCAAGATCATGCTTCAGATGCCGCCTGGTAATCATCCTGATCTGCCGGGTGTGGTTAACACGATAGAGCTTGCGCAGAACGAGGAGCAGCGGCTCGCGCTCGAATTCATTTACGGCTATTGGGCTTTCGGTCGCCCCTTCGCTGTGCCGGCGGGTGTGCCTGCTGATCGCTTGCAGGTTTTACGCGCGGCGCTGAAGGCGACTGTTGAGGATCCGCAATTCCTCGCCGATTCAAAAAAAATCGGCGTCTCGGTTGATTACATGGGTCCTGCCGAACTTGAGCAACGGGTGAAGGCGATTGAGAGCACGCCAGCTTCCATTGTTGCGAAAGTTCGCGCTCTTATTCCGGCGCAACAGTCGCCGTGATTATTTTGCGTACAATCAACAAAACGGCCCTATAAAAAACATCTGAACTAACGGAAATTCAACTTCAGATTGAATGAAGCAAGCTAACCCGCTTATTGAATTTGATACCATAGGGGATCTATTCAGGGGCAGGAGTTCGAAGCTCGGCATCGACAGAAGAGTAAGATCTGCGCTTTTTATCTGCCCCCAGGTTGTTCAATTATAGATGGGTGTGACATAAATAGCTGGTTCTTAATTTTTCCAGCTCTCGATGATTGTCGGTACGTGTATCTATCGTTCACCAGCTGTCGCAGCAGCTTCGCAAAGCTTCTTTGAACCAATTGGTTTTGTAGACTTACTGTTGAATAGAAGCTCAATTTATCGATATAGACGCTAGTACTAAAAAACCGTTTGTACTAATATTTCCTTGGTCTGGCTGATCCGGCCGATCAAGTATAATTGAGCTTTCGTGCCGAGCGGGGTTTTGATCCGCTTATCCGGGGAGAAAAACGTGTTTGATCGCAGATCGAAGCTGTTTGCCGCTCTGATATTCGTGTTCCTAACGACTCCCGCTCTCGCGCAGTCCACGTCGAACTATTATAAAGATAAGCAGATTCAGGTCATCATTGCGACTAATCCAGGTGTCGGATATGATCTTTATGCGCGGCTGCTGGCCGCCCATATGGGCAAACACATTCCAGGAAATCCCAGTTTCGTTTCTCGTAACATGGTTGGCGCAGGCGGGCTGCGCGCTGCGGAATATGTGTATCGCGTCGCTCCCAAGGATGGCCTCACAATTGGAACCATTGGACGCGGCCTGCCTTTCGAATCGATTCTTGGCCAAAATGACCAAAACATCGATCCATTAAAGCTGTCGTGGCTCGGAAGCATGAATCGTGAGACTGCAGTCGCCTTCTCTTGGCACACGTCAAAAGTGAAAACATTTGAAGACATCCGCACGACAGAATTGCTAACGCCCGGCACAGGCGCG
Source organism: Beijerinckiaceae bacterium (assembly GCA_947476075.1). Classification (GTDB taxonomy): domain Bacteria; phylum Pseudomonadota; class Alphaproteobacteria; order Rhizobiales; family Beijerinckiaceae; genus Terripilifer. Next base: position 22,176 of record CANJPM010000016.1, read on the forward strand.
GGCGCAGATTCGGAGATCATGCCTCTGGCCTTTAACAATCTTACCGGGACGAAGTTCAAACTCGTCAAGGGATACAAGGGTACTTCCGAGGCTGCGTTGGCTGTTGAGCGCGGGGAGCTGGATGGCATTGCGTACTGGTCGCTGGGATCGCTCGCGACGCTTCATCAGCACTGGCTCGACGGCAAAAGCATCAACGTTCTTTTTCACACCGGAGCTGGCGCGCACCCAGCCCTTCCTGGAACGCCAAGCATTCGGGATTATGCAACTAATCCCGTTGATCTTGAGGCGCTTGATTTTATCCTGGCGCGCGAGGCTCTTGGGCGTCCATTTTTTTCGTCCCCCGACCTCCCGGCTGATCGAGTTGCGGTCCTTCGTTCGGCATTTGAAGCTGCAATGAAGGATCCCGAGCTGATCAGAGACGCAAATACGCGCAAGCTCGAGATAAGTCTTGTGACTGGCTCCGATGTAGAGGCGCTGTTGAACAGGGCCAACGCGGCGTCGCCAGATACGCTGGCTCGTGTGAAAGCCGCACTCCAGAGATAGATAGTGGAAGGAGACCTCAATTGCTGTTCTTGGTCGATCAGAGTTTCGCTGTGTCGGTCAGGAGCGTACGAGGCGCGGTAATATATTGCGTCATGCGACGTCGTCTCCGCCTTGGCATGCGTGTGCTAACTCTTAATGCAGTACTCTGAAGCGTCCATGCCATGCATGTTGTGTTGTTTTCCGTGGCTTTTGTCTCTGCTCTTGCATGCTCGCACGCGAGGCGAAGGCTTATGGCTAGACAATAGAGGCCGTGCGCGCCGTTATCTTCGTTCTGTCTCTATGGCTTTGGAAGGCTGCGAGGGGCTGGAAGCATGCTCTTAGCGGAACTTTATGCTGACATCAGGCGTGCCGGGATGTTGAGCAGACTGAGGCGCGTCGGGGCGTGTAAACGCTTTGGGATTTCTCCCCGGTATGAAAAGGGCTTGAGTTTGGTTCCGCGCTGCTACGGGCGGTCCGTTTTGTCCTCGAGAGGCACAGGGCGCCTGTCAACCTGATGCCGCTGGCGTTGACCAAGCGCCAAAGGTGAATATCTGGCGGCTTCTGCTGGCGGGATCGCGGAGCCCATTGCGCCATCAATATGCGGAGCTTCTCTGAACCATGGGCGGTCAGCCCCCCCTGAGGGCGTTCATTGGTTATGCTAGGTCGGGCTGCTCTTCAAGTGCTCGGGCCTGATGGTTCGAGCGCTTTCACGCTATTTTAGATTACTGATTAATAACAGATGGATAGGCGTTCTGATCTTTATTCTTTCGGTGGCTCCTATTCAGTTTCTCAATATTCTTTGCCGCCTCGACATGCGTGCGCGCAGGAAGCGCGAGTTCGACGAAGTTTGCTGCGTCCGTCAATCTGGCTGGACGAACTCGCCCGGCGTGTGCGATGTTTGAGCACAAGTATAATTCCGCTGGTAAAGGCGGAATCTTCGGGGAGGTTCAATGTCAGGCGCTCTGCAAGGCATTCGCGTTATTGAATTCGCAAATTACGTTTCCGGCCCTTATGCCGGGATGCTTCTGGGCGACCTTGGCGCAGACGTCATAAAGGTCGAGGAGCCCACCAAGGGCGATCCGTTTCGCGGCTGGGGGCGGGTGGAATACTCGTCCACGTTCGGCTCGGTCAACCGTAACAAGAAGAGCGTCACGATCGACCTCAAGAGCGAGGCTGGCAAGGCTGATGCGCGCGCTTTGGTGATGTCTGCCGATGTCGTGATCGAGAATTTTCGCTCGGGAACCATGCAGCGTCTCGGGCTTGGTTATGAGACCTTCATTGAGGCCAACCCCGGGCTCGTCTGGTGCTCCATTACAGGCTACGGCGCCGATGGGCCATATGCGATGCGGCCGGGCTATGACACCGTGGGGCAGGCGGCCAGCGGCCTGTTGAGCCTCCTGACGGACGTCGGCAATCCCAAGCCCATGGGCATCTCGCTGTCCGATCATCTGGCGGGCATCACCGCCACCAATGGCGTGCTCGGTGCGTTGATCGCGCGTTTTCGCACCGGGCGCGGGCAAAAGGTGGAAACGTCGCTGCTTGAATCCGCGCTCGCGTTTTGCGGCGAGAACGCCGCCCGCTTTTTTGAGAACGGCAAGACGCCGAGCCGCGCGACGCGCACCCATCAGGCGCAAGTCTACGCCTTCACCGCGTCAGACAAGAAGGCGTTCGTGGTGCATTTGTCCTCGCCGCGCAAATTCTGGGAGGCGCTGGCGCGTGTGGCCGGTCATCCGGAATGGATTGAGGACCCGCGCTTTGCGACCAAGGAAAGCCGGGGCAAGAATTACGACGTCCTGGACAAGGCTTTGTCTGAGGTCTTCGCCGCGAATACGCGTTCGTTCTGGCTCGATCAATTGCTGGCGGTCGACGTGCCAGCGGCGCCGCTGAACACGTTTGACGACGTGTTCGCCGATCCGCAAGTGCAGCATTTGAAGATGCGCGTCGACGTGCCCCATCCAAAGCTTGGAAGTGTGGGGTTGATACGCGGCGGACTGTCGCTTTCCGATACGCCACTGTCGATCCACAGCTGCGCCCCGGATCTTGGCGAGCACAACGAGGAAGTTCTGGCGCCGCTGCGCAAGCGCTGACCTCTTACGATAAATGAAAGCCGCGTGTATGAACATTTCATCCATTGAACCTTCACGAGAGCTAAGCGATTATTGCGCCATCGTTGGCGCAGGGACCAGCCGGCTTGGCAAAGTGCCGGGCGTTTCAAGTCTTGATCTGTTGATCGAGGCGATCCGAAACGCGCTGGGGGACGCGGGTCTTTCGGCGTCTGACGTTGACGGCGTGATCGTGCGCGGACCCGATGAATCCTATTCGCATCATCAGATGGTCGCCGAGCGGCTGGGGATCAACGCCAGCTTTTCAACCACTCTGACCAATGGCGGGGCGAGTCAGATTCTCTCTGTGGCGCTGGCGATTATGGCGATCCGCTTCGGGCTGGCCAAGACAATCGTTTGCGGCTTTGGTCGCGACACCTGGTCGCGCACTCACGTCAACGAGGCTGCGCGCGTGCGCAACGAAACGCGGCCAGCAAGCTCGCGGCCGCGCGAGTTTGGTCCGGAATACGGCTATTTCGGCGCCACCGCAGCCCATGCTTTGGGCGCCACGCGGCACATGCATCTTTATGGCACCACGCGCGACGACTTTGCCGAAATCGCGGTCGCGTTTCGCGAACATGCCTTGCGCAATCCTGACGCGCAAATGAAAAAGCCGCTCTCGCGTGAGGATTATCACGCGGGCCGTCTGATCGTGTCGCCGTTTGGGATGTTTGATTGCAGCCTGCGCTCAGACGCCGCCGGCGCCGTCATTGTCACCCGCACCGATCGCGCCAAAGACCTGCGCCAGCCGCCGGTTCTCATCAAAGGCTTTGGCACGCACAACAATACGCGCGGCTGGTTTGCCGACGACAACATGGTGAACACGGCTGCGCGCCAGAGCGGCGAGGCGGCCTATCGTATGGCGGGCCTTGGGCCGCGCGATGTCGACACGGCGCAAATCTACGATTGCTTCACCTATATGGTGCTTGCGCAGCTGGAAGATTACGGTTTTTGCAAAAAAGGCGAGGGCGGCGCATTCGTGCGCTCGGGCGCCTTGCGGCTGGGCGGCGCCTTGCCGTGCAATACGTCCGGCGGCCAATTGTCGGAATCTCACGCCGAGGGCATGTTGCAGATTGTCGAGGGCGTGCGGCAGATGCGTCATACCTATCCGGTTGAACGGCAGGTGAAGGATGCGTCGATTGCCCTGATCTCAGGCCATGGCGGCAATCAGGTCTGTCATTCCACTCTGATTTTGGGACGCGCATGATGAGCGACGCAACCAATAAAACCAGCGACAAGATTGTTGAAAAGCCTGTGCCGCGCCCGGCCCCTGAATCCGTTCCCTATTGGCAGGCGGCGCGCGAGCATCGGCTTGCTTTGCCGCGCTGCGAGGCATGCGAGGCGTTCTGGTTTCCCCCCTCCGCCTCTTGTCCCCATTGCCTCTCGCCGAACTTCAAGTTCGAAAACGTCAGCGGACGCGGCAAGATCTATAGTTTCGTGACGTTTCACCGGGTCTATCATCCAGCCTTCGAGGCGGAGGTTCCCTATGTGGTCGCATTGGTGGAGCTGGAAGAAGGCCCGCGCCTGTTGACCAATATCCTTGGCGTGACTGCCGATCAGGTCGCATGCGACACCGCCGTCGAAGTGGTCTTCGACGACGTCAGCGACGAGTGCGCAGTCCCCAAATTCAAGGTGGCGGGGGCCTAGAGCCCCCGTTCTTCCCCAATAGCTGCGGGGCGGCTTGGGTCGGCGCTCCATGCGGACCACGAGCCGACGTAAAGCGCGGCCTCAAGACCGGCGGCATTGAGGGCGGCGATGGAATGGGCGGCGGCGTTGCCGCTGCCGCAATAGACGCCGATTGATTTTGCGCCGTCTGCACCCAGCGTTGCAAAATCGACCCGCAATTCTTCGCTTGGTTTGAAACAACCATCGCTGGAAAGAGCGTCCGTCGCAGGGGCGCTGAACGCACCGGGAATGTGGCCGGTCGCCGGTTTGCCGGGCTCCTGCGGGGCGCCGAGATAGGCCGCCTTGCCGCGTGAATCGAGCAACACAGCGTCACGCGCCAGCGCCGCGGCTTCGTCGGCTTCAATCGTGGGCATATGGCCGGGGCTAAGATTTACGCTCCCGCCGCCGGGAGCTTGCGCAGAAGCTTGCGTCACGCCATGTCCGGCCGCGACCCATGCCTGCAAGCCGCCGTCGAGAATGCGGACGTTGTCAAAACCCGCCCAGCGCAGCGTCCACCAGGCGCGCGAGGCTTGGGCGCCGCCCTTGTCGTCGTAGACCACCACAAGGCTGTCTGGATTGATCCCCCAGCTGCGCGCGTTCGCCTGCAAGTCGGCGATCTCGGGCAGGGGGCGCTTTCCGGCGCGCTTTGAGGGCGCGCCGGAGAAGTCGGTGTCGAGAAACGTAGCCAGCGCGCGCGGAATCAGCGGCCGCTCTTTGGCGGTCGCTTTCTCGTCCTGCACATCGAGCAGCACGGGCGGCGTCTGCGCCTTCAGGCTCTCAGCAAGGTCTTGAACGGTGATGAGGGTTCTGCCGCGGGCGTCGCTCAATGCGCTTCTCCTTACGCCGTCATGGTGGCGCGATAGAGGATGCGGCGGGCGCCGCTATAATCCTTGATGCCCTTGTGCTGCACCACGCGATTGTCCCAGATCGCCAAAGCGCCCTGCGACCAGGCGTAGCGCACCGTGGCTTCCGGCGACTTGATCATGTCGAACAGAATGCCGAGCAGGTTCTGGCTGGTGACGCGGCTCACGCCCTTGATGTAGGCGACATAGGATTCATTGACTGCGATCCACTTGCGGCCCGTGACCGGATGCACGCGCACCAGCGGCATTTCAAAGGGAGGCATCCGCATACGCGCAGCGGAGGCTTCCTCCGCGTCAAGATAGCGATCAGTGATGTGGCCCGTTGCGTCAGCCGACTGGATCACTGTGAGCGTGTCGAGGTAAGCGGCGAACAGCGGGTCGAGGTTTTCGTAAACCCATGCGGCGCTGCTGAACATCGTGTTGCCGCCAGTTTCGGGGATCTGATGGGCGTACAGCGCGGTGAAGGCCGGGGCGTCGGGGCGGAAGCCGCCGTCGGCATGCCAGATGTGATTGCGCAAATGCTTGTCGCGCACGGAATCGATGGTGGTGGCGTCGGGGTTTTCCGGCGCGCGCGGCGTGTGCGGGCCAGCGTAATGGAAGAACTCGCCGAGGAAGCCGGCGAACACCGTGAAGTTTTCCGGCGTCACGGTGCCGGGCTCGAACACAACCAGACCGCGATTATGCAAAAGATCGCGCAGGGCGGTGCGGAACTCGTCGCTCAGCGGCTTGCCGTCGAACTTGTAGCCGGCAACGGTTGAGCCAACGGCCGGCTGCAATTGCGAGACGCGGCAGCCAGCGGGCATCTGGGAGCCGTCCGAAACGATGCGCAGGGGCGATGCATTCGACATTTTGAGGGCCTTTCTTTGGTGTTGATAGCTCACTTCCAGGGATTAATTCGACTGTTCGTCAGGGTGCGCCCGCCAGCTTGCGCGCGGCTTGCGCGCGTTCGACGATATCTGCTGGCGTGCGATAGAGGGCGTTGACGCGCTGGGCAAGTTCAGCGCCGGGAGCGGGGCTTATCTCAAGCTTCTGCCTTTCGGCTTCAGCCAGAAACAATGGATCTTTCATGGTCGCGTCAAAAGCTGCGCGCAGGGCCGCTTCGCGATCAGATGGTATCTGCGGCGGCGCGAACACCGGTCGGCCAAGAACGAGCGTGCCGACGAGGAAGTCGAGCGCGTCGGTCGCCTCTTTCGTCTTGGCGTAATCATAGACCGAGGGCGCCTCAAACTCGGGATGCTTGCCTTTGCCCAGATGCGCGATGATCTGCCAATTGCCGGCCTTGTAATCCTCCCATTCGGAGGTTTGCAGTGCGCCCCAGCTCCAGCCGATCAGGCCATGCGTTTCGCCGCGCCGCACCGACAGGCGTTCTTCCGCCTTGCCCTTGTAGCCGGAGATGATCTTGAACTTGGTGCCGATGACCTGATTAAGGACTGCGGGCCAGGTGTAATCGTCCGACGCGGGACCGTCGGCGGCGACGGGAAACTCGCGGTTCTGTGCATCCTTGAGGCTGTCGAGGCCGCGATCTTTCCATGTCACCGCGATGAACGCTTCTTCGTTCAGGCTTGCGATCCATGAAAATTTGGTCGGATCGAAGGTCGCTTCCTTCGTGCCGTACAATGGCTCCACCAGAACGGAACGCTGGGTAATGCCGATGGTCAGGCCGTCGCGCGGAGCGACTGTGTACATCCAGTTGGTGGCGCGCATGCCTGCGGCCCCGGTCATGTTTTGCACAACGACTGTCGGCTTGCCGGGAATGTGGCGGTCAAGATGGCGCGCCAGAGTGCGCGCGTATTGGTCGTACCCGCCGCCAGCGGCCAGGGCGACGACGAAGTTTAGCGTTTTCCCCTTGTAGAACGCCTCCACCGATTCCTCGGCGCTCCCCGACGTTTGCGCCGCAGCGCCATGCAGCGTCGTTATCGCAGCTATCATTGATGCGAAGACCGCACGGCGTACATCAGGTATGCTTAACATCAGCAGGCGTTCCTCACACTGTGGGCTGAACAAGTCCTCGTGCAGCGGTGCGTTTTCTTAAAGACCGCTTCCCGGTTTCATATGAAAACGATGCCATAGTTTGCGTCAATCGCAAATGGATTATCTTTCCCGATCAGGCCAGGCCTCGCATCGTCCAGGTCCGGCTTTGCCTGAGGCTGCGGATTTGAATGGCTTGCCTGGTTATCGGGATTGAGTTTATTGCGGCTCCATCTTCAGGCTGGCGACCAGTTCGCTCCAGATGGCGTCTTCCTCGGCGATGAATTTAGCCAATTCCGCAGGCGTTCCGCCCACTGGCGTCAGGCCCAGCTCGATGAAGCGCTTGTTGATTGCAGGCGAGGCGATGACGGCGGCGACGTCGGCGCTGATCTTTTGCGCCAGCTCCGCGGGGGTGCCCGGAGGCGCGGCGATAGCGAACCATGTGAGCGAGCGGAAGCCGGGGATGCTTTCCTCCATGGTCGGCACGTCGGGCAGCAGCGGCGAGCGCTTCGTATCAGTCACGGCCAGAATGCGCGAGCTGCCCGATTGGGTAAGCGAAAGCGCATTGCTGATGGCGTCAAAGAACGAGTCTATGTGCCCTGCTGCGATGTCGTTCATCGCCAGCGCCGATCCGCGATAGGGAACGTGATTCATGCTAACGCCCGTCATCACCTCCAGCCGCTTGGCGATCAGAAACGGCGTCGTGCCGATGCCTTGCGAGGCGTAGCTCACCTTGCCGGCATTTGCGCGCGCATAGGCGAGAAACTCCGGCACGTCTTTGGCCGGGAAATCGTTGCGCACAATGAGCGCATTGGGGACCGTGCTCATCAGAGAAACCGGCATGAATTTCGAGGCGTCGTAGCCGATGGATTTGTAGAGCAGGCGGTTCACCGTGAATGGGGCCGGCGGCGCCGCAAAGAGCGTGTTGCCATCAGGCGCAGAACGCGAAAAACGCTCAGCGCCGGTATTGCCGCCGCTGCCCGCGACATTCTCCACGATCACCGACTTGCCCCATCGCTGCGTCAGCCCCTCCGCAATGAAGCGCGCCTGTGTATCCAGCACGGAGCCGGCGGCGAATGGAACGATGATGCGCGTGTTTGCGGACTGCGCACCGGCGGATACGTTCACGCAAGCCAGAATCGCGCAGGCGATCGCCAGCGTCAGTGATGCCCTGAGGGACTTCATATCTTTCCTCCCCTGTCGCCGTTTAACCGCATTGTCGGCGGCGCTTGGTCACGCTCACCCTAGCGGATTTTCATCGCCCCGTCATAGGCTCAGAGAGTCAGGCTGCGTCTGATTTCTTCTCCTCTCTGGCAGATTCGCGCATTTCATCAAACGCCCTGCTGATTTTTCGGGATCGTCGAGCAAGCCGGGCATTTCAGCGCGTTCACGATCACGCCGGCGCCTGCGCCGTGATCGTGAACGCGCCTGAAACCAGCCTGGCTGGAGCTAGACAAATCAAGAGCGATACTTGAGCTTATCAGCTAAAGCTCCAACGATTACGTTGCCTGCTTTGTACAGTTCAAGATCAAACGCTCCAGCTGTTGTGTCATTGAGAACACAAATGCACTCGAAATTAAGTCTGTTGTCAGGAAGCGAAAGCTTGTACTTGCCAAAAATTACATTTGTAACCAATAGTCA
>CANJPM010000017.1 GCA_947476075.1 Beijerinckiaceae bacterium
GGCTCGTCCTCCGAACAGGCGCTGGCGTTCGCCCTCGCCCATGCCCGCACGCTGGGCGCGGAGACGAAGCTCTATGGCGGCAAGGATCTGGCGCTGCCGATGTATGATCCCGATCCCGCCGGCATGACCGATCAGGCGCGGCATTTGATCGAGGACCTGCGCCGCGCCGACGGCGTGATCCTGTCCTCGCCCTGCTATCATGGCGGCGTCTCGGGCCTCGTGAAGAACGCCATCGATTATACGGAAGAAATGCGCGCAGACGCCCGCGTCTATTTCGACGGACGAGCCGTTGGCTCCATCGGCTGCGGCTACGGCTACCAGGGGCCGGGCATGGTAGTGTCGCAATTGCGCCAGATCGGCCACGCCTTGCGCGGCTGGAACGTTCCGCTTGCGGTGGCGATCAATTCGGCCGTGGTGAAATTTGCCGACGGCTCCTGCTCGGAGCCCGCAATCGCCAAGCAGATCGAGATCATGGCGGCGCAGGTCGTCGATCACGCCCGCCGCTTCATAGATTGAGCGCCCGATCACGAGACAACAAAAAAGGCCCCGGTTTTCCGGGGCCTTTTGCGTTTTCTAAAGGCTAATTCTATTCAGCCGCGATGCGCATGACGGGCGCGGCGTCGCGCACCTTCTCGTCAACATGCTTTTCGAAGTCGACGAAGTTCTTGCGGAACATTTCCACCAGATGCTTGGCGGTGGCCGCGAACTCGGCCTTCGAGCTCCATGTCTTCACCGGCTCAAGGATGTGCGGCTCGACGCCGGGCACGGAGGTCGGAACGGCGAGGCCGAAATAGGGGTCGGTGCGGAACGTCGCCTTGTTCAGCGAGCCGTCCAGCGCCGCCGTCAGCAGGCGGCGGGTGACGCGGATCGGCATACGACGACCGACGCCTTCCTTCCCGCCTGTCCAGCCGGTGTTGACCAGCCAGCAATCCACAGAATGCTTTGCGATCAGCTCGCGCAGCAGATTGCCGTAGATGGAGGGATGCAGCGGCAGGAAGGGATGACCAAAGCAGGTGGAGAACGTGGCTTCCGGTCCGGTCACGCCCTTCTCGGTGCCGGCCACTTTGGCGGTGTAACCTGAAAGGAAGTGATACATCGCCTGTGCCGGATCGAGCTTTGCAATCGGGGGCAGAACGCCGAAGGCGTCGCAGGTCAGCATGACGATGTTCTTGGGGTGTCCACCGCGACCGGTGGCTGACGCGTTGGAGATGAAATCAAGCGGATAGGCGATGCGGGTGTTCTCGGTCTTCTCTTCGCTGTCGAAGTCCGGGATACGCGTGATGGGATCGAACACCACATTTTCCATCACGGTGCCAAAACGCTCCGTGGTGGAATAGATTTCCGGCTCGGCCTCGCGCGACAGGCGAATGGCCTTGGCGTAGCAGCCGCCTTCAAAATTGAACACGCCGTCGCGCGACCAACCATGCTCGTCGTCGCCGATGAGAATGCGGTCAGGGTCCTGCGACAGCGTCGTCTTGCCGGTGCCAGACAGGCCGAAGAACACCGCCGTGTCGCCGTCCTTGCCTATATTGGCCGAGCAATGCATCGGCAGAGCGTTGCCGCCCGGCAGGGTCCAGTTCAGCCAGGTAAACACTGACTTCTTCATCTCGCCGGCGTAATTGGTGCCGCCGATCAGCACGATCTTGCGGGTGAAGTCGAGTGCGACCACGGTCTCGGAGCGGCAGCCGTGGCGCTTGGGATCAGCCTTGAACGAGGGCAAGTCGATGATCGTGAGCTCATTCACAAAGGCGGCCAGCTCGGAACGGTCGGGGCGAATCAGCAAATTGCGGATGAACAGCGAGTGCCAGGCGAATTCCGTGATCACGCGCGTCTTGACGCGGAAGGCGGGGTCGGCGCCGCCGAACAGATCCTGCACGAACAGATCCTTGCCCGCAGCGTGCTTCTGGAAATCGGCGTAGAGGACGTCGAATTGTTCTGTGGTGATGGAATTATTGTTGCCCCACCAGACTTTCGCCTCGGTGGTGGCGTCGCGGACGGTGAACTTGTCCTTGGGCGAGCGCCCGGTGTGCACGCCGGTCTCGGCGTTGATCGCGCCGCCGGGCATGACAACAGATTCACCGCGCCGGAGCGATTCCTCGTACAGCATCGGGGCTTCGAGATTGTAAAAAGCGCTTGCGGCGCCGCCGAAACCATTCTTGTCCACGCCATGGGTCGTGTTGAAGATGCCTGCCTGTTTCATCGTTGTCTCCGAAGTCCCGGCCCGTTTGTGCGGAGGGACTTGGCGTCCGCCCGATCAGATTACGCATGCGCTTATTTCAGGCGCGCTGTTTAGTCCCCGCAGCGCCCAAGAGCAAGCGTTGCGGACATTGAGGATGAACAAGACGCTGCATTTTCATGCTGCGACGCAACATCATTTCGCACTTGCAACAAAATCGAGCGCCTCAAGCGCCCGCTCCAAACTCTGCGAATCGCCCGCACGCTGCGCGAAAACCACACGCGCGCTGGAATCTCCGGCCAGCAGGTCGAGTCCCTCGGGATCGAGCCCGCTCGCACGCCAGCGTGCGTCCGCCGCGCCGCACAATTTAATCGCCATTGCGCGCAGCCCATCAAGGTCCGCGTTCAGGCGCTCCAGCGTTTGCGACTCGCAGGAGGCCAGTGCGGCTGATTCTTGCGCGTCCAGCACGATCGCAGCGCCGTCATAGGTCGCCGCTTTGGCGAAGCCGCCGTTGAGATGTGCGCGCACGATCTCCATGCGCCAGAAGGAAAAATCGCCAAAGTCGGCATAAAGCGCCGACTTTGGATGCCGGGCCAGAAACCGCGCCTTCACAAGGGCGCGCGGCGAGCCTGAAATCTGCGCCATGCGCCCGACCAGCGTCAGCCGCGGATGGGCCAGTGGATCGCCCTTGCCTCCCTCGCTCAAAAGCAGCGACACACGCGGATCGACCAGCATGTGCCGGGTGTGCGAGGACAAGGCCGAGGTCAGGATCAACGGCGCACCGTCGATGTCGGTAGCGACATTGACCAGCGACGCGAACGGGAAGCCCTCCGGCGCCAGCGTGGCCAGGGCGCCGGCGCGAATGGTGCGCAACAGGCGCCGCGCCTCCGCGAGGCCCTCATAGCCCGGCGGCAAAGCGGACGCGGGAGTTTCCAACTGCGGTTCGCCCTGTTGCTTTGAGCTTTGCTCGCTCATGCGCTCTCCGTCATTTCTGGCCCGGCACGCCGCCGGTGGCCTTGAGGATGCTTTGCACAGTCTGGCTCTGCTCCTCAATCATGGCTGCAAATTCCGGCGGCGTGCTGGTGCGCACGGCGACGCCCATTTTCTCAAGCCGCGCCCGCAATTCGCCATCGCGGCCGATCTCCTGGATTTGTGCGGACAGGCGCTCGCGCAATGCGTCCGGCATGGCGCGCGGGCCAAAGAACCCGGTGAAGCTGACGACGGTGAGTTCCGGCAGGCCAAGCTCTTTGGCGGTGGGCACGTTGGGCAATTGCGGCGCACGCTCGCGATTGAGCACCGCGACGATGCGCGCCTGATTGGCCTCCAGCACAGGCACAAGCGTCGTATAGGAGGTTGCGTAGACCTGAATGCGGCCCTGCGCCAGATCCTGCAACGCCGGCGGCACGGTGGAATAGGGCACATAGGACATATCGAGTTTGGCCGAGCGCACATAGCTGCCCAGCAGGAATTGCGGCAATCCTTGCGTCGAACTCCAGTTCATCGTCCCCGGCTCCGCGCGCGCCTTTTTGGCCAGCCCCTCAAGGCTGTCGACGCCAGTCGTTTGCGAAACGGCGAAGACCTGAACGAAATCGACGATCGACGAGATCGTTTTCAGATCGGTCTGCGGATCGTAGGCCAGTTTGGTCTGGCTGGTGAACGGCGTGATGGTGATGGGACCGCCGAACGAGCACAGCAGCGTATGATCGTCGTTTGAGCCCACAAACCCCGCCACCCCGATGACGCCATCGCCGCCCGGGCGGTTCTCGACCACCACCGGCTGGCTCCATTTCTGGCTCAGGCGCTCGCTGAAAATGCGGCATGAGAGATCAATGCCGGTGCCGGGAGGTTGCGGCGTGATCACTTTGACCGCGCGCGTCGGCCAATTGGCCTGGCTCTGCGCTTGCGCGGCGCAGGATGCGAGCAATGCGGCGCATAATGCGCCTGCGATTTTGAACATGGCTTCCTCCCTGATTTTTTCTCGAGAGGAGACTAGCGCGTCGCCGAAAGGTCCGCCAGAGGCGCTGCGTCTTGCTTCAAGCCGATTCCGGCGCCAGATAATCGGAATCGCTGACATGCTCGGCCCAGTCGACATGCTTGCCGTCTTTGGCTTCCTGCATGGCGATATGCACCATCGCGACATCAGGGGAGGCGCCGTGCCAATGGCGCTCGCCCGGTTCGAAGAACACGACGTCGCCGGGGCGAACTTCAAGCACAGGCCCGCCTTCGCGCTGCACGCGGCCCAGACCTGAGGTGATGTAGATCGTCTGCCCCAGCGGATGGGTGTGCCAGGCCGTGCGCGCGCCAGCCTCAAAGCTCACCCGCACGGCGCGCAGGTTTGCAGGCTCGGGCGCCTCGATAATCGGGTCCTGATGCACGACGCCGGTGAAATAAGCGTCAGGCGCGCGGATGGTTTTGCGTGAGCCGAGGCGATGGACGAGCATGGGGTTTACTCACGTTTGATAAGGAGACGGATCTGGACCGCACACGGTCCAGCGATCAGCTGTCCATCTTCAGCGCTGCAATAAACGCTTCCTGCGGAATTTCCACCTTGCCGAACTGGCGCATGCGCTTCTTGCCCTCTTTCTGCTTTTCCAGCAGCTTGCGCTTGCGGGTGACGTCGCCGCCGTAGCATTTGGCGGTCACGTCCTTGCGCAGGGCGCGCACGGTTTCGCGGGCGATGATTTTTCCGCCGATGGCGGCCTGAATCGGAATCTGGAACATGTGCGGCGGGATCAGCTCCTTGAGCTTTTCCACCATCACGCGGCCACGGCCTTCCGCGCGGCCGCGATGGACCAGCATCGAGAGCGCGTCCACCGGTTCGGCGTTGACGAGGATCGACATCTTGACGAGGTCGCCCTCCTTGTAGCCGGTGATGGTGTAATCGAAGCTGGCGTAGCCCTTCGAGATCGACTTGAGGCGATCGTAGAAATCGAACACCACTTCGTTCAGCGGCAGCTCGTAGATCACCATCGCGCGCTTGCCGACGTAATTGAGGTCGACCTGCACGCCGCGCCGCTCCTGACAAAGCTTCAGCACCGAGCCCAGATAATCATCGGGGGTCAGGATGGTGGCCTTGATCCACGGCTCTTCAATGGCCGCAATCTTCATCACGTCGGGCAAATCAGCCGGGTTGTGCAGCTCGATCACTTCGCCGTCAGTCATCGAGATTCGATAGACGACGGAGGGGGCTGTGGCGATGAGATCGAGATTGAACTCGCGGTGCAGGCGCTCCTGAATAATCTCCAGATGCAGCAGGCCCAGAAAGCCGCAGCGGAAGCCAAAGCCAAGCGCGGCTGAAGATTCCATCTCGTAGGTGAAACTGGCGTCGTTCAGCCGCAGCTTGCCCATGGCGGCGCGCAGATCGTCAAAGTCCGCCGCGTCCACGGGGAACAGGCCGCAGAACACCACCGGCTGGGCAGGCTTGAAGCCCGGCAAAGCGGCGTCGCAATGGCGCTTCTCGTCGGTGATGGTGTCGCCGACGCGGGTGTCGGCCACCTGTTTGATTTGGGCGGTGATGAAGCCGATCTCGCCGGGACCAAGGCGCGGCAGATCCTTCATCTTGGGGGTGAACACGCCGATGCGGTCAACCTCGTAATGGGCGTCTGCGCCCATCATCATGATCTTCTGGCCCTTTTTCAGCTCGCCGTCGATGACGCGCACGAGCACGACCACGCCAAGGTAGGCATCGTACCAGGAATCGACCAGCAGCGCCTTCAGCGGCGCGGTCTCGTCGCCCTTGGGGGCTGGCAGGCGCTTGACGATGGCCTCCAGCACAAGATCGATATTGAGACCGGTCTTGGCCGAAATCGGCACGGCGTCCGACGCGTCAAGGCCGATCACGTCCTCGATCTGCTGTTTGATGCGGTCTGGCTCGGCGGCGGGCAAATCCACCTTGTTGAGGACGGGCACGATTTCGTGGCCCGCGTCCAGGGCGTGATAGACGTTGGCCAGCGTCTGCGCCTCCACGCCCTGCGAGGCGTCAACGACCAGCAGCGAGCCCTCGCAGGCGGCCAGCGAGCGCGACACCTCATAGGCGAAATCGACGTGGCCGGGCGTGTCCATCAGGTTGAGAATGTAGGTCTTTCCGTCCAGCGCCTTGTATTCGAGGCGCACCGTCTGGGCCTTGATGGTGATGCCGCGCTCGCGCTCGATGTCCATCGAGTCGAGCACCTGCTCCACCATTTCACGCTCCGCCATCGTGCCTGTCGTCTGGATCAGACGATCGGCCAGCGTGGACTTGCCATGATCGATGTGGGCGACGATGGAGAAATTGCGGATATTGTCGAATGAATGGGTGGTCATTGTTCCGAGATAGCAGCGCTGGCCTTCCGGGGGAAGGGGGAAGGCCCGCCTCAAATGAGCGCGGCTTGCGCAAGCATGCGTCGCGACAAGATTGGGCCAAGCAATATGATGAGCTTAGCCCTCGCCTCCCACCAGTTTCGACACCACTTTGGCGGTGTAATCGACCATCGGCACGATACGCGCATAATTGAGCCTTGTCGGGCCAATGACGCCGAGCACGCCAACGATCTTTTGCTGGGAATCGCGGAACGGCGCCGCAATCATCGAAGACCCCGAAAGCGAGAACAGCTTGTTCTCCGAGCCGATGAAAATGCGCACGCCCTCGCCGGTTTCCGCCCGCGACAGCAATTCGATCACGTCTTTCTTGGTCTCAAGATCGGCGAACAACAGCCTGATGCGCTCCAGATCCTCGACCGCCTTCAAATCGTCGAGCAGATTGGCCTGTCCGCGCACGATCAATTGCTGGGCGTCGGCATCCGGCCCCGCCCAGCTCGCAAGGCCGGCGTCGACAAGGCGCGCGGCGAGCTGGCCCAGCTCGGATTCAGCCGCCTGCCGCGAGGTCTCAATGTCCATGCGCAGAGCGCTCAGCGTGCGCCCGCGTATGCGCGCGTTGAGGTAATTGGAGGCCTCCACAAGCGCAGAGGGCGGCAGATCGCGGGGAATTTGCACGACGCGATTTTCAATCGTGCCGTTCTCCGCCACCAGAACAGCGAGCGCGCGCTCTGGCTCCAGCCGTACAAATTCGATCTGCTTCAGCCGCGAATTGTCTTTGGACGACAGCACCACGCCCGCCCCGCGCGTGAGGCCCGAGAGCATGGCGGAGGCTTCCGTGAGAACGTTCTCCATGGTTTGACCGGCGGAAGCCGCCTTGACCTGCGCCTCGATGCGGCCGCGCTCCTCACCGGTCAGGTCGCCGATCTCAAGCATGGCGTCGACGAAAAAGCGCAAGCCAAGCTCGGTCGGCAGCCGCCCGGCGCTGGTGTGGGGAGCGAAAATCAGGCCCGATTCTTCAAGATCCTGCATCACGTTGCGCACCGAGGCAGGCGACAGCGTCATCGGCAGCATACGAGAGAGCTGGCGAGAGCCCAAAGGATCTCCCGTCTCCAGATAGCTTTCCACCACACGGCGGAAAATCTCGCGGGAGCGTTCGTTCATTGCGCTTAAAGCAGAGGCGTCGAAAGGCGCGCCCAGTTCGTTGGAAATGGCCATGACCCCAGTGTGACGAGGCGCGGGACGCGGTTCAAGTCTTTAAGCGCAAAACCTTGCGCGCGGGCATAGATAGCAATATTCGAAAAGGCGCAGTTCAGAGGAAAACCTGATGTCTCAGTCCACAAAAGCCGTCTTCGCCTGGGATGATCCGCTTTTGCTCAACGAGCAATTGAGCGAAGACGAGCGCATGATCGCGCAAGCCGCTCGCGATTATGCCCAGGACAAGCTTCTCCCGCGCGTGATCGACGCCTATGCGCACGAGACCACCGATCCCGAAATCTTCCGCGAGATGGGCGCGCTTGGCCTGCTCGGCGTCACCTTGCCCGAGGAATACGGCGCAGCCGGCGCAGGCTATGTCGCCTACGGTCTGGTGGCGCGCGAAGTGGAGCGGGTGGATTCAGGCTATCGCTCAATGTTGAGCGTGCAATCCTCGCTCGTCATGCACCCGATCAATTCCTTTGGAACCGATGCCCAAAAGCTCAAATTTTTGCCAAGACTGGCCACAGGCGAATGGATCGGCTGCTTTGGACTGACGGAGCCTGACGCAGGCTCCGACCCCGCCGGCATGAAAACGCGAGCGCAGAAAGTGGCGGACGGCTACCTTCTTTCGGGCTCAAAAATGTGGATCTCCAATTCGCCTATCGCCGACGTGTTCATCGTCTGGGCGAAGTCGGACGCACACGAGGGCGCCATCAAAGGCTTCATCCTTGAGAAGGGCATGAAAGGTTTGTCGGCTCCCAAGATCGAGGGCAAGCTGTCTTTGCGCGCCTCGATCACCGGCGAGATCGTCATGGACGACGTGTTCGTGCCGGAAGAAAATATGCTGCCCAACGTAGCGGGCCTCAAGGGTCCGTTCTCATGCCTCAATTCCGCGCGCTACGGCATTGCATGGGGCACAATGGGCGCTGCGGAAGACTGCTGGTTCCGCGCCCGTCAATACACGCTGGAGCGCCAGCAATTCGGACGCCCGCTTGCGGCCACGCAGCTCGTGCAAAAGAAGCTCGCCGACATGCAGACCGAGATTGCGCTTGGCCTGCAGGCGGCGCTGCGCGTCGGGCGTCTCATGGACGAGGGCCGCGCCGCGCCCGAAGCGATCTCGCTCATCAAACGCAACAATTGCGGCAAGGCTCTGGACGTGGCCCGCCTTGCGCGCGACATGCACGGCGGCAACGGCATTCACGCCGAATATCACGTGATGCGCCACGCGCAGAACCTTGAAACCGTGAACACCTATGAAGGCACGCACGACGTGCACGCGCTGATTTTGGGGCGCGCGCAGACCGGCTTGCAGGCGTTCTTTTAATGAGCGCAAACGCGCCGCTTCAAGGCTTCCGCGTGCTGGAGCTCGCCCGCATTCTGGCCGGTCCATGGTGCGGGCAATTGCTGGCCGATCTTGGCGCAGACGTGGTGAAAGTCGAGCGCGAAGGCGCGGGCGACGACACCCGACAATGGGGGCCGCCGTTCATTGAAGCTGAAAGCGGCGGCGATCTTGGCGCGGCCTATTATCACGCCTGCAATCGCGGCAAGCGCTGCGTCACAGCCGATTTTGAGAGCGAAGACGGGCGCGCCCGCGTGTTGCGGCTGATCCGTCACGCCGATGTTGTGATCGAGAATTTCAAAGTCGGCGGGCTGGCGAAATACGGGCTCGATTATGAAAGCGTGAAGGCGATCAATCCGTCGATTATCTATTGCTCGATCACCGGCTTTGGGCAGGACGGGCCTTATGCGCCGCGCGCAGGTTATGATTTCCTGATTCAGGGCATGGCCGGGCCGATGCATCTGACGGGGCAAAAAGACGGCCCGCCGACAAAATCGGGCATTGCGATGACCGATATTTTCACCGGCCTTTATGCGGCCAATTCGATACAGGCGGCTTTGTTGCGGCGTGCGCGCACGGGGATCGGCGCCTATATCGATTGCGCTTTGTTTGACTCGCAGGTCGCGGTGCTGGGCTATCAGGCGCTGAATTATCTGGTCACGGGCAATGAGCCGCACCGCGCCGGCAACAGCCATCCCAACATCGTGCCTTATGACGTGTTTCCCGTCAGCGACGGCGACGTGATCATTGCGGCCGGCAATGACGGACAATATCGCAAGCTGTGCGAGGCTTTGGGCGCGTCTGGGCTTGGGATCGATCCGCGCTTTGCCGTGAGCCGCGATCGCGTTGCGCGTCGCGATGAATTGACCACGATCCTTCATGCTTTGACGCGGCGGTTTACGCGCGCAGAACTGCTGCAAAAACTCGACGCAGCTGGCGTGCCCGCAGGCCCCATCAACAGCATCGGGGACGTCTTCGCCGATCCGCAAATCATCGCGCGCGGCATGGAGCTGAAGATCGAGAACCCGCTGTCCGCCAGCGGCTTTACGCCTGGCGTTCGGGCGCCGATCGTCATGGACGGGCAGTCGTTATGCGCACCGCTTCCAGCGCCGGGATTGGGCCAGCACAATGACGAGGTGCTGTCTGACGTAAACTGGGGCGGATAGGCGCGCCTGTCTGGACCGCGCGCGTCCTCGCGCGCATAATCACGCAAATCATCAGGAAACGCCGCCATGCCGCACTCGCAAAAATCCCGCACGGGCGGGCAAATCCTCGTCGATCAGTTGAGCGCGCAGGGCGTCGCCCATGTTTTTTGCGTGCCCGGCGAATCCTATCTGGCGGCGCTTGACGCCTTGCACGATTCAAATATCGCCGTCACGATCTGCCGGCAGGAAGCAGGCGCTGGCATGATGGCGGACGCCTCCGCCCGCCTCACCGGTCGCCCCGGCATCTGCTTTGTCACGCGCGGCCCCGGCGCGATGAACGCGGCCCATGCGCTGCACATCGCCGAGCATGACAGCGTGCCGTTGATCCTGTTCGTGGGCCAGGTCGAGCGCGGCATGCGCGGGCGCGGCGCGTTTCAGGAAATGGATTTTGGCGCGGTGTTTGGCTCCATCGCCAAATATTGCGTGGAGATTGATGATCCTGCGCGCATTCCCGAAATCGTCGCGCGCGCATTTCATGTCGCAATGTCCGGACGCCCCGGCCCGGTCGTGGTCTCTTTGCCCGAAGACATGCTGGTTGAGCAGGGCAGCGTCAGCGATTGCGCACGTGTTGAGCGCACGGAAATTTCACCCGGCGGAATTGAGCTCGACAAATTGCATGAGCTGCTGGCGGGCGCCAAAAGGCCGATAGCGATTCTGGGCGGCGGCGGCTGGGACGCCAAAGCGTGCATGGACTTTGAGCGTTTTGCGCAGCGCTACGATCTGCCTGTGGTCGCCTCATTCCGGCGCACGTCTTTGTTTGACATGGAGCACGCCAATTATGCAGGCGAGCTGGCTTTGGGCGCCAATCCCAAACTCGTGGCGCGCGTGAAGGAATCAGATCTTGTCTTGCTGATCGGCGGGCGCATGGCGGAAGTTCCCTCGCAAAGCTATACTCTGTTCGACATTCCCATTCCCAAACAGGCTCTCGTGCATGTGCATGCGGACGCAGGCGAACTGGGGCGCGTCTATCATCCAGTGCTGGCGATCAATGCGACGCCCGCGCGTTTTTGCGCCGCTCTGGCGCGGCTTGAGCCGCCGGTTGAGATTGCATGGCGTGCGCACACCGCTGCGGCGCGCAGAGATTTTCTCGCCTTCACGAACGCCGCGCCCGCTATGCCCGGGGACGTTCAACTGAACGAGATCATGCTGTGGCTGCGCAAGCGGCTGCCGGAAGATTGCATCGTCACCAATGGCGCGGGCAATTACGCCATATGGACGGCACGTTATTTACGCATCCGGCAGTTTGGCGGCCTGCTGGCGCCAGTTTCCGGCTCGATGGGCTATGGTCTTCCCGCTGCTGTGGGCGCCAAAAGCCTGCACCCGGACCGCATGGTGGTGAGCTTTGCCGGCGATGGCTGTTTCATGATGAACGGGCAGGAATTCGCCACCGCCGTTCAATACAATCTGCCCATCGTCGTGGTGGTGATCGACAATGCCATGTACGGCACGGTGCGCATGCATCAGGAGCGTGAATATCCCGGGCGCGTTTCTGCGACGCTGCTGAACTCTCCCGATTTTGCGGCGCTTGCGCGCGCCTGTGGCGGGCATGGCGAGAGCGTGTTGCGCACGGAAGAATTTGCGCCTGCTTTTGAACGCGCTGTTGCGTCCGGCAAGCCTGCTATCGTGCATGTGAAGATCGACCGCGAGGCGATCACGCCAGCCACAACTCTGGGCGCCATTCGCGAGGCGGCGCTGAAGGGGTGAGCCCGGAAGTGCGCGCGGGACCGCGCGCAGTCCAATGCAGCCCTACAAATCCAGAACGAGGCGTGCGCTTTTCGAGCCTGAGCAGCAGATCATGATCGTCTTGCTCGCCTTGCGCTCGGTCTCGGTGAGGATATTGTCGCGGTGATCGACCTCGCCTGACACGACCTGGATTTCGCAGGCGCCGCAGACGCCTTCCTCGCACGAATAGGGCGTGTCGACGCCAGCGTCGCGCAGCACTTGGAGGATCGTGCGGCCCTCGGGGATGGCGAATTCAAGCCCGGACTTGCGCAGCTCGACCACATAGCCGCCCTCGGTCGCGGCCTCTTCCCTGGCGGTAAAATATTCAACATGCACCTGCCCGGCGGGCAGATCTTTGGTTGCGGACTCGAAACCAGCCAGCATCGGCAGCGGGCCGCAGCAATAGAAATGCGAGCCCGTCGGCGCGTTGGCGATGATCGGCGCCACATCGAGAAACCCGCCAGCCTCAGCGTCAACATGCACTTTCGCCTGCGGCAGAGCCTGCAAATCCTGCAAAAACACGCCCTCGTCGCGGGTGCGGCAGGCGTAGTGCAATTCAAACGAGCGACCGAGCTTGTGAAGGCGTTGCGCCATGCTCCAGATCGGCGTGATTCCAATGCCGCCAGCAATCAGCACGCTGTGGGCGGCGTCTTCCTTGAGCGGGAAATGATTGCGCGGGCCGCCAATTTTGAGGATCTCGGCGACGCCCAGATATTCATGCACGTAACGCGAGCCGCCCCGGCTGGCGCGATCGCGCTTGATGCCCACCACATAGGTGGATGAATCGCCCTCTGCTGTGACGAGCGAATATTGCCGCATCATGCCGTTAGGCAGGTGAATGTCGATATGGGCGCCGGGCTCAATGCCAGGCAGACTTGCGCCGTCAGGACGTCGGAACTCGTAGAGGTTCGTGTCCCTGGCGGCAAAACGAATGGCGGTCAGCCGCATATCTGTCAGAGACTGGTTTGCCGTCACTGTGAATCAATCCCCGCCAGAAAGGCCAGCGTGCGCGCGTTGAACTCGTCCGCGCATTCAATATTGCCCATGTGCCCGGCGTTTTCGAACACATGCAATTGGGCGCCCGGGATCTGCGGTACGAAGCCGTCAGTATAGCCGGGCAGGCGCAACGGATCGTGCTTGCCCGCGAAAACGAGCGTCGGCACGGCGATGTTGGAATAAGGAATATGATCGCGCTCCGAACGCACGCGCGAGGCCTCGCGGAACGGCGCCTTGAAGCGTGCCGCAGCTGTGGCCTCCCACGCCCCGGGCATTGTGGCGAGCTCCCAGCGGCGCGTAATGTAGGCCTCGTCAGCGGCGAAGGATTTGTCGACGAACATCGTGTCGACGATCCGGCGCATATGCTCTTTCGTGCCGTCGAAGCTGTTGAGCACCTTGCGCGCCTCGTTGTCGGGGGCATCTCCGCCCCCTGAGCAACAGACCACCGATCGCAGCGGCCAGTCGGGCTGCTTGCGCGAGGCGACCGTCAGGCTCAGGCCGCCAGACATGGACGAGCCCATGACATGCACGGGACCAACGTCCATGATTTCAAGAAACCGCCTGATATGACGAATGCGGCGCTCAAACTGATTGCCGAAATCGAACACCTTTTCAGTGCGGCCAAAACCCAGATGATCTGGCGCCAGCACGTGATAGCGCTGCGCCAGAACGTTGATGTTCTCCGCCCATGTGATCTCGGCGGCGCCGCCAAATTCGGCGGAATGCAGGAGCAATATGGTGGGGCGGACGCCGCGCATGGCGTCGCCCGCCTCCAGATAATGCGTCCTGATTCCGTCGACGCTGACGTATTTCGCGTGGCTCATTCGGCGGCTTGCGCCTGGAGCGGACGGGTGCGCGCAAGGTCTTTCACCTGCGGGTACACTTCCTTGGCGAACAGCGTCATCGAGCGCTTGGTCATCTCGTGGTTGAGATGGCCAGCCTGTCCCATCATCAACAGATGGTCGAAGCCGCCCACGAGATCGTAAAGACGCTTGATCTGCTTGGCCACATCATCAGGCTTGCCGTAGATGATGACGCCCTGGTCGCGCAGATATTCGATCGACTGCTTGCGCATCGCATCGGTGCGGCCCGTGAAAGTGCCCTTGAGCGCCTGCACGTTATATTCCACCGGCACGTAGCCCGGCGGGTTGCGATATTGCGGCTCGGACTTGGCGTCGAGGTACCAGGTCAGCGCGCGTGCGCCCTTCTCGGCTTCCTCATCCGAATCTGCCGTATAGACCAGCGGCATGTAGGCGGTTCCGCCGCCGCCGGGCAGGCCGGTGTCGCGATAGGCGCTGCGGTAACCGTCGAACATCCACTTCACCTTTTCATGCGGCTGCAGGAAGGTGGCGAATACGAAGCCGCGCGAGGCGGCGCGCTTGATGTTCTCAAGATCGCTGGAGCCTGTGATCCAGATCGCGGGATGGGGCGTCTGGTAGGGGCGCGGCCACAGGTTGATCGCGCGCTTGTGGGTGAACTTGCCTTCAAAATTGAAGGGCCCGTCCGTCGTCGTCCACGCCTTGGAGACCAGATCAATGCCTTCCCACAGGCGCTCGACGGTCTGGGTCGGGTTGGTGTTGGCCGCGAAGATTTCATACGGCACGCCGCGCACGAAGCCCACGTCCAGACGACCGCGCGAGATGCAGTCGATCATCGCCATTTCTTCGGCGATACGGATCGGATCAGCGCGGTTGGCGACCGGATTGCCCAGAATGCAGATGCGGCCCTTGCTGGTCTGGCGCGCGAGAATGGCGGCCGAAAGCGGAGCGCAGGTGTTGATGCAGGTCGCCGTCTGATGATGCTCGTTGAGCAGCATGTTGAGGCCCAGCTCGTCCGCGAGCATGTGCTCGTCGAGGTAGCGGTTGTAAAGCTCGGCGCCGATCTTGGGATCGTAGAGCTTGCTGGGAATGGAAACCCGCATCGTGCTCAAAGTGTCGAGCGGCGGGAGGTCCGGATAGGGCATTTCGGTGAAGTGCCAGGCTTGCATGCCTTTAAATCCTTCTTTTGAGTTTTAGCCGAGGAACGTGGTCAGCGCCTTGGCGAAAGCCTCGGGCTGTTCAAGCTGGGGATAATGGCCGGCGTTGGCGATCATCTCGAAAGTGGCGCCGGGAATCAGGCCGGCATAGGCGCGTCCGTACTTATGAGTGACTACGCCGTCCTTCTCGCCCCAGATCACATGGGTGGGGATGCAAACACGGTGCAGCCGGTGCTTAAGCTTGGGGTTGTGCATGTAGGGCTCCCAGCCGAAGCGGGCGAAGCTCTCGACGTTGCGGGCGACGATAGACAATTCCTCGTCCGTGCAGCCGCTGTAATCGCGCTTGGCTTTTTCGGGATCAGCCCATTTGAAGGCCGCTACCTTGGCCGGGTGCTGCACCCACAAATCCTGAATGTCGACGTCGAACGGGCCGCCGATCTTGACGCCGACAGCGTCCACAAGCACCAGCTTTGAGAACGAACTGGCGTTCTTGACCGCCATTTCAGCCGCCACCCAGCCGCCGAACGAAAAGCCCACAAGCGCAGGGCTCTCAAG
This sequence comes from Beijerinckiaceae bacterium, assembly GCA_947476075.1. Taxonomy (GTDB): domain Bacteria; phylum Pseudomonadota; class Alphaproteobacteria; order Rhizobiales; family Beijerinckiaceae; genus Terripilifer. Next base: position 15,459 of record CANJPM010000017.1, read on the forward strand.
TCCAAGCTGATCGGCCAGATCGAGCATCGCATAAGCGAGGTCGTCGGGATTGGTCATCCAGTCGGGACGCGCCGAGCGGCCAAAACCTGGCGGGAAAGCGATCACGACCTTGTGCGTTTTGGCGAGCTCGTCGATCACCGGCAGCTGGGCCTCAAGGCCTTCTTCGCTGGGAATCAAGAGGATCGGAGAGCCAGAGCCCCGGATTTCGACGTCAATGTCGATCCCGTGAACGTTGACGATGCTGGCCGTGCGCTCGGCGACACTCATGCTCGGTCTTCCTCCTGTGGGCGTCCGCTTGGCGCGGACTTCTCTCGCAGCGGGCCAAATGGCTGACGCGTCTTTGATTCAGTCCCTAATCATTTCTATACCGCGCGCGCATTTGTGCAACCGGCGCGCGGCCCTTTCACTCGCCGACGAGCGGATGGATCGGCTTCTGGCCAACCACCTCGATGCCGTAACCTTCAAGACTGACGATATTACGCTTGGTGTTGGAGAGCAGGATCATCTTCCGCACGCCAAGGTCGGCCAAAATCTGCGCGCCGATGCCGTATTGGCGTAATTCGGCGATGGGGCGGCTGACCGATTCGCCCTCACGCTCCTTGATCGCCTGGCTCATCACGTCGGGCGCCGAATCGCGGATCATCACCACGACGCCGCAACCGGCCGCTGCGATCATGCGCATGGAGGCTTCCAGTTCACCCCCGCGGGCGCGCGCCTCGCCGCCGAAGAACTCGCCGGGCGTCACGTCGCCGAAGGAATCGGCCAGAATATTTCCCTGATGCATACGCACCAGCACCGGTTCATCGCCCGACACGTCGCCGCAAAACAGCGCCACATGCTCGGACTGCCCGATCTTGTTGCGATAAATGCGCAGCTCGAAACGGCCGCCAAAGCGGCTTTCGATGTGGCTGTCGACCACTTTCTCGACCAGCTTCTCGTTGCGCCGACGATAGGCGATCAGGTCGGCGATGGTTGCGATCTTGAGGCCGTGCTCTCTGGCGAACACCATGAGATCGGGCATCCGGGCCATGGTTCCGTCGTCGTTCATGATCTCGCAGATCACGCCTGCGGGCGTCAGGCCGGCCAGCCGGGCGATGTCCACGGCGGCCTCTGTATGGCCGGCGCGCACGAGCACGCCGCCGTCCTGCGCCATCAGCGGGAACACATGCCCCGGCGTCACAAGCTCGTCGCGGCCAGCCTTGGAATCGATCGCCACTGCGATGGTGCGGGCGCGGTCGGCGGCTGAAATTCCGGTGGTGACGCCTTCGCGCGCCTCAATTGAGACGGTGAAGGCGGTCTGGTGGCGGGTGCCGTTGCGCGGCGCCATCGGCCGCAAACCCAGTTCCTCGACGCGCTGGCGCGTCATGGAGAGGCAGACCAGGCCGCGACCGTAGCGGGCCATGAAATTCACGGCTTCGGCGTTGGCCATTTGGGCGGGGATGACAAGGTCGCCCTCGTTCTCGCGATCCTCGTCGTCGACGAGGATGAACATCCGTCCCGCGCGCGCGTCCTCAACCACGTCTTCGATGGTCGACAGCCAGTTTAGTGTCTTCTGAGACATGTTTGCTCCCGAACGTCCGCTGCCAAGACGCTCGACGCGGACGTTATTTGTTCGTGAGCTTGTAACGGGGTCGCCCCGTCGGTTCAAGGGGCGGCGTTGGCGGTTCAGGGGATTGGCTTTAAGGTTCCTTGCGCAAAATGACGCACCCCGGCGCCAGATCGGGAATTTAGAGGGAAGACTGATGGTTCATTTCACGACCTTGGCTTTACGCGACGCTGCATTTTCAGTCCGCGCCTGCGCGCTGGCGCTGGGCGCAGCATTCGGTTTGTCTTTGACCCCGGCCGCTCCCGCAATGGCGCAAGACTCTGTGGAGTCCTTCTACAAGGGCCGCAAGATCGACATCGTCATCGGCTTCTCTGTGGGAGGGGGCTATGACGCCTACGCCCGCGTGCTGGCGCGCCATATGGGCGACCACGTTCCCGGCAAGCCGCTCCTCATTCCGCGCAACATGACGGGCGCCGGAAGCCGGGTAGCCGCCAGCTTCGTTCATGGCGTTGCAGCCAAGGACGGAACCGTGATGGGCATCGCCGATCAGTCGATCCCGCTTGAGCAGGCGCTGGGCGACAGCGGGGTGAAATTCGATTCACGCGAGTTCAACTGGATCGGCAACGTGGTCGCCGACAACAACATTCTCGCGACCTGGCACACCGCACCCATCAAGACCATCGACGACGCCAAGACGATCGAGATCACCATGGGCGCGACGGGCTTCAACACCTCGTCGCAATATCCCACCGTCCTCAACCAGATGATCGGCACGAAATTCAAGGTCATCATGGGCTATCCGGGCGGCGCCGAGGTGAACCTGGCTATGGAGCGTGGCGAAGTGCAGGGACGCGGCTCCAATTCATGGGCGTCCTACAAGGGTACGAAGCCCGAATGGGTGAAGGAGGGCAAAGTCGTCGTACTCGCGCAGGTGGGCCTGAAGCGCGCGCCTGATTTGCCAAACGTCCCGCTCTTGCAGGAACTGGCCACCAATGATCAGGACCGCGCGGCGATGAAGCTGCTGTCGGCTCCCACCGCAATCGGGCGCCCCTTCTTCGCGCCGCCCGGCGTCCCCGCCGATCGCGTGAAAGCCCTGCGCGCCGCGTTTGACGCCACCATGACCGACAAGAACTTCCTCGACGAAGCCGCCAAGCTCAATCTCGACGTCAATCCGGTGTCCGGCGAGGACTTGCAGAAGATCGTCGCCGACATCATCGACGCGCCGGCGGACGTCAAGACGCGCCTGTCGGACGCTCTGGCGCTGGTGGAGCGCGAGAAGTCGAAATAGAGCTGCGAGGCTGATGCAGAGCTGATTGCGCGACGCCTGATCGCGCTTGTTTATATCGTCATGGCCGGCACAAGCCCGACCATGACGTGTTGGCGGCTAAGGATCAAGCGGCGGGCAGAACGGCGACTTATTGAATTGCGATCTTCGCCTTCTTCACAATGTCCGCCCAGCGCAGCGTTTCCTGTTCGATATGGGCGCGGAATTCTGCGGGCTTCATGATCCACGGCTCGGCGCCGTCGCGGTCGAGCGCCTCGATCATCGCCTTGTCGCTCATGGCTTTGGCGATCTGCTCGTTCAGCCTGGCGACAATCTCGGGCGCAACGCCGGCGGGCGCAACCAGGCCATACCATTGCGAGGCTTCAAAACCCGGCACGCCGGCTTCCGCAATGGTTGGAATCTCGGGAGCCGAAGGCAATCGCGTCAGGCTCGCCGTGCCCAAAGCGCGCAGCGTTCCGGCGCGCACATGCGGCAGAACGGCGGGGGCGCCCGTGATGATCACCTGCACCTGGCCCGACAGGAGATCGTTCACGGCTGGCGCTGTGCCGCGATATGGCACGTGCACCATCTCGGTTCCGGTCGCCACCATGAAAGCGGCGGTGGCGATATGCGCCGCGCTTCCGTTGCCCCCCGTGGCGTAATTCAGCTTGCCGGGATTCTTTTTGGCGTAATCGATCAACTCCCGCACGTTCGTTACGGGAATCGACGGGTGGACGGCCAGAATGTTGTGCACCTTGGCGAGCATGCCGAGATGTTCAAAGCTTTTGATGGGATCGTATTGCAGGCTGGGATAGAGCGAGGGATTGACGCTCAGCGTGCCTATATGACCCATGCCAATGGTGTAGCCGTCGGCGGGAGCGCGCGCGACCTGCACGCTGCCGACGGACCCTCCGGCGCCGGGACGGTTTTCAATCGTGACGGCCTGCCCCCAGGCTTCGGTGAACTTCTGGCCAATGATGCGCGCCAGAATATCGGTTGAGCCGCCCGGCGTGAACGGCACGACCAGCATCATGCCTTTGCCTGGCCAACCAGCGGCGCCCTGCGCGAAGACGGGACCGGCTGCGCCTGTCGTTGCGGCGGCGGCTGCGCCAGCCAGCAGGCTGCGGCGGTCAATTATGTTGCTCATCTGGATCGTCTCCCGAACCGCACATCCCCGCGTGTGCGTTGTTGCAATTGATCCGTAAATTGCCGCCAATTGCAACCCGCCGCATTACGATGTCGTCGACGACAGATTCTGCGCATCGCTCCACATGGCGTGCGCGATGTCGCCCGCTGCTCCGGGACGCGCAAGCTGCACGCCCTGTCCGGCCCAGAGCGACATACAATCGGCGCCGCCCGAGCGCGCGGCGGCTGCGCGCAAATCCTGCGTCAAGGCGTTCTGGATTGGATAGGCTGGAATATCGCGCTCGTGTTCGCGCATCTCGATCATGAACGCGTTCTCGATTCCGCGCGCCCGGCGGCCGGAAAAGACCCGCGTCATCCGTGTTGAATCGGGACCAACCTGCGCAATGGCGGCACGCCATGGCGCGCTGGTCGTGGCCTCGTCGGCCAACAAGAACGCTGTGCCGATCTGCACGGCTTGCGCGCCATGGGCCAGAGCTTTGGCCATTGCGCCCCCGTCCATGATTCCGCCCGCAGCGATCACGGGCAAGGCGCAGGCGGCTTTGATCGCGCACACCAGCGCGAGCGTTCCCAAATCCTCGTCCTGCGTGAGGAACGAGCCGCGATGCCCGCCCGCCTCTATCCCCTGCGCGCAGATCGCGTCGGCGCCTGCGGCCTGCCACGCCAACGCCTCTTCCACGCAAGTGGCCGTGCCGATGATGCGCGATCCACGCTTATGCAAGTCGCGAGCTTGCTCAGCCGTGAGGCAGCCAAAAGTGAAGGAGGCGAAATGTGGCGCCGCCTCCAGCACAGCCTCAAACTGGGCCGCAAAATCCTGCGCCCAGATTGCCGGCGGCGATTGTGCGGGAAGCCCGTAACGGGCGCGCCAGTGCGCCAGCCGGGAGATGGCAGCGCGCACAACCTGGGGGTCAGGCATGCAGGGATCGATAATAAACAGATTGATCGCAAACGGCGCCGACGTTGCGGCCCGGATGGCGCGGACGCTTTCCAGCAATTGGTCGGGCGTGGAGCCTGCGGCGGGAAACGAGCCGAGACCGCCGGCGCGGCTGACGGCGATCGCCAAAGCCTCGGCGCCCGCGCCCAGCATCGGCGCCTGAATGATTGGCATGGTTAAAGCGTCGAACATGGTTCCATTATCGTGGATGGGCGCAAAGGCGCGCGCGGTTTCCTATAACCACGCTGGCGCCGCGCCGCAAAATAGAGGAAAAGAGGCATGAAAAATCGACCAGCCAAACTTTTGTAGCAAATGACGTGAGCGTGACAGCTTTCGCATTCGCCAGCGACGCCGGAGACGCACATGACAAGCCCCATCGCTTCGCCCTCAAAGCTCGACCAACTCAAGACCATGACCACTGTGGTCGCCGACACCGGCGACATGGATTCGATCCGCGCCTTTCAGCCCACCGATTGCACCACCAATCCGACGCTGATCCTGAAAGCGGCGCAAATGCCCGCCTACCAGCACATTGTCGATGAGGCGATCACCTGGGGCCTGTCGCGCCGCAAGGTCACGAGCGAGGTCTGCGACCGGCTCGCGGTGAGCTTTGGCGCTGAATTGTCGCGTATCGTGCCAGGGCGCGTCTCAACCGAGGTTGACGCCGACCTGTCGTTCGACGTCGAGGGCATGCTGGCCAAGGCGCGTCATTTCATCGCCGATTACGAGCAGCGCGGGGTTGGACGCGAGCGCGTGCTCATCAAGCTCGCCTCGACGTGGGAGGGCGTTCGCGCGGCTGAAGTCCTGCAGCGCGAAGGCATTGATTGCAACATGACGCTGATCTTCAGCCTCGCGCAGGCCGCCGCCTGCGCGGACGCAGGCGCTTTCCTGATCTCCCCGTTCGTAGGCCGCATTCTCGACTGGCACGTCAAGAACGAGGGCAAGACCTACACATCGGAAACCGATCCCGGCGTGCTCTCGGTGCGCGCAATCTACGGCTATTACAAAGCCCATGGCGTGAAGACTGTGGTCATGGGCGCCTCGTTCCGAAATCTGGGAGAGCTTGAGGCTTTGGCTGGCTGCGACCGCCTGACGATCTCGCCGCAATTGCTGGACGAGCTGGCCAGATCGCACGAGCCTTTGACGCGCCGCCTCGACATGACGCTGGCCAAGGACGCACCCGCACGCATGGAGCTGGACGAAAAGACCTTCCGCTATCTGATGAACGAAGACGCGATGGCGACCGAGAAACTCTCCGAAGGCATCCGCCTGTTCGCCCGCGATCTGCGCAGCCTGCGCGACATGGTGTCGGTGAGGCTAGAGAGCGCAGAAATCAAAAGCCTTTAATGCGCAAGTCGGCGGGGCGCGCTTTGGCGCATCGCCAATCGTCGGCGATGATGTGCTAAAGTGTGCGGGCCTCCAAATCCCGGACGAGTTATTTGGAAAATCACGTTGACCTGAGCAGTTACAAGGAATTGCTCGTCTTTCTGACGATGGCTGGCATTGTCGTGCCTATTTTCCGGCGCCTGCGAATCAGCCCTGTCCTTGGGTTCATCGTCGCCGGAGTGGCCCTCGGCCCCTTCGGTCTTGGCCGTCTGGCCGACCAGTTTGCGCTGGTGCGTGCGCTCACAATCGGCGACGTCACCGAAATGGCCAAGATCGCCGAACTTGGCGTCGCCTTTCTTCTGTTCATGATCGGCCTCGAACTATCGTTTGAGCGTCTGCGGCGTATGCGCAAGCTCGTCTTCGGACTGGGCGCGGCGCAGGTCTGCGTCTGCGCGCTCGTCATTGGCTATTGCGCTTACGCCCTTGACGTTGCGCCTGCGGCCGCCGTGGTGATTGGATGCGCCCTGGCGCTGTCCTCTACAGCCATCGTCATGCCCACGCTCGCTGAAAAGAAGCGCCTGAACACCGCCAGCGGCCGCGTCGCGTTCTCGATCCTGCTGTTTCAGGATTTGATGGTGGCGCCCTTCCTTGTGATGATCACGCTGTTGAGCGCGACCGCAGCCGAAACGGGATTGGCGCGCCAGTTATTGACCACATTGCTTCCCGCTTTTGTCGGGCTGATCGCGATTCTGGGTATTGGCCGGTTGGTGATCCGGCCATTGTTCAACCATGTGGCGCAGGCGCGCTCGACCGAATTTTTCGTCGCCGCCTGCCTGCTCGTCATCACCGGAACGGGAGTTGCGGCGGCGGCCGCCGGACTGTCGATGTCGCTGGGCGCCTTCATCGCCGGTCTGCTGCTGGCCGAAACCGAATATCGCCGCGAAGTCGAAGTCACGATCGAGCCCTTCAAAGGGCTGCTGCTGGGCCTGTTCTTCATGACCGTGGGCGCAGGGCTGGATTTCGCCCGCGTCGTCGCCCAACCATTGCAGACCGCTGGCATCGCCGCTTTGCTCATCGTCGCCAAAGCCGTTTTGCTCTACGCCATGGTGCGCACCGCCCGCTTCAAACACGCCGCCGCTCTTGAAGCGGCGCTGGTGACGGCGCCTGCGGGCGAGTTCGCTTTCGTGATGCTGGGCGCGGCCGCTGCAGGGGGCGTGGTGGAGCCGGGCCTGGCGAGCCAGCTCATGCTGGCCGCCACTTTGTCGATGATCGCCATTCCCGGCCTTGCCTGGGCCGGCATGCGGCGCACCCAGATCCTGGCCGGAGCGGACGCCAGCACCCAGCTTGAGCCTGATAAAGGCGTGACGGGCGTCGCCGGCCATGTGATCGTGGTCGGCTATGGCCGCGTCGGCTCGCTCGTAGGCGACATGCTCGTCGCCCACAAGATTCCGGCCATCGCCATCGACGGGGATTCGCGCCTTGTCGGCCGCTTGAGGGCCGAGGGCTGCAAACTCGGCGGAGATATTTATTGGGGCGACGCCAGCCGCATCGATTTTCTGCGCCGGTGCGGGCTGAGCCGGGCCCGCGCCCTCGTCGTCACCATGGACGCGCCCAAAGCCGCCGAGCGCATCGTCGAGATCGCACGCAAGGAGCGCCCCGACATGACCATCGTCGCCCGCGCCCGCGATGCGGCCCACGCCACCCGGCTCTATGAACTGGGCGCCAGCGACGCCATTCCCGAAACGATTGAAGCCAGCCTGCAATTGGCCGAGGCCACGCTCGTCGACATCGGCGTGCCGATGGGGCTGGTGATCGCCTCCATCCACGAAAAGCGCGACGAATATCGAGCTCTGCTGATGCCAACCGACGGCCCCACCCGCCAGCGACGCGCCATCCGCATGTCCACGAGGATCAGGAAAATGCAGCGCGGCCGCAGCGAAGACGCGCGGCCGTGAGAGCGCTTCTTTTGTCGTGAGCCGGCGCCTTGTCGCGCAAGGCGCCAAGCGATAAGCCATGCTGATGTCCGACGCCCAAACGCCCAAGCCTTCCGCCCCGCCCGCAATCCCCAAGGCCAGCCTGAAGGATTCCGATAATCTGACGATGTTCAGGCGCCTGTTCGTCGAACATGGCCGCAAACACCTCGCCTCCTATGTCTTCGCCATTGCGCTGATGTCGGTTGGCGCTGGCGCCACAGCCTATTCGGCCTATCTGCTGAAGCCGGTCCTCAACGGATTGATCGAGGGCGAGCGCTTCAAGGAATTGCGGATGATGGCGTGGATCGTCTTCGGATTGTTCGCGCTGCGCGGCATCTCCACCTATTGCGCCAGCGTGATCATGTCTCGCGCCGGAAACGCCATCATCGCCGCCGCGCAATCGCGGTTGTTCAATCATCTGCTGCGCCAGGACATGCGCTTTTATAATGGGCGCCATTCCACCGATTTCATCACCCGGCTTGTTTATGCGCCCAATGGCGTGCGCGATACGATTCAGGCGCTGATCACTTCTATCGGACGCGACGTGCTGACGCTGGCGGGCCTTGCCGTTGTGATGTTCCTGCAGGATCCGCAGCTGGCGCTGATTGCGGTCTCCGTCGTGCCTGCCGCCGCTTTCATCCTGTCGCGCACGGTGGGGCGGATGCGCAAGTTCATCCGCCGCACCTATGCGGGCGCCACGCAAATCATGGAGACGATGCAGGAGACCGTGCAGGGCGCGCGGATCGTGAAATCGTTCAACCTTGAAGAGACGATGCGCACGCGCATGGCGCTCAACATTCGCGAGGTCGAGAAAAGCTCGAACCGGGTCGCGGCAGGGCTGGCGATCTCAAGCCCGGTCGCCGACACTTTGGCCGGGTTGGCCATCGGCGCGGTCATTTTCTACGGCAGCTATCGCGTCACCATCGAGCAGGCGGACGCCGGCTCGTTCTTCTCGTTCGTGGCCGCCATGCTGATGGCCTATGACCCCGCCCGGCGCCTCGCGCGCCTGCGCCTTGATGTGCAAAACGGGCTCACCAGCGCGCGCCTCATGTATGAAGTGCTCGACGCCCCGGCCGCCGAAGCGCAGGTCGAGGGACTGCCAAAGCTCGATGTGGCGCACGGCCGCATCGTTGTTGAGAATGTAGACTTCCGCTATCGGCCAGATGAGGCGGTGCTGGCGGGCTTCAACCTTGTGGTGAAACCAAATCAAACCACCGCGCTCGTTGGCCCGTCGGGCGGCGGAAAATCGACGATTATCGCTCTGCTGCAACGCTTTTATGCCCCCGAGAGCGGGCGCATACTGATCGACGGGGCCGATATCGCGCAGGTCGATCTGCATTCGCTGCGCGCAAAAATAGCGTTCGTGTCGCAGGACGTGTTCCTGTTCAATGGATCGATCCGCGACAATATCGCGCTTGGGCGCCCCGGCGCGGGCGACGAGGAGATCTTCGCCGCCGCCCGCAAGGCGCATGCGCATGATTTCATCTGCGGTTTTTCAACCGGCTACGAGACGAGCGTCGGCGAGCAGGGCGCGCAATTGTCAGGCGGACAAAAGCAGCGCATCGCAATTGCACGGGCGATCCTGAAGGACGCGCCGATCCTGCTGCTGGACGAACCCACCGCGGCGCTGGATTCAGAATCCGAGCGCGAGGTGCAAAAAGCGCTCGACGAATTGCGCATCGGTCGCACCACCCTCGTCGTCGCCCATCGCCTGCAAACCATCATCAACGCCGACACTATCGTGGTGATTGAGGGCGGCCGCGCGGCCGAGGCTGGCAGCCATGAGCAATTAATGGCGCTGGGCGGGGTCTATCGCACGTTCTTCGCCTCGCAATTTGGCGACAGCGTCGAGACGTTCAAAGAGCCGGCGTCGGCGCGTCCGTGAACCTGGCGGACGCCGCCGCCGGGCGCAAGGTGCGATATTGACCCCGGATCGCAGCCGCGAACGACAAGGCTGCGACGCAAACAATGGTCGCCATCCATAATTGGTAGGACGCCGGACTGGCGATGGCCACAACAACGATGGACGTCAGGCCGCCAATCATGAACGCAGACAGCGGATGCGGCTGAACGCTGGCGAAAGTGAACGCCCGAAGCAGCAGAAAGCCGCCCAGCAGCGCCCCGGCCAGCCCGAGATCGAACCACAACGCAAACAGCGCATGGCGCGGTCCTTCGGACGACAGATAGCCGGTGAGCAACCCCCGGGCGGCGGCGTCAAAACCATGGCCGGAGAGCAGCCGCAATCCCTGCCCCTCGATCAACTGCGCCCACACGCCCAGGGGTTCTGGCGCCAGATTGAACGGGATCATCCGGTCGGCTCCGATCACGAGAGCCGGGGCCGCCAGCAGCAACAACGCGAATGTCGCTCCGAGCGCCCGTCCCGCCAGAGCCGGGCGCGCGAACGCCAGCCCGAACGCCAGTGCGCCGGCCCCCAATGCGACCAGAGCGACCGCCGAGTCCACCGCATAAGCAGCGACGACGACAGTCGCCGCCAGCAAACCGGCGGCGCTCTTGCGCTGGCGCACGGCCAACGCGCCCAGCGCCGGCCAGACCAGAACGGCGAGCATCAAGCCTGCGCGCTCGGGCAAATTGGCTTCAAGCTCAAACGGGGCGGTCTCCATCGGACGCAGTAGCCAAACCCCGATCGCCGCCAACGCGGCAAGACCGGCTCCAATGGGCGGAAGATAGAGGTTTGACGTGCGCGTGCGCCTCGGCATGAGCGTGATTGCAAGCGCCACCAGAGCGATGGTGGCGACGCTCTTGAAGGCGCGCCCGCTGGCGGGGCCGGGAAAGGGCGACCAAAGCATCGACGCCGCCACCCAGCCCGTCAAAACCAGAGCGGCTATGGCGGCGGGTCGCATGAGAACGGCGCGCACATTGGGTAAAATGCGCTCGCTTGTGGCCAGCATGACGCCCGCGATCATCATCAGGGCGCCCACGGGCAGCAGCGTGAACATTAACCGGCGCGACATCACCGACGCGACAGGCAGCGCCACCACCAGCACGGCCAGGCCCAGCCGAAACAGGAAATGACCCGCGTCCGCCGCAGGGTCTTCCAAATGGCGCGGGTTTGGGGCTCTCATCACGGCGGCTCAACAGCGCAAAAGCGCGCGCTTGCATTATAGGCGGAGGCCGAGGCTGAGACTGTGGGAGTTTCGCAACAGGCGTTGCAAATAAAGCACGGTTTAGTCGTGATCGGGCTTATTCGCGCTCAGATGCGCCGCCGCCGCGCCCGCGCTTGATTTCGCTGCGGCGCTTTTTGGTGTCCAGCCGCTCACGTTTTGAAGACAAAGTGGGCCGCGTGGGGCGACGAATCACCGGGCGCACGGCCGCAGCGCGGATCATCTCCAGCAGCCGTTCCAGCGCATCGGCGCGATTGCGCTCCTGTGTGCGGAAGCGGTCGGCGCTGAGCACGATCACGCCCTCGCGGGTCAATCTGCGCCCCGCCAGCCCCATCAGCCGCTGGCGCACGTCGTCGGGCAGGCCGGGGGAGCGGGCGGCGTCAAAACGCAATTGCACTGCGCTCGCGACCTTGTTGACGTTCTGCCCGCCGGGGCCGGACGCGCGCACGAAGGTCTCTTCAATCTCGGTCTCGTCGATAGCGATAAAGCGGGTGACGCGGATCATGCTCCCCGCTCCCGCATTCAGCCGATGATGGCGAAAACGTCGTCGCCGCGCACTTCGACGGGATAGGTGCGCAAAGCCACGCTGCACGGCGATTGCCGGGGCTCGCCCGTGACAATGTCGAACGAGCCGAAATGCATCGAACATTCGATCTCGCCGTCGATGATCTCGCCGTCCGCAAGGCTCGACAGCCCATGGGTGCAACGGTCGTCGGTGACGTAGAATTTGCCCTCAAGATTATAAACCGCAAGCGCGCCCTCGGGCCGCTCGACCTGCATCACCGAGCCGGGCGAAAGATCGGACGTCTTGCAGAGGAAAAGCATGTTGGCGTCGGACAAGGGGTTTCTCCGTGTTGCACATGCAATAGGGGCGCACGGCGCGCGGGGCAAGGGGCGGGGAGTTAGGGAGCGGGGGCGGCTGCGAGGATTTGGGTGCGGAGGGCTTCGGCTTTGGCGATGTCGTGGGCGGATTGAGCGTCGCGATGAACGGCAAGAGCATCCTCTACGGCTTCGAGGGCTTGTGCGCGGTGCGTTCTGAGACCTGTGAGGCGAAGCAGAACAAGGACAGCTATCGCCATGTTCTCACAAGTTCTCGCCCACTTGAGCGGGACCCGCGTGCGCGTGCGCTCCAATAGCGCCGCCCGATAGGCGACGACCGCCTCTTCAAGCCGTGAGGGGCTGCTCTCTTGGGCCCCAAGCGCTTGAAGCGCATTGCCGAGATTGTACTGAGTCATCGCCCAGTCAAGCGGGTCTGCCTCGCGCGTGCGCTCCTCCAGCGCCGCACGCAAAACAGCGACAGCTTCTTCAAGCAACGCCGGGGCGTTTTTGATTTCGCCAAGAGCTTCAAGCGCAACGCCGAGATTGTTCTGCGTCGCCGCCCATGCCAATGGTACTTGGTCGCGCGTACGCTCCTCGAGCGCTGCGCGATAGGCGGCGACGGCCTCTTCAAGTCGCGCAGGGTCGCTCTCGCACTCCCAGAGCGCTTGAAGCGCAATTCCGAGATTGTACTGCGTCATCGCCCAATCGAGCGGGTTTGCCTCACGCGTGCGCTCCTCCAGCGCCGCACGCAAAGCGGCGACAGCTTCTTCAAGCCGCAGGGGATCGCTCTGACATTCCCCGAGCGTTGCGAGCGCAGAGCCGATGTCGTTTTGCATCGCCGCCCATTCGAGCGGGACCTGCTCACGCGTGTATTCCTCAAGCGCCGCGCGAAAAGCCGCGACCGCCTCTTCAAGCCGCAAGGGCTCGCACTCGCTTTCCCAGAGCGCTCGAAGCGTCGCGCCGAGGTTTTTTTGTATCGCCGCCCAACGGAGCGGGAACCGTTCGCGCGTGTATTCCTCCAGCGCTGCGCGATAGGCGAACACCGCCTCTTTAAGTCGCGTAGGGTCGCTTTCGCGGTCCCCGAGCGCGGAAAGCGCAATGCCGAGATTGTTCTGCGTCGCAGCCCAGTCGAGCGGGGCCCGCGCGCGCGTGCGCTCCTCCAGCGCGGCTCTAAATGCGGCGACAGCCTCTTCAAACCGCGCGGGCTCGCTCTTGCGTTCCCCAAGCGCTGAAAGCGCCATACCGAGGTCATTCTGCGTCGCAGCCCAATCGAGCGGAGCAAGAGCGCGCGTATGCTCCCCCAGCACTGAACGATAGGTGGCGACCGCCTCTTCTGCCCGCGCGGGTGTGCTTTCGTATTGCCTGAACGCCTGAAGCGCAGTGCCGAGATTTTTTTGTACCGCCACCCATGCGAGCGGGAACTGCTCGCACGTATATTCCTCAAGCGCCGCGCGAAAGGCGACGACAGCCTCTTCAAGCCGCGCGGGGTCGCTCTCACATGTTCCAAGGCTCCGTAACGCAGTGCCGAGATTGTTCTGCGTCCCCGCCCAGTCGAGCGGGACCTGCTCGCGCGTGAGCTCCTCAAGCGCAGCGCGAAAGGCTACGATAGCCTCTTCAAGCCGCACCGTGCTGTTTTCGAAGTCGCCTAACACCTTGAGCGCAATGCCGAGATCGTTTTGCGTCGCGGCCCAGTCTAGCGGAACCCGCTCGCGCGTGCGCTCCTCAAGGGCCGCTCGAAAAGCGACTACAGCCTCTTCAAGCCGCGCGGGATATCTCTCGCGTTCCCCGAGCATTGCGAGCGCATTTCCGAGATTGTTCTGCGCAGATCCGCGCTGTTCGCCGCCCGACGCTCGCGTCACCAAGATCCGCGCCAGTTCGATGGCGGTTGCGAGAGAGTGATTGTCGCCTTCTTCTCCCCAGGAATAGTAAGCTTTTCGTACGGCGTTCAGCACGTCAAAGCGGCGTACAGGGTCTTTCCATTCGCGATCAACTTCATACACAAACAACCGCGCGACGTCTCCCGGATGCAGGTCGGACAGGGAAGCAGGGTTCTTTTTCTTCTTCCTTTTGGCGCGTATTGCATCGACAATCACCACCGCCGCGATGACGATGCCGCCCCACAAAACTGCCTCTTGGCCGACGAGCTGCTCGAGGTATGAGGTGATATCGTGCACCAGTTCGGATATCATGATCGCGCCGATGCGCCATCTGCACATAGCCTTTGCGCAGTTGATCCTGATGAGCGATCAGCGCCAATGCGCGCATCAGCGCAGTAGCGCCAGTATCGCTGAGAAAAGGCCATCACCGCGCATCCCACCGCTGTGTAAGGAGCGCCAAAGCTCCTGACAAAGACGGTGAAACGTTAGCTCACGAACCCCAAGCCGTCAAAAGCCTAGGTCAAGATTTACCGAACCCCCTACGCGCCCAATTCCTCGCGCAGCATTTCAAGCTCCAGCCATTCTTCTTCCGAAGTCGCCAGTTCTGCTTGCGCTTTGCCCAGCGCGTCGGTGAGTTTTGCAAAGCGCGCGGGGTCTTTCGTGTAGAGGTCGCGGGTTCCCAGTTCGTTTTGCAATTTGGCGGATATTGCGCGCAGCTCGTCCATGCGTTTGGGCAGGGTTTCCAGCGCGTGTTTTTGTTTGAAGTTCATCTTCTTGCGCGATGTGGGCGCCGCGGGCGCAGGCGCGGTGGGGGCGAGCGAGCGCGATTTGGCCTGTTTGGCCTCCA
>CANJPM010000018.1 GCA_947476075.1 Beijerinckiaceae bacterium
TAATGGCGCGCCAGCATGCCGCCGCAAGAGCCCGACGGCGCCACGACGTAATCGACATTGGCGAAGGCGTCCATCTCCTGCAACGCAATAGCGCGCGCATTTGCGCGATCCCCGGAATTGAACGCCGGCTGACCCCAACATGTTTGCGGAGGAACGCTCACCGCGCAGCCCGCATTCTCCAGCAATTTCACCGCCGCAAAGCCAACGCTGGGGCGGAAAAGATCGACAAGGCACGTGACCAGCAAGCCGACGCGCATCTGCGAGCCGGACATGGTTTGGTTGGACATCTAAGCCTCCTCCAGGCGAAAAGAGCTTGATTGAAAACTGGCGGCCACATTGCCTTGTCGCAGGTCTACAGGCAAGGCGCGGCGCACATGCGCCGCTCGCGTTTTTCATGAGCGGCGCTTTGCACGAAGACCGGCTTGGTTGTATACAGACTAAAGGGGCATTTTGGCCGCATGAAAATTGGTTGGCGAATACGGGCGGCGCAAATCAGCCGGGGAGCGAACCGTGAGCGAAATACTTTTTCCCGTACCTGACCCCGCGATCATGGATCGCCGCGACGCCATTCTGGGCGATCTGGCCGCCATCGCATCGCCAGGCTGCCTGATCGTCAGCGAAGACGAACGCCGCGCATTCGAGACCGACGCGCTAACAGCCTATCGCCGCATGCCGCTTGCCGTGGTCCTGCCACGATCCACGGAGGAAGTCAGCGCGTTGCTGGCCTATTGCAACAGGGCGGGCTTGAAAGTTGTGCCGCGCGGCGCTGGAACGTCGCTGGCGGGCGGGGCGATTCCACAAGAAGATTCGATCGTGATTGGCGTCTCGAAGATGAACCGCATTCTCGACGTGAACCTGCATGACCGGACGATTCGCGTGCAGGCGGGCGTGACGAATCTCTCCGTCTCCGAGGCAGTTTCTCCGGAGGGCTTTTTCTATGCGCCCGATCCCTCCTCGCAACTCGCCTGCACGATTGCGGGCAATATTGCGATGAATTCCGGCGGCGCCCATTGCCTGAAATACGGCGTCACCACCAATAACGTGCTCGGCGCAAAGATCGTGCTGATGGACGGGCAAATCATGGAGCTGGGCGGCGAAGCGTTCGATGCGCCCGGCCTTGATCTGCTGGGGCTGGCGGTGGGCTCGGAAGGCCAGCTGGGCATTGTGACGGAGGCGACTTTGCGGATTGTGCGTGCAGCGGAAGGCGCGCGCCCTGTGCTGTTTGGATTTGACTCAAGCGAGGCGGCGGGCGCGTGCGTCGCCGCCATCATTGGCGCCGGGATTGTGCCGGTGGCGATGGAATTCATGGACCGCCCCGCGATCCAGATATGCGAGGCGTTCGCCAAGGCGGGTTATCCGCTCGACGTCGAGGCCATGCTGATCATCGAGGTCGAGGGATCGGACGCGGAGATGGATGCGGAGCTGGCGCGTATCGTCGAGATCGCACACGCGCACAATGTCAGCGTGGTGAAGGAATCGCGCTCGGCGATGGAGACGGCGCTGATCTGGAAGGGCAGAAAATCAGCTTTCGGCGCCACCGGCCGCGTCGCCGATTACATTTGCATGGACGGCACTGTGCCTACGGGCAAATTGTCCTACGTGCTGAAGCGCACCAGTGAAATCGTGGCCAGCTACGGCCTGCGCGTGGCGAATGTGTTTCACGCGGGGGACGGCAACATGCACCCGCTCATTCTCTACAACGTCAACGACCCCGCCGATCAGGCGAAGGCGGAAGCGGCCGGCATGGACATTTTGCGGCTCTGCGTCGAGGTCGGCGGATGCCTGACCGGCGAACACGGCGTGGGAATCGAGAAGCGCGATCTGATGCGCTGCCAGTTCAATGAAATCGATCTGGCACAGCAAATGCGCGTGCGCGCCGCGTTTGATCCGCAATGGCTGCTTAACACGGCGAAAGTGTTTCCCCTTGATGGGCGGGTAAAAGCGTGAGCGAGGTTTTCGCTCCCGCTTCAGAGGCAGAGGCCTGCGATTGCATCGCCTCTGCGCGCTCTGACAAGCGCACGCTGGAGATTGTCGGCGGCGGCACGCGCGCGGGCCTTGGCCGGCCTGTGCATGCGGACGCCGTTCTCTCCACGCAGGGCCTGCGCGGCGTCACGCTGTATGAACCCGCCGAACTTGTGCTCAGCGCATGGGCGGGCACGCCGCTGACCGAGATTGAAGCCTTGCTCGCCGGCAAGCAGCAAATCCTGCCGTTTGAGCCGATGGACCATCGCGCGCTTTATGGCGCCCACGGCGAGCCCACGATTGGCGCCGTCGCCGCCTGCAATATATCGGGTCCGCGCAGGGTGCGCGCAGGAGCGGCGCGAGACAGCCTGATCGGCGTGCGCTTCGTGAACGGGCGCGGCGAGGCTGTGAAAAGCGGCGGGCGGGTGATGAAAAACGTCACCGGGCTTGATCTCGTAAAGCTCTCGTGCGGCGCGCATGGGACGCTTGGATTACTGAGCGAAGTCACGTTCAAACTGCTGCCCGCTCCGCGCGGAAGCGGCACGCTTGTCCTCGAGGGGCTAAACGACGAGCAGGCGATCGCCGTCATGGCGCTGGCGCTGGGCTCGCCGTTTGAAGTGAGCGCGGCCGCTCACATCCCGTCGCAAAAGCGCACGTTGCTGCGCATAGAACAGGCGCCCGATTCTCTGACCTATCGGCTTGAGGCTTTGACCGGGCTCGCAAAGCCCTTCGGGCCTGCGCGCAGGCTATCGGACAGCGAGGCGCATGAGGCCTGGGCTAATGCGCGCGACGCGGCGCCGCTGGCTGATTCCCCAGCAGCAGCGCTATGGCGGGTTTCGATTGCACCCAGCCGCGCGAGCGCTTTCGTCAATGGCCTGCGTACGCAAAACATAGCGCAGGACTGGTTTTACGATTGGGGCGGCGGGCTGATCTGGCTGACCAGCGATCTGGACTGGCGGCAAAGCGAGGCGATTTTCACTGCGGCCGCACTGGCCAAGGGGCACGCCATGCTGGTGCGGGCGCCGGAGGATGCGCGCGCAAAGCTGCCCATATTCCAGCCGCAGCCTGAAGCCATGATAACGCTCAGCGCACGCGTGAAGGCCAGCATGGACCCTGACGGGATTTTGAATCCCGGTCGCATGTACGCCGGCGTCTAGGAGAGCGCGATGCAAACCACGTTCTCAGCCGATCAACTCGCCGATCCGCATATGCGTGAATCGGAAAAAATCCTGCGCACCTGCGTGCATTGCGGTTTTTGCACCGCCACCTGCCCGACCTATCTGCTGCTCGGCGACGAGCTCGACTCGCCGCGCGGGCGCATCTACCTCATCAAGGACATGCTGGAGAACGGCAAGCCTGCAACCAAAGACTTGGTGACGCATGTCGACCGCTGCCTGTCTTGCCTCTCGTGCATGACGACGTGTCCGTCGGGCGTGAATTACATGCATCTGGTCGACCATGCGCGCGCTCATATCGAGCAAACCTATACGCGCTCATGGAGCGATCGTTTCATGCGCATGGCGCTGGCCAATGTGCTGCCCTATCCGGGCCGGTTCCGGCTGGCGCTGATGGGGGCGTGGTTTGCGAGGCCGCTGCGCGGGATATTGACGCACATACCGCAAATCGGCCCGCGCATTGCCGCCATGCTGGCTTTGGCGCCGACAAAATTTCCCGTGCGCGAGCCCAAAGCGCCTGCGACGCCGAGCTCAATGCTGCGCAAAAGGGTGGCGATGCTGGAGGGCTGCGCGCAGCCGGTGCTGCAACCCTCCATCAATGCGGCGGCGCGGCGCGTACTGGCGCGCGCCGGGGTGGACGTGATCGCCGCGCCCGGCGAGGGCTGCTGCGGCGCGCTGGTTCATCACATGGGCCGCGAGAAAGATGCGCTCGATTTTGCGCGCCGCAATGTCGACGCATGGATTGCGCTAATGGACGATGGCGGGCTCGACGCCATTCTCATCACAGCGTCCGGCTGCGGCACGACCATCAAGGATTATGGCTTCATGCTGCGCGAAGACGCAGCCTATGCGCAAAAAGCCGCCCGCGTTTCAGCGGCGGCCAAAGACGTTAGCCAATATCTGGCGGATCTGGAATTGCCGACGATTGCGCGCGAAACGAAGATCGCCGTCACCTATCATTCAGCCTGCTCGATGCAGCACGGACAACAGCTTCGGGACGAGCCCAAAAGATTGTTGCGGGCGGCGGGCTATGACGTGCGCGACGTGCCCGAAGGGCATATCTGCTGTGGCTCAGCGGGCGTCTACAACATCATGCAGCCGCAGATCGCGGGCCAATTGCGCGAGCGCAAGCTGGCCAATATCGCACGCACAAGGCCCCAGATCGTGGCTGCCGGAAACATCGGCTGCATCACGCAATTGGCGGGCGGATCGGATGCGCCCATCGTCCACACGGTGGAGTTAATCGACTGGGCGCAAGGGGGGCCGCTTCCGCCAGCGCTTGAAGGCTCTGGATTTCCGGACTGATCTGTGGCGTTCTTGCGCCGACGCAGCGGGCGGCGGCCCCGGAGGAATCACACATGGCGCGGAAAACAATTCGCAAGACGGAAAAGTCCGTGAAACGGACCAGTGAAACGGGCAAGAAGGCTCCCGGCGGAGAGGCTGGACGGAAGGCCGACAAGAAGGCCGCCAAGAAAGCTCTGAAAAAAGCTGAGAAGGCCCGGAAGGCTGATAAAAAAGCTGAAAAGAAAGCCTCAAAGAAGACGGCGCTCGCCAGCCCCGCCGCAAAGAAGAGCAAAGCGAAAGCCGTCGAAAAGTCCGTGACCAAGAGGGCCAGCAAGACCGTCGCCAAAAAAGCGGCCAAGCTAGCCACCAAAACAGCCGCCAAGAAAGCGACGAAAAAAGCAGCCAAGAAAGTCGCGAAGAAATTAGACCAGAAGCTCGTTAAGAAGAGCAAAGCGAAGATTAGCGGCAAGATTTCGACCAAAGCCGCCATCGGCAAGAAGCCGTCCAAGGCAAAGGCAGCAAAGAAGGCGGGCGGCGCGTCCAAAAAAGCAGCCGTCAAGAAGGCGGCGGCAGCCAAGAGCTCGCAAAGCAAGCCTGTGAAGTCCAAAGCCGTGGTTGGCAAGCCCGCAGCCAAAGCCTCGAAGGTAGCGACGCCCGCCCTGCCGTCGGCGTCCCGGCGAGCGAAGGCTTCACGCAGCGCCGCCAACAGGCGCGCCGTCGCACGCAAGCCCGAAAGCCGCGAGGCGCTGGTAAAGCGAACGCTGGCAGCAGGCAAACGCGCAGCTGCGCCCAAAGCCGACGCCCCCGCAAAGGCGGCCAAGCAGCCCGCCGCCGCCGCGCGCACCGCGCCCAAGACCGCTATTTCGAAAACAGCGCGCAACCGCATCGCCTCGCGCCCCAGCAAAAAGGCCGCATCCCCGGTTCAGGCCAACGCCCGCACGCCGGTCTCGCAGGCAACGGCAGCGCATGCGGCGCCAAAAGCCGCTCGCAAGGCGCCGTTCCGCATGCAAGCGCTGGGCGTGCGCGAGGAGCACGTGACTGATCAGCCGCGGGTCGAATTGCTGTTGAGCCAGACCAGGGAAAGCGAGGGCGCGCTACGCCCGATTCTGTCGCCACAAGAGCTAGACCAATTGCGCTCGGGCGGCCACGTCTCCGTGGCGCTCGTGGCTGAGCATGACGGGGCGCTTGTCGCCCACGCCGTGTTCGTGCGCCTTGATGCTATCGCCAATGGCGTTGAGGTCGCAGCCGTAGCTTTGGCCAGCCTGGTGGTGGACGAGGCGCTCAAAGGGCAAGGCGTGGACGAACGCCTGCTGGGCGCCGGGCTGGAATCGGCGCGCGCAGCGGGCGTACGCTTAGTGTTCGCACTGGGCGATTCTAACTTTCTGGAACGGTTTGGTTTTTCGGCCGAGACCGGAGCCCGGTTCGAAGCGCCGCTCAAGGGAGAGGGATTCCTCGGACTCGCGCTTGACGATGGATGGGAGCCGGAATCTGGCGCCTGGTCCTATCCCGCCACATTTCAGAAGCTCGAAGAATTGTGACATTTACGCAACAAGCGGACGCTAAGTGTTAAAGACCCTTAGCGTTTGCACAAAGACTGAGCAATTGCACAACGCATCAGCTTGCCGCCAAGTTGTTCCTGGGGACTCATGCGGACAGTAATTTTGTGCTGACGGAGCAAACAATGAACAAGTTTACGACAGCGATCCTCGCTACCATCGCCCTGACCGGCCCGGCCGCTGCTGCTGACCTTCTCTCGAAGAAGTCGCCCCCGGCTCCCGTGTTGACTGTTTCCCCGTGGGAATTCGCCGCCGGCGGCAAGCTGATGAGCGATTATAACTTCCGCGGCATCTCGCAGTCGGATCGCAATCCTTCGACGACCGCCTACGGCGAAGTGCGCTACAATTTCAGCGACAATTACCAGATGTACGCTGGCGCACAGGGCTACAGCGTGAAGCTCCCGACCTCGCCCTCGATGGAATTGGACCTGTTCGCCGGCGTTCGCCCGGTCTACGGCGCTCTGTCGCTGGACTTCGGCGTGATGCAATATGTCTACCCGGGCGAGAGCAAGACCACTGCTCCCTACAACACCGACATGACGGAAGTGTACGGCAAGGCTTCGTACGCCATCAACGACATGTTCACGGTCGGCGCGAACCTGTTCTACACCCCCGATTGGCTGGGCACCGGCTCGAGCGGCACCTACGCTTCGGCCACAGCCAAGGTGACCCTGCCCAACAACTTCGCGATCTCGGGCGAAGTCGGCCAGTATTGGCTGGGCAAGGCTAACACCGGCTTCTCCACCTACGATTACACCTATTGGAACGCTGGCGCTTCCTACACCTACAAGCTCGCCACGCTGGACCTGCGCTACCACGACACGACCCTCACCAAGAACGAGTGCGCAGCCATGGCTGGAGCTCGCAAGTGGTGCGGTCAGGCCTACATCGCCACGCTGTCGTTCGACATCACCAGCAAGGACGTCAAGTAATCCAAAGCTCAGACCGGGGCCGAACAGCCCCGGTCCGGTCTTTGAGGGCTTGATCGTTTTAAAGCGCGTCGCCTTCGGGCGGCGCGTTTTTTATGTGCGGACCTTCGCGCCAAACGGAAAAGCCGTCCGGCCCTGCGGCCGAACGGCTTCCCCCTGTCCGCTGCGTCGAGCAGCCCCGGCTTGATGCCGGGTATATGAATTTCAGATCACGACAACTTTGGCGCCAGTGCGCACGCGGCTGTAGAGGTCTTCCACGTCCTCGTTCATCAGGCGGATGCAGCCGGACGAGACGTTTTGGCCAATCGTCCAGGGTTCGTTGGTGCCGTGGATGCGATAAAGCGACGAGCCCAGATAAAGCGCGCGGGCGCCGAGAGGGTTGTCCGGCCCACCCTTCATGAAGCGCGGCAGATCGGGGCGACGCTTCAGCATTTCGGGCGGCGGCGTCCAGTCGGGCCACTCGGCCTTGCGGCTGACTTGTTTTACGCCCGCCCATTCAAAGCCCGGACGGCCAACGCCGATGCCATAGCGAATGGCGCGCCCGCCCGGCTCCACCAGATAGAGAAAACGCTTGGGCGTATCGATAACGATCGTGCCAGGCCGATGCGGGCCATTATAGGCGACCTGCGTGCGCGCAAAGGCCGGATCCATTTCGCGCGACAGCTCTGCTGCGTTCGCTGCGACCGCATGGACGGGCGCATAGGCCAATTGCTGCGGCGCGGAGGCCTGAGCCTGCGGCGCCGGCGCAAAGGCGGGCTCGGGCTGATTATAGATCGCGCCCGAACCATATCTTCCGGTCCAGCGCGAAACCGGCGCAACGCGCTCCTGTCCCGGCTGGCCGACAACCGCCAGCCCGTGTACGGCGTAAGATTCGGCCCGGGGATCGGCTTGCGCCGAAGTGGCGGCAGCAGATGCAAGAAGAGCCGTCGCGGACACGACGACGCATGAGGAAAATGATTTACGCAACACCATACGCATGAACTCCGAAACCTTGCCCCTCCGGCTTGGGGGGAAGGGCAAGGACGAATTCATAATAACGTAAATGGATGGCTTTTTCAGCAAAGCCCAAGTTAATGGTTAGCTCTTGCTTAAGCTGGCTGTTGAGCAAGCATGGATCACCGCCGCTCCCGGAAAGATTGAATCGCATGCAACAGGCTCGCGCGCACGCCTGCAACATCCAGCGCAATGATGCAGGCGCCATAGATCGCCGCGCCCAAAGCTACCTGAGCCAACAAAACGGTCGCCCCCGGGTCCATTGCGCGCAAGGGCAGGAGCGCGAGAAGCATCAACAGCGTCGAGGCGCTGGCCCTGAGGAATTGGGACGCTCCCATCGGGCCGCTCTTTGCGCGCCACAATAGCAAGGTGGCGAGGGCGCAGGCGAAGGCCAGCGATTGAACCATCGCCACGCTGACAGGATCGGTCGCCGCCAGCACAAGCCCGTTAAGCGCGAAGGCGACAAGCGCAGCCGCCAGAAGCGGCGTGGTTTTCCTGTCGATCTGGAAACGGGCCTGCACGCCAAAGCTCGCCATCGCCAGGCAGAAGAAACCCGGCAGCAGCAGCGTGAAATAATCCAGAAACGGTCCATGAAATTCAACCGGCGCAAACACGCTTTGCAGGCTTGGCGCGATCAGCCAAAGCCCCACGGCCGCAGGCGCCAGCGCGGCAAACAAGATGACGCAATTTCGCGCGACCTGACCGCGCGCAGCGCTCGCCCCGCCCTTCTCGTCCGTGCGCACTGCAATTTGAAACAACAATACGTCGAGAGCGGCGCCAAAGGCGGCCAGAATTCGCCAGCCAATATCAAACGCCAACGAGAAATAGCCGCTCTGCGCATAGCCCCAGCGCTCGGCCACCCACATCCGGTCCATCAACGGCACGGCCAGATAAAGCGCGCTCGCCAGCACGATGGGCGCACTGTAGCGGGCGCATTCGCTCGCGCAGGCGCGAACCTGCCCCCGCGCAAGCGCGCTCGCCTGCACAGGCCCGTCCCGCAATGGGCGCCACGCCAGCGCGATCGAGAGCGCCAGCGCGCCGCAAGCGCCCGCCAGCGCGGCGGCGGCAGAACCGGCGGCGTAGGCTGCCCCCACCACGAAGAGCAGCGAAGCCGCGTTTTTGACGAGGATCAGCCGGACGTAAACACCGTCGAGAAAACGCGCGCGCGCCAACGCCGCGCTATAATCAAACCATCCATTGAGCAGCGCCATGCCGAGCGCCGCGCATGCAAGCAAAAGCAGATCGGCGGGCGCAAACAGCGCGATGGCGCCTGCGCATGCGCATGCGAGCGCCAGCGCGATCCAGACGAAGCCGGCATCGAGCGCAGCGCGCACATGCGGGCGTTGCTCGCGGGCGACTTGCGAATAGAAGCGAGTCGCAGACAGGCGCAGCCAATCAAACGCCAAAATCTGAACGAACCCGGCGCCGGCGAGTCCCAGCGCAAAGCGGCCAAATTGCTCAGGCCCCAGAAAAGCGGCCGCACCAAGCCCCACCACAAGGCTGAACAGCGCATTGGAGAGAAAGGCGGCCAGAATCTTCATCAAAAGCGCCACAAGGCGCGAATCGCGAACGTGAGCATGGCTCAGATAAGCCTATCCGCGCCGGTTTGGCAGCGGCACTGGAGGCCAATTGCCTCCAATCCTTCCCCGGCCTATGAAGGCTGACATTGCGGGTGCGCCCGCCGATCAAGAAAGCGCCATGGCTCGCGACGTCTCAGACACCACTCCGATCTCCTCACGCAGCGAGCTGGTCTCCTGGCTCGAAGAAGGCTGCAAGCCCGGCGGTCCGTTTCTGCTTGGCACCGAGCATGAGAAATTCGCCTATTACCTTGATGATTTGAGCCCCGTTCCCTACGAGGGGCGAGCCGGCCGCGGGGGTATTGCGGCGCTGCTTGAGGGCGTTCAGGCGCAGACCGGCTGGGAGCCGATCATGGACGAGGGGTCGCTGATCGGCCTCTTCGACGGCGCGGGGGGCGGCGCGATTTCGCTTGAGCCGGGCGGGCAATTCGAGCTTTCAGGCGCACCGCTGGACAATGTGCACGAGACGCAACGAGAATTGCGCAATCACCTTGATCTGGTGAATGCAATCGCAGAAAAGCACGGCATCGGCTTTCTGGGCCTTGGCATGAGCCCCTCGTGGCGGCTCGACGAGACGCCAAACATGCCCAAGAGCCGCTATCGCATTATGAAAAACTACATGCCGAAGGTCGGCTCGCGCGGCCTCGATATGATGTATCGCACCTGCACCGTGCAGGTGAACGTCGATTTCCGCTCTGAAGCAGACATGGTGCGCAAGCTGCGCGTGTCTCTTGCTCTGCAACCCATCGCCACCGCCCTGTTCGCCAATTCGCCGTTTACGGACGGCGCGCCCAACGGCCTGCAATCGGCGCGTTCAGAAATCTGGCGCGACACCGACAATCATCGCGCAGGGATGATGGCGTTCGCGTTCGAGGACGGGTTTGGCTTCGAACGCTATGTCGATTGGGCGGTTAAAGTGCCGATGTATTTCGTCAAGCGCGGCCAGACCTATCACGACGTCGCCGGCGCCGATTTCCGCCATTTGCTCGACGGCAAGCTCGGCGCATTGCCCGGAGAGCGGGCGACAATGTCCGACTGGGCCAATCATCTGTCGACGATCTTTCCAGAAGTGCGCCTCAAGCGCTACATGGAAATGCGCGGCGCGGACGTTGGCTCGGCCGAGCATATTGTGGCGCTGTCAGCCTTCTTCGTCGGCCTTCTTTATGATGAGGACGCGCTGCTGGGCGCATGGGATCTCGTAAAAAACTGGAGCGCGCAAGAGCGCCAGAAATTGCGCGACGACGTGCCCGCTCTTGGTTTTAACGCGCAGATTGCAGGGCGCAGCGTGCGCGACATCGCCCGCGACGCTCTGGCGCTCTCGCGCAAGGGACTCACGCGCCGGCGCCGCTGCGACGAGCGCGGCTCGGATGAATCGATCCACCTTGAAGTGCTGGACGAGCGCATTGCGCGCAATCGCACGGCGGCGCAGGAATTGATCGAGCTTTACAAGAACGAATGGAAGGGCTCCGTCGCCCCCGTGTTTCAGGCTTGCCGGCTTTAGAGCTAACAAGAGCTGAATCCAAAGCCGCACAATTTGAATCAATTGGTTTTGTAAACGTCGACCATGGCTTCTGAAACCTGGTCAAAAGCCTGCAAATGCTGTCGATTCAGCGCTTCTTAACCAGCCCCGTTAGGGAAATTTCGCCCCGCGCCGCCCCATGCTCAGCGTTAGAAAACGACGCGACAGGGGCAAGCGATGAACACAAGCGCACAGACCAGCCAGACCGAAATCAAGACGCCGCGCTCCTCGGCAGGCCTCATGGATTCACGCGCCGACGGCGGCCAGCGCGACGTGACGCTGACGAGCTATCGCGTCACCATTCGCCGTCAGGTCGCTGGCATGGGCATGAAGATCGACGTCCCCACACGCGCCTATCGCGGCGTGGTGTTGTCGCTGGAGCAATCTGCGCGCGGCCGCCTGCATTATCGCGTGACGCTGCGCCATTCCGATCCTGACCTCAGCGTAATTTTGACGGAAGCGTTCGACGAGAGCGAGATCCTGAAAGATTGGCGCGATTGGGCGAGCTTCCTGACGCAAAGCCCGCTGGTGGAGCGCGACAGCGGCGCGCTTGTCAGCGCCAATGATTGCGAGCCGGCAAACGCGTCGCCAAGCCAGCGCCGTCGCGGCGCGCCCGCCTCCGCCCGCAGCCGCGGCCGCTTCGTGCGCCGGCGCCATATCGGTGGCCCGATCGGCGAAGCCGTTCACGCGGGGGAGCGTGAAATCGCCTGCTACGAGTGAAAGAAGCCTGATGCAAGCGCGTCCAGCGCCAATCCGGCAAACAGGATCAGTCCTGCATTGCGATTGGCGCGAAACAGCATCAGGGCGTTGGCGGGATCGTCTTTGGATATGCGCGCGACCTGCCAGGCCAGATGCGCGCCAAAGCCCAACAGCCCCAGCCACGACAAGACGCCCGCGCCTGACGCATGCAAAGCGAGCGCGCCCGCAAGAACGGCGGCGACATAAAAAACTCCGACGCCCGCGCGCACGTTGTCGCCAAACAGGCGCGCCGTTGAACGCACGCCCACAATCGCGTCGTCGCGCGCATCTTGCAGCGCGTAGATGGTGTCGTAGCCTATCGTCCAGAAAATCGCGCAGGCGTAGATCAGGAAGGCGGGCGTCGACAGCGCGCCATTGGCCGCAGCCCAGCCCATCAGCCCGCCCCATGCGAAGGCCAGCCCCAGCACCGCCTGCGGCCAGAACGTATAGCGCTTGGCGAACGGATAGGCCGCCACCACCATCAGCGAGGCGATGCCGACGAAAATCGCAAACGTATTGAACGCCAGCAGCACCGCGGCGCCAATGGCCGCCAGCGCAACCAGAAAAATCCTGGCGTCGCGCGGGCTCGCGCGGCCTGAAGGCAAGGGGCGGTTTTTAGTGCGCTCGACCTGCGCGTCGATCTTGCGATCCACGAGGTCGTTCCAAGTCGAGCCCGCGCCGCGCATGGCGATGGCGCCGATCAGAAACAACAGCAGATGGCTCCAGTAAGGCGCGCGCTCTTGCGCCACGCCAGCCAGTGCGTCCGACCACCAGCACGGCAGCAACAATAATTGCCAGCCAATGGGGCGATCAATGCGGGCCAATTGCACAAAGGGAAGCCAGGCTGACGGCAGCAGCTGCATCAAGGCATTGGGGGCAACAGAATCTGGAAGCGTTTGCTTATCGGCGGCGCGCAGCGAATCGTCGCCGGTCACAGCGGCCCTCTGGGCAAGGACAGCGCAGGCGCCCCGCCCATCACCGGACCGCCCGCAGCCTGCTGCTGCTGCATCTTTTTCATTTGCGCTGCGACCTTGCAGGCCTGGCCCGCAACTTCAGCCGTCTTCAGGCCGCCGCCCTTGACCTGCTCGATGATGTTTTCAGGAATCGAGCACCAGTTCTGATTCTTTTCCATATAGGCCAACATCTCCCGCTCGGCGGCCGCAAGATTGCGCAGGCGCGGGCAGGAGGCGATGGGATCGAGCTTGCCCTGCGAGGCTTTGCTCATCCTGTTGAGCGCGTCGATATGCACCTGACGCTTCTTCTGCAATTCGCCAATATCTTCGTTGCAGCTCTGCGCAGACGCGCCGGAGACGCCCGCCACGAGCAATCCCATCGACAGAAGTGCGGCCTTGAAGATTGCGCTCATCTCGATCACCCGTGCTGCTCTTGACGCCCCGGGCAAAGCCGGCCTCTCGTATAGCGAAGTGGGTCTTCATACCAAGGAGAGAGGGACGAGGGCAAGTTTGAGCACGAGTGTGGCCGAGTTAAGGCTAACCAGTTCCGGGATGCGGCCAAATGTGCGACACCCTCAATCATGGCCCGATACGATTTCAACGCCCAGCGGCTCTATGTGGATTGCGATCTGGCGGAAGGCGCACGCGCCCCGCTCAGCAAGGAGCAATCGAATTATTTGCTGAACGTGCTGCGTCTGCGCGACGGAGACCTGCTGCTCGCGTTCAATGGGCGCGACGGCGAATGGCGGGCGCGATTGGCCAGCGTCAGCCGCAAGGAGGCCGCGCTCACGATCGATAGTCTGGAGCGGCCCCAGACCCAGCCCTGCGATCTGCATTACGTATTTGCGCCTCTTAAACATGCGCGGCTCGATTATATGGTGCAGAAAGCCATTGAAATGGGCGCAGCAAAGCTCATTCCAGCGCTCACCCATCGCACCCAGAATTCACGCGTCAATGTGGAGCGCATGCGCGCCAATGCGATCGAGGCGGCCGAGCAATGCGGCGTCCTGACGATCCCCGAGGTGGACGAGCCGAAAAAACTCGAAAAACTGCTGGCCGAATGGCCTTCCGACCGCCTGCTCGTGTTCTGCGACGAAGACGCACCGCCCGGCGATCCCGTGGCTCGCCTGCGCGCTTTTGCAGGGGACAGGCAAACGGACAGACCGACTCCGCCTCTGGCGGTGCTCGTGGGCCCCGAGGGCGGGTTCGACGCGGGCGAGCGGGCGATGCTGGCAGCTCTGCCGTTCGTGGTCCCCGTGTCGCTTGGTCCCCGCATTCTGCGCGCCGACACGGCGGCTGTGGCGGCGCTGGCCCTTGTGCAGGCGGCTCTGGGAGATTGGCGCTAGAAAACGCTATCTGGACAGCGCGGGAACGCGAGCGATCCAGGATCACGGCCCTAAATCACGATCTCGCCATGTTTCAGGCGCTGCTGGTGAGGTGACGTTTTGTTAACGATTCGCCTTGGGGTTCCATGATTGCACTCGTCGTCAGCCAAACCTTGACTCCGCTGCGCAGCCGCCTCGCATTGATCGGCGGCGTTTACGTCGCGTTCGCCGCGCCAGCTTTGGCGCAGACGCCCAACCCCTGCGCGATCTATGGCTCAGGCTATGTGGCCGTCGTTGGCGGCGGGGGCTGCGAGCTGATTGGCGGGCGGGTGCGGGTCGAGATTCATTCGCCCGCAAGCCCCGCAGCGAACAGACCATTGCCCAACACAGCTCTGGGCTATGCTGCGCAGCAGCCGGCCGGCTCCTTGCCTGCCCACATGCGCGGATCAATAGCCGGGTCGATGAATGAGTCGTTGAGTGCGTCCTGGCCCGACGCCCGGCAGAACAATCCGCGCATTCGTTAACCAGCACTCGCGGCATGCGGCTTGCCCTGTGGTCGCGCGAGCGATACGACCGGGGAACGACCAGCGGCGAGATGTTTCTATATGCAATCCGGGGACGGCGATCTCCTGACTTTGATGCGAAGCGCGGCTCTTGAAGCGGGCGCGCTGGCGCTTGCGTTTTTCAGCGCCGGCGTCGCCACAAGCGCCCGCATCGACTGGAAGGCCGGCGACTCGCCCGTCTCGGAGGCTGATTACGCCGTCGACGTCTTTCTGCGCGAACGCCTCGGCGCCCTGTTGCCTGAGGCCGGCTGGCTTTCCGAAGAGACGGCAGACAGCCCTGAGCGCCTGTCGCGCGAGCACGTCTTCATCGTCGATCCCATCGACGGCACGCGCGGCTTCATCAAGGGCGATCCGCGCTGGGCGATCTCGATTGCTCTGGTCACGCGCGGCCAACCGCAGCAGGCGGTGCTGCATCTGCCGGCGCTCAACGAAACGTTCACGGCGAAGGCCGGTTCCGGCGCGCATCTGAATGACCTGCGCATCAACGCCTCCTCGCGCGCGGCCCTGTCCGGCTCGGCTATTTCAGGCCCGCCGAACCTGCTTGCCGACATGGCGCGGGGCGGGCTGGCTTTCGAGGCCCAGCCGCGCGTGCCCTCCCTCGCCTACAGGCTGGCTTTGGTGGCGTGCGGGCGCATTGAGGCAGGTATCGCCTCGACCAACGCCTGGGATTGGGATATAGCGGCCGCCGACCTGATCGTCGCGGAGTCCGGCGGACTTCTCACTGATCTTGATCAGCGTAGACCAGCGTACAATTCGCCTCTTCCCCGGCACGGCGTCCTTGGCGCCGCGCCTGTGCATTTGCATGGGGCGCTGATCAAAGCCCTTAGGGAAACGTCCGCCCTTCAAAAACCTCAACTCTAACGAACCAGAGTGGATCGATGTCTGAACACCAGTCCAAGCAGCTCCTTCATCTTGTTTTCGGCGGCGAGCTTGAAAGCATCGGCGGAACAACGTTTCGCGATCCGGGAAAGCTCGATATTGTGGGAGTGTTTCCCGATTACGCGTCCGCCGAACGGGCTTGGCGCGGCAAGGCCCAACAGACGGTGGACAGCGCCATGACCCGTTATTTCATCGTGCATTTGCATCGCTATCTCGACCCGACCTGACGAACGCCAGCAGATGCTGAAAAAGCTCGGCCGCTCTCGCGCCGCCCAGGAAACGCTCGCCTTCATCGGCGCGCATTACCTGCGCTTTGTCAAAGCGACGTCGCGCTTTGTGATCGAGCCGGCCGACTTTCGTGACCGCGTGCTGGCGGACGCGCCCGTCATCGGCGCGCTCTGGCACGGCCAGCATCTGACGGCCCATTTCGCATGGCCCGGGGGGATGAAGGTCTCGGCGCTGATTTCGCGCAATGCCGATGCGCAGGCCAACGCGCGCGCGCTTGAGCGGCTCGGGGTCACTCCCATTCGCGGCTCTGGCGGCTCCAGGCATGGCATGCGCAGACGCGGCGGCGTGGCCGCTTTGCGGGAGATGGTGCGCACGCTTGCCTCGGGCTCGTCGCTGGTGCTCACCGCCGACGTACCCAAGAAAGCCCGCATCTGCGGCATGGGCGTGATCGCGCTGGCAAAACATTCAGGCCGACCGATCTACCCGCTGGCGGTGGCCAGCGCGCGCCGGATCGACTTTAACTCGTGGGACCGAGCCAGCCTCGCTCTGCCGTTCAGCAAGGGCGCCATCATTGTCGGCGAACCTGTGCGGGTAGGCCCTGACGCCACCGAAGCGGAGATGGAAGAAGCCCGCCTGCTGCTGCAACAGCGCCTCGACGACGCCCATGCGCGCGCCTACGGCTCCTTTGGAGCGCGCGATCCCGGCGCCGATCTGCGACCGCAGGAAAAGCGCCCATGAACGTGCGCTCGCCTTTGCTGCTGGCCTACAGGGCGCTTACCGCCCTGACGACGCCGCTCCTGCTGGGCTGGTTGCTGTGGCGGTTGAGCCGGGGCAAGGAAGATCGCGCCCGGCTGGGCGAACGGCGCGGCCATGCAGGGCTTGAGCGCCCCAACGGGCGGCTGGCCTGGCTGCACGGCGCCAGCGTTGGCGAAGCGCTCGCTTTGCAACCCCTGATCCTGCGCCTGCGCGCGCGCGGCTTCTATGTTTTGTTGACGACGGGAACCGTCACGTCGGCGCGCGTGGTCGAGGACCGGCTGACGGACGGCGTCATCCACCAATTCATGCCGCTGGATTCCCCCGCTTACGTGAATCGCTTTCTCGATCATTGGCGACCCGACATCGCGCTGTTCGCCGAATCCGAATTGTGGCCCAACATGCTGCTCGAGGCGGACGCGCGTGGCATACCGCTGGTGCTCGTCAACGCGCGCGTGTCGGAGCGATCCTACAATCGCTGGCGACAGTTTCCCGGCACGATCCGTGCGCTGCTCGGCGCCATTGATCTCTGCCTTGCGCAAAGCCCCACCGACGCCACACGGCTGATGGACCTTGGGGCCGCGCGCGTGCAGGTGGCGGGAAATCTCAAATATGACGTGCCGGCTTTGCCCGCCGATCCCGCCAGACTGGCCCGCATGCGCGCCATCGTCGGCGCCCGTCCGGTATGGCTGGCGGCCTCCACCCATGCGGGCGAGGAGGAAGTCGCGCTTGCCGTTCATTGCGGGCTGCTGCGCCAATTCCCCAACCTTCTGACCATTGTGGCGCCGCGTCATCCCGAGCGGGGCGGCCAGATTGCGGCCATGGCGCGCCAGTACGGCATTCCCGTCAGCCAGCGTTCAATCGGGGAGACGCCCGGCCCCGGTTCGCAATTCTACATCGCCGACACCATCGGCGAACTGGGCCTGTTCTATCGCGTCTGCGGCATCGTCTTTGTCGGCAAGTCGCTGGTGGGCGAAGGCGGGCAAAACCCGATTGAACCTGTAAAGCTGGGGGCCGCCATTCTGCATGGCCCGAACGTTTCCAATTTCGCCGACGTCTACGCCGCGATCCAGATTGAGAACGGCGCCGTCGAAGTTCGCGACGTTGAGGAATTGGCCGGCGCGCTGGCCTCACTGTTGAGCGACGCCAGGCGCCTGCGCTCCACCGCGCGCGCAGCCAGCGAAGTGGTGCACGGGCTGGGCGGCGCCTGCGATTCCATTATGCAGGCGATAGAGCCTTATGTGCTGCAAATGCAGATCGGGCGACGCTGATGCGCGCGCCGGACTTCTGGTGGGCGCAGGAGCCGGACTTTCGCGCCGCCGCCCTGGCCCCGCTGGCTGCGCTTTACGGCGCCATAGCGGCGCGCCGCATGGCGGGAAAAGGGGTCGCCGTCGATGCGCCGGTGATATGCATCGGTAATTTCGTGGCCGGCGGAGCTGGCAAAACGCCAACGGCGCTGGCTGTCGCAAACGTTTTGCGCCAGCTTGGCGAGCGTCCATTTTTTCTCTCGCGCGGCTATGGCGCCAGCCGGCCCCATCGCACGCCCCTGCGGGTGGATATTGAGCGTCACGACGCGGGCCAGGTTGGCGATGAGCCGCTATTGCTGGCGCGCGAGGCTCCCACCATCGTCTGCGCTGATCGAATCGCCGGCGCGCAGGCCTGCGTTCGCGCCGGTGCCAGCGTGATCGTGATGGACGACGGCCTGCAAAACCCTGCGCTGCTGAAGGATCTCGCCATCGCAGTCGTCGACGCCGGCGCTGGCGTTGGCAACGGCCTGTGCATACCCGCCGGCCCGTTGCGGGCGCCGCTTAAGGCGCAATTTTCCCATATCGACGCAGTGATGCTGATCGGCGGTCGAAAATTGTGGTTTGGTGCGGGACAAGCGGTGGCTGACAAGGCGCGCGCTCATTCAATCCCGACGCTGACCGGATTTCTCGCGACCGATCCGCAGCAGGCAGCGCATTTATGTGGCCGCAGCGTCGTTGCGTTTGCGGGCATCGGGCGGCCGGAGAAATTCTTCGAGACCCTGCGCCAGACAGGCGCTTTGCTGGTCGCCAGCCATGCCTTCGCCGACCATCACGTCTACACGAACGCCGAGCTTGAATTTTTGCGGGCCGAGGCGCGCAGCGCAAGCGCGTTGCTGGTCGCCACCGCCAAAGACTATGTGCGCATGGGCGCGCCGTCTGACGTCCATGTGCTCGACGTGGCGCTGGCGCCTGACGAGCCGGGCGATCTTGAAGACCTGCTGGCGCAGGGGCTGGCGCGCGCCCGCCGCCGCTAGAGCTTTATTTTCACGCCCAATCGGGTGAGCTTGGCCTGCGGGTCGACATAGGCCTCCTGCAGGTCCACGTCCCAATAGCGCAATTCGTCCATGGGAATGGGCTCGCCGGTGACGGCGCAGCGCACGAAGGCGCCCGGCCGCACAATGCGAAAATCCCCATCGAGATATTCAATCTGCGCCTCAGGCGCGCCGGGCGTGGAAGAGCGTTCGATGCGGTTCATGTGTTTGTCCAATGCCGGGCGCTATCATAAAACGCAGCGGGCGCGATTAAAAGCGGTTCGATTTCGGGGCGTTTAAATCGCTGGAGCTTCTTTGGACCGCGGGCCTTCGGTCCGAATGCGGACTGGAAGCCCTCGGTCCACGCTCCGCATGATCCAGACCGCTCTTCTAAGCCGCGTTCGCCTCCTGCTTGATCGAGCGCGGATCGGTCGCGCGCACCAGCGTCACGGTGCATGACGCGCGGGCGGCGACTTGCGAGGCGACGCTGCCCAGAAAGCGACGCATCTGCGAGCGTCCGCGCGCGCCTACCACAATCTGGTCGGCATGGTTCTTTTCGGCAAATTCGAGAATGGCTTCGGCCGTGTCCATATGTTCCAGCACATGGAAGCTGATCTTGTCGGTCGCAAGCCCCAGCGGACGCGCCCAATCCTTCAATTCGACGAGGCGCTGCACATGGATGTTGCGGCCTTCCGAATCGAAAGGATCGTGCACGAAAACGGAACTCAGCTTCAACACGTTGACGCAGGCCAGACGCACGTCGCCCGACGACGTCAGCACGCGCTCGGTGTGCACGCGCACGGCTTCGGCCAGATATTCGAATTCCTCGTCAAGATTGACCGCCACCAGCACGATAGAGCCCGAATTGGGCGCATAGGCCTGGGGCTCGGGGGGCGGCAGCGCGCGCACCCGCAGCCAGCGGCGCAGAGCGGTGACGATGCCATCGCGGTTCATGCGCGCGGCGCGCCCGGTCAGCAGCACGGCGTCAGGATTTTGCAGAGCGAAAGCGAGCCGCGCCGGCGTTTGGAAGCGCCTGGCGGGATCGACTTCAAGGCAGCGCAGAATGATCTCCTGCAAGAACGGTGGAATGTCCTTGCGGATTTTGCGCGGCGGAACCGGATCGCGCCAGAGGCGCGTTTTCAAAGCCTGCTGCGAACGCGGCGCGCCGAAGGGCCGCTCGCCGGTCGCCAGATGATAGAGCAGCACGCCCAGCGAGAAAATATCTGAACGCGGATCAGCCCGGTTCTGGCGCACCTGTTCTGGCGAAATATAGGGCGCAGTCCCCATCGGCAGGCGGAATTCAGCCTCCAGCAGATCGGGCATTTCGCGATTTCGCGAAAGGCCAAAATCGATGAAACACGCTTCGCCGCTTTCGCGAATCATAATGTTGGAGGGCTTGATGTCGTGGTGGATCACCTTCTGCTTGTGCAGATCGATCAGTGCGGTGGCCACTTTCAGGCCGATGGCCACAACTTCCATCGGCGGCAAGGGCGAGCGCTCGAACGTGGGATAAAGCGTGTCGCCCTGCACGAACTCCATCGCGATATAGGGCCGGCTGGCGTAATCGCCGACGCTGTAGACCTTGGGAACATGCACGCCTGACAGGCGCGGCAGGATCATCATCTCCATTTCAAAGCCCACGATCACAGTGGGATCGTCGCCGTCCAGAATCTTGGGGACTTTGAACAGAACCGGACCGGGAATGTCAGGATGGGTGGCGCGGAAAATGATCGCCATGCCGCCAACATGCAATTGCTCGCCGATCAGATAGCCGTCGATGACCTCGCCCGGCGTGACCTCCATCTTGTTCATCGTCACCGTCCGATAAAAAGGCGCGCGGCAAGCAGCTGCGGCAGACCCGCCGCATGAATCTTGCGCGCGGCGCCCTCGATATCGTAGGGCACGCGCATATAGCTCATCTCGTTGCGCTTGACGTCAAGAAGCCCATAAGCGGCGGCCGGATTATGATCGCGCGGCTGACCAACCGCGCCCTGCACCATCAGCCATTTGCGGCTTGCCACCAGCGGCACCGGCGCGCCGTTCTGCGGCTTGAAGCCCACAGCCGGCTTCTGCGGAGCCATGTGATAAAGTTGCGGCACATGGATATGGCCGCAGAAAGTGAGTCGCTTTTCGGTGGCGCGCAACGAGCGCTCTGCGCTGGGCGCATCCGCCACATAGCGCCATTCATCCGGCCGCGTGGCGTCCGAGTGGACGTAAAGGCGATCATCCTCCTCGACCGTCATCGGCAGCGTTCGCAGATAATTGCGGGCGTCGTCGTCAAGCTCGTCATAGGTCCAGATGACGGCAGCGGTGGCGTATTCATTCATGCTGTCGGCGACGCCCGAGGCCGCCGCAGCGTCGTGATTGCCCTTGATGACTACGCCGCTGTCGCCTGCAAGCTCGCGCACCTTGTCGACCACGTAGGAAGGGTCGGCGCCGTAGCCCACCAGGTCGCCCAGAAACACCCAGCGGTCGACGCCGTGACGTCGCGCATGGGCGACGCAGGCGTCGAGCGCCTCACGATTGGCGTGGATGTCCGAAATGAAAGCGATACGCATTTTGCCTGTCCAGAAGCGGGACCCCCCGAAGCTGCACCATCGTACAGCTTTCCCGCGCAACTTGCTCTGGCACAAAGGAATGGGACCGTCACGCCTTTTGAAAGGGCGCCCTGTTTGCAAAACAGGCAAAACAGGGCGCGATGCGCGCGCTCAGGGCTTGCCCGTCAGCTTTTGGGGTCGAACTTCATCGCCACGCCGTTCATGCAATAGCGCAGGCCCGTGGGCGGCGGCCCGTCGGGGAAGACGTGGCCAAGGTGGCCGCCGCAGCGGCTGCAATGGACTTCCGTGCGCGCCATGAAGAAGGCCCGGTCTTCCGACGTCTCCACCGCGCCCTCGATGGGCTGGAAGAAGCTCGGCCAGCCGGTGCCCGATTCAAACTTGGTCCCGGCCTCGAACAAGGCCTGCTCGCAGCCTGCGCAGACGAAGGTTCCCTCGCGTTTCTCATGGTTCAACGGGCTCGTGCCGGCGCGTTCGGTGCCATGCTCGCGCAAGACGTAAAACTGCTCGGGCGACAGGTCGCGCTTCCAGTCTTCAGGCGTCTTCTCGACGCTGAAATCCTCACCCTTGGAATCCTTCGACGACGAGCCGAACAATGATCCTAATCCCATTACAAATTCCCCCTTGGCGACGCCTGCGCCACACCCGCATGTTGTTGAATTAGATAAGGCGCGCAGGCAAAAAAACCATCAGAACAAATCGCCCTGCGTTTTGGGCGCTCCTCTGGACGCCGTTTTTGCCGGCGCGCGGGGCCGCATTGGCGCGGAAGAAGCAGGCGGAGCCTCGTCGCCGCTGGCTATGGCTGCGGCGCGGCCGTCGGCAAATTCAATCGACAATCCCTGCCCCGGAGCGATTTGGGCGACGCTGCGCACAAGCTGGCCGCCGTCAACGCCGCGCACAAGCGCAAAACCGCGCGCCAGCACGCTGCGATGATCGAACGAGGCGAGCAATTTCGTCAAACCTGAAACCGCGTTCCGGCGCTGCACAAGCCCGCCCAGACAAGCGCGGCGCAAACGCTCGTGCACCATTTCAAGCCGCCCGGCGAACGCCTTCATGCGCTCGGCCTCGCGCCGCAACACGGTGACGTACCCTGCATTCAACCGCGCCGACAGACCAGCCAGCCGCTCGCGACGCCGCGCCAGCTCGGCATAGGGGGAATGACGCGCCACCAGCGCGCCAAGTTGGGCCAATCGAACGGAATGGTCGCGCAGCAAGGCGTTTGCGCGGGCGGGCAGCATATCGCCGGCGCGATCCAGCCGCTGACGGGGCATGGCGAGCAGATCCTGCGCATCGGGCATCGCGCGGACAAGCGCGCGCATTTCGGCGCGTCTGCGCTCGCTCAGGCGCATCATCGCGCCGTGCTGGCGCCGGGCCAAAACGTCAACCTGGCCGATCAGATCGGAGCGCACCGGCACGCACATTTCAGCCGCCGCCGTTGGCGTCGGCGCACGCCTGTCGGACGCGTGGTCGATCAACGTCCAGTCCGTCTCATGCCCCACGGCCGAGACCAGCGGGATCATGCTGGCCGCGGCCGCCCGCACCAGCGCTTCGTCGTTGAAGCCCCAGAGGTCTTCCAGTGAGCCGCCGCCGCGCGCCACAATGATGACGTCGGGACGCGCAAGAGCGCCGCCTT
Organism: Beijerinckiaceae bacterium; assembly: GCA_947476075.1. Classification (GTDB taxonomy): domain Bacteria; phylum Pseudomonadota; class Alphaproteobacteria; order Rhizobiales; family Beijerinckiaceae; genus Terripilifer. The sequence continues at coordinate 22,901 of CANJPM010000018.1, forward strand.
CAGGCAGCGCGTTAAAGCCCTCAATCGCGCGGGTGACTTCCATTGCGCAGGTATCGCCCTGCACCCGCACCGGCCACACGACCACACGTACGGGAAAGCGATCCGCGATACGGTGCAAAATGTCACGAATGACTGCGCCAGTGGGCGATGTGATCACGCCGATAGTGCGCGGGATGAACGGCAACAGCTGCTTGCGCGCATCGTCGAACAGACCCTCGCCCGCCAGCCTGCGGCGACGATCCTCCAATTGCGCCAGCAGCGCGCCAACGCCTGCGGGCTCGATGGATTCAACGATGATCTGGTATGAAGATTTGTTGGGATAGGTGGTGATCTTGCCGGTGGCGATGACCTCCATGCCCTCTTCGGGCTTGACGCGCAGGCGCTGGAACACGCCCTTCCACATCACGGCGTCAATCTTGGCGCCCTGATCCTTGAGCGCGAAATAGACATGGCCCGACGAATGGGGGCCACGCCAGCCCGACACTTCGCCGCGCACGCGTACATAGCCAAAGCGATCCTCGACCGTGCGTTTGAGCGCGCCGGAAAGTTCAGTGACGCTAAGCTCGGGCGCGTTATCCGTAATGTCCGACATGTTTCATTATGACCTGATTCAGGCATGCGAGACAATTGTCGCTTAACTTTGACTTAACTATAAACTGCAATTTTTGGAATTGTCCGCACTCCCGATGGTCCCCCGAAAATGACCGCTCGTTCGCTCACGTTATCCACGAATCCGACCGCCCCCAGGGAAGGGTTTAACATGCGCGCGCAGCAGCATCGGGAGGCGGACGCTTTTCTTCTTGCGCCTGGAGACTGCAAACCCTGCCGTTCATTGGTCAAAATCCTGTTCTGGCTCAGTGCGTTTGCGCTTTCGACATCGGGCGTATGGAGCCTTGCGGCATTGGCGCGCGAGCTTCTGGCGACATCCATCCCGAGCTGGGTGCTTATGCTGGCGTTCCTTTTCTGTCTCAGCGTTTTGGCGGCCGGACTCGCAGGCGCGCGTCTGATTCCCGGCCGGCAAGCGGCCGCGGCGACTGTCGCTCGTCAGAAATTTTGAGAACCATTCCGCACGCCTTGCAATGCATCGCGGCGGGCTCTTGACGCTGAAAGCGTGCATTGCCGGGACGCACAGCGCAGCTTTTCGGGCAGGAAAAGCGCTTGCCCCAGGCACGGGAACAGCGTGATGCCGGCAATCATCGCCGCCGCTGACATCGACTGACCTATGCGCCTGTGGGCGTGATGTCGTCAAAGCCAGCGGTCGTCAGCGTCGTAACGGGGTGAAACAGAGCGCATCGACAGAGGCGGAACGACGGACTTGCCGTGCTTATCTGGGCACCGGCCTTGGCTTGCCGGCCCCGTCAATGGCGACAAAGGTGAACATGGCGTCCGTAACCTTTTCCCGCGCTCTGGTTTCAAACCGGCGCACCCATGCCTCAACGTGAATTTTCATTGAGGTGCGACCAACCGAATCAACCTGCGTGTAGACGCACAGAACATCTCCAACCTTGACCGGCGCAATAAAATGCATGGCGTCGAGCGCCACCGTGACCACCCGCCCATGCGATCGGTCAACGCCGGCGATGCCGCCCGCAACATCCATCTGCGACAGCACCCAGCCGCCAAAAATATCGCCATTGGCGTTGGTGTCGGCGGGCATGGCAATCGTGCGCACGGTCAACTCGCCGCGCGGTTCGTCCGTCTCAATGGTCATATGCGCCTCCACCGCATCAATATCGTCTGACGCTGAACCTGCAAAGCCATGCCTGCACAGCCGGGAGACCTCACGGACATGCGCTGAACGCATAGCTACCATCCATTCCGCTTGACCCTCATGCAGGAAAAGAGGACGTTGGAGCCAGAGTGTTCAAAATCAAAAAAATGAGGAAAAGATGACAGCGGTCGTCAGCGCATCGGAAGACAAAAGCACGCCGACCGGACGGTCGATGCTGGAGGTCTGGATCATCACCGTCGGCCATGCACTGACCCATTGGTATCCCTCAACTTTCTACATTCTTTTACCGTTGATCGGCGTCGAATTGGGGCTCAGCTACGGCCAAATCGGCATGATCCTGACGGCGCAATATGCTGCGGGCGCGATCTCCAACCTGCCGGGCGGCATTCTGGTTGATTCCATGAGCCGCAAGGGCGTGCTGATGGCGGCCTCGCTGTTCTGGATCGGCGTTCCCTATTTCCTGATGGGTTTCTCGGACGCCTATTGGGTCTTGCTGACCTGCTCGGCGCTCATTGGCGTCGGCAACAATCTTTGGCACCCGACGGCGATTCCGTGGCTCGGCCGTCGCTATCCCGAGCGCAAGGGCCTCGTGATGGCTTATCATGGCATGGGCGGCAATGTGGGCGACGCGCTCGCGCCGCTTGCCGCGGGCGCGCTGCTCACCACGTTTGCCTGGATGACATGGCGCGACGTGGTGTTTTTGAACATCGCCCCCGGAATCATCATGGCCGTGGCGATCCTTTGGTATCTGGGCAAGATCACCACCGAGCCCAAGCCGGTTGAGGGCGCCGCCAAACAGCGCCCGCAGCAGAAGAACCTGCGCGAAGTGCTCGCCGCTTTGCCCGACCTGTTTCGCAACAAGACGCTCGTGTTCCTGTCCTGCAGTTCGGCTTTTCGTTCGATGACGCAGAACGGCATCATGGCGTTCCTGCCGCTCTATCTGGCCAAGGAACTTGGCTACAATCCGCTGTGGGTCGGCGTCTGCATGTTCCTGTTGCAGGCTGCGGGCTTTGTCGCCGCCCCGATTGCGGGCCACATGTCGGACAAGGTAGGCCGCCGCAACGTCATCATGTCGTCGATGATCATGACCGGCCTGGTGCTCGCGATGATGTTCTTCGCCGGCGGCACGCCGCTGTTTGTCATGTTCGTGGCGCTGCTGGGCTTCTTCCTGTTCGCCATCCGCCCGGTGCTTCAGGCCTGGCTGCTGGACGCAACCCCCAGGGACATGGGCGGCTCGGCCATTGGCGCCATGTTCGGCATTCAGGCGGTCGGCTCAGCCATCGGCCCGTTCTTCTGCGGCATGATCGCCGACAAATGGGGCCTGCTCGCAACCTTCTGGTTCCTCGCTTTCACGATCATCATGGCCAATCTGCTGGTGTTCTTTATGCCCCGGGCTGAGGGCAAAAGCGCGGCCTGACGTTCAGGCACGTGCTGTCAAACATGCAATGGCCGGGCTTGTCCCGGCCATTTCTTTTAGATCCTGCTTATTGCAGCCCCGCCCCGGCGCCTCTACACCAGCGCCGTTGATCTCGCGTTGGTGGCGGCACATGAATGTTCTTCTGATTGGTTCGGGCGGTCGCGAACATGCGCTCGCCATTGCGTTGAAAGCCTCGCCGCTGCTGACGCGGCTTTATGCGGCGCCCGGCAATCCGGGCATCGGGGAGATAGCGCAAAATGTAGCGCTGGATTGCGCCGATCATTCAGCCATCATCGACTTCTGCAAGGGCCACGACATCGGCTTTGTCGTGATTGGCCCGGAAGCGCCGCTGGTGGCGGGCCTTGTCGACGATCTGGATGCGGCCGGCGTGCCAGCCTTCGGACCCTCGAAGATCGCCGCCCGGCTTGAAGGCTCCAAGGGCTACACCAAGGATCTGTGCCGCGAATGCGCGATACCAACCGCCGATTACGAGCGTTTCGCCGCTGCAGAACCGGCCAAAGCCTATGCGCGCCAGCGCGGCGCGCCCATCGTCGTCAAAGCGGACGGACTGGCAGCCGGCAAGGGCGTTGTGGTGGCGCAAACGCTTGCAGAGGCCGAGGCCGCCATTGACATGATCTTCGGCGGCGCTTTTGGCGCGGCGGGCGCGGAAGTCGTGATCGAGGATTTTCTGGAGGGCGAGGAAGCCTCGTTCTTCGCATTGTGCGACGGCGAACGCGCCATTGCCTTCGCCTCGGCGCAAGATCACAAGCGCGTTGGAGAAGGCGACGTCGGCCCCAACACCGGCGGCATGGGCGCCTATTCGCCCGCCCCCATCATGAGCGACGAGATGTCGGCGCGCGTGATGAACGAGATCGTAGCGCCGACGATGGCGGGCATGAAAGCGCGCGGCGCGCCCTATCGCGGCGTGCTGTTCGTGGGGCTGATGATTGGACGCAACGGCCCCAGACTGATCGAGTTCAACGCCCGCTTTGGCGATCCTGAAACGCAGGTCATGCTGCCGCGTCTCGATTGCGATTTGCTGCCGCTGCTGCTGGCCAGTGCAAAAGGCGCCTTGCCGGACGCGCCCGTGCGCCTGAAGCCACAGGCGGCTCTGACCATCGTCTTTGCGGCCAAAGGCTATCCAGAGGCGCCCGAGCGCGGCGGAGAAATTCGCGGGATTGAGAACGCGCAAGCACAGCAAGGCGTCGTCGTCACCCACGCCGGCACAAAGATGGACGGCGACAAATTGATCGCCAATGGCGGGCGCGTGCTCAACGTGACCGCCCTTGGCGACAATGTGGCCGACGCCCAGCGTAAAGCCTATGCGGCGCTTGATCTGATCGACTGGCCCGGCGGGTTTTGTCGCCGCGACATCGGCTGGCGCGCCCTGTCGCGATAAGCCGCTAGCGTCCGAGCACTTCTTTCACGGCGTCCACCAATTGGGCCTCGCTCACCGAGAATTGAGCGCGCTGGCGCAGCTCCAGGTAATCGGCGCGATCTTTTGTTGAGGCGGCGAGCTGCGCGCCCAGCGCCAGATCGCGGATCGTCACCTCGCCCTTGTCGCGCTCATTCGAGCCTTGAATGATCGCGCACGGGCTGTTGCGGCGATCTGCATATTTTAATTGCGCGTTCATGCCTGCGGAGCCCAAATACAATTCCGCACGAACGCCGGCCGCGCGAAGCTGCGCGACAAAGCCCTGATAGCGCGCCACCTGATCGCGATCCATCACCAGCACGACGACGGGGCCGCGCAATTTATCAACGTCGAGGATCGGCGATTTGATCGCCTGCAAGGCGGCCAGAAGGCGCGAGACGCCGATGGAAAAACCTGTGGCTGGGACCGGCTCGCCACGAAAGCGCGCCACCAATCCATCATAACGTCCGCCCCCGCCCACCGAGCCAAAGCGCATCGGGCGGCCGTGTTCGTCTTTGGCCTCAAACAGAAGTTCGGCTTCGTAGACGGGGCCGGTGTAATATTCGAGCCCGCGCACGACGGCCGGATCAATCACCACCCGCCCGTCGCCATAGCCCGCAGAATCGCATAATTGCGCCATTTCCGCCAATTCCTGCACGCCCTCAAGGCCGCGCGCCGATGCGCCCACCGCCGCCTCAAGCTTTGCGAGCGTCTCGCTGTTATTGGCGCCGCGCGCATCCGTGAACGCCAGAATGCGCTCGATGGCTGAGGTCGCAAGATCCGCGCCCTTGGTGAAATCGCCGGACTCGTCCTTGCGGCCCGACCCCAACAACATCTGCACTCCCTCGGGTCCAAGCCGGTCCAGCTTGTCGATGGCGCGCAGCACGATCAGCTTTTGCGCCGCCCGGCCTTCGCCCTCAAGTCCGGCGGCCTCAAGCACGCCGTCGAGCACTTTGCGATTGTTGACCTTGACGACATATTCGCCGCGCTTGACGCCAAGGCGCTCCAGCGTATCGGCGGCCATCATGCAGATTTCAGCATCCGCCGCCACGCTGGCCGAGCCCACGGTGTCGGCGTCAAATTGCATGAATTGGCGGAAGCGGCCGGGGCCGGGCTTCTCATTGCGAAAGACGTAGCCGGCGCGATAGGAGCGATAGGGCTTGGCGATGCGATCGTAATTTTCAGCGACAAACCGGGCCAGCGGCGCGGTCAGATCGTAGCGCAACGACAGCCATTGACCGTCGTCGTCCTGAAACGAGAACACGCCCTCGTTGGGGCGGTCCTGATCGGGCAGGAATTTGCCCAGCGTTTCTGTGTATTCGATGAACGGCGTCTCGACCGCGTCAAAACCGTAAAGCTCATAGATTTCGCGGATCGCCTGCATCATGCGATTGGCGCCGGCGATCTCGGCAGGGCCGCGATCGGCCAGGCCGCGCGGCAGGCGGGCCTTGACGGACAGCTTCTTGTCTTTGGGGTCTTGAGATTCAGTCATGAAATTTAGCGCCCTGCTCGTTCGCGCCTTGATAGGCGGGCGGAGCGCTTGCGGCAAGGCGTGCAACGCGCGGACGCGGCCTAGCGGGCTCCTATTGCGCAGGCGGAGCCGGATTTGCGTACGCTCTCGCACATCTGCGCGGCTTCTGCCTGCGTCAGGCCGGAAGCGCGCAGCCTCCAGCCGTCGCCCGATCGCGCATAGGTGAGGCGGCGCCCGCCTAAATGAGGTCCGTACTTGCTCTGCAAGGCGTTGATCTGCCCGGCGGCGGCCTTCTGGTCAGGAAAGCTGTCAAAATAAGCGGCCCACGTCGCGCCCGCGCCGCCGCTGCCCATGTCCGCTTCCGGCGAGGCGGCGACGATCTCGGGTTTTGCGGCTTGCGGCGTCGCAGCTTCAGGTTTGCGGGCTATTGAGCGATCAGCATCGGCCAGCAGACGCGCTTCACGTTGCCGAGGCGCCGACGCAGGTTCATTCACAACCGGCGCGACCACCGGCGCAGCTGCGGGCGGTAAATTGCGGGCGAACGCCACATCCGTCGGCTGGGCCGAAATGGGCGCAGCGGCGACGGTGGCGGCCTCTCTGGCGCCGGGAGCTGGAACCAGAGCGTTAGCCGGCAGTCTGGGTGGGGGAGAGACAATCACCTGTGTCTGTGTCTGCCTCTGCGGCGCAACAGGTTCTGCGCGAGCTGGATTTGAGCCCACGGAAGTTTCGGATCCGCGCAGCGTCACCTTGTCGCTCGCGGCTGGGGGCGCGGGCGAAGACGTCGCCGGAGCCGGTGACCTGGGCGCTGTCGCGCCGATTGTCGCGGGAGCGTCGTGTGGGCCAAACCGCACGATCATCGCCGCCAGCCCCAGCATGATGAAGACGGCGGACGACAGCAGA
>CANJPM010000019.1 GCA_947476075.1 Beijerinckiaceae bacterium
GCCGAAAAAATATTTATCTCAGATGCTTTTATTTGTTCCTGTTCAGTGGCTGAGTAGTTTCTTATAGTACCATTATAATCTGGTCCACTAATGATCCCGTTACTGACTGTATTCTGTCCAAGTGCATTAATGACTAAAACGTTTTGCGTCACACTTGCAAAGAAAATTCGTTCATGACCATTTGCTGCAGCTACTCGATTTATCTCTGCGGCGAGGGAGCTTAGCGTGGTTCCAGGGTTATTGAGAGTAAGACTAACGTTGGATGGAACAGAACTATTTTTATTTAGCAAAAGAGAGACACGTACTGCATTCGCACCGCCGACAGGCTGCTGGGTTTTCGAGGTTATTTCACTTGGTTCTAGCTTAAAACTAAGGGCTGATAACTGACCTAAAGATACAATCTCAGTATTAGTCGACCCAGATAATAGGGAGTAAGCGATTCCGTCTCTACGAAAGGACAATTCTCCGGAAGAGGCGCTGTTCAGGAGCGAGCCTATGCTGGGAGGTAATGGAGCTGCTGTCTTTACCCTGCTATCAGTGACGTCCAATTGGGATTTCAAGGCGTTGTTTAAGTTACTATCAACATTGATCGAAAGTCCAGCTGCAATGGATGTAACGTCACTAATTATGAACTTCATCGAGGCAGCTGAGTTTTTCAGTGGTTGCGCAAAAAATTTATCACCATTATTCGGAGGGCCGTTGAATCGGAAAATTAGACCGTCAATTTGAACATCGTTGATAGCTGTTACGCTGACATTATTCTGGTCAGATTTTACGGTCCATTTTTTAGTCGATTCATTATAAACTGCATTATAGTTCGAGCCATTTAAGATTGAATCTTTAGTTACGTCGATAGTCAATACCGCAGATCCTGAGTTTGTAGGAGCAGCAGTCGCTGTTAATGTTTCAGTCGAAAATAGAGCTCCACCAGGGAGACTATTCATGTCAATACCCTGGAAATGCAGTTGGTTCACACTCGTACTCATTCCTAAAGAAAGTCTATCGACAATGTCTCGAAGTCCTAAGAATTGATCACCAAGATCAATTAGCCCAGACAGTACACCCCCATCCAGGCGCGGAGCTGTTACTCTCGAGGTGTATGGATCGAAGATGAGATTTATTTTGTCTGCAATTTTTTCTATTCCAAGCATCCTTGATTTCGAATTAATCAAGGGCATTCCCGTTGGTGAATTACCTAGATACACGGTCACAGACCCGGAAGGTGCAGTAGTCAAACTTATCTCTACAAGGTCAGAAAGATTTCCTAATAAAAGATCTCTCTGATCAAGTAAATCGCTTGCTGGCTGACTATTAGCAAATCGTCTATCGAGACCGCTATTCACATCCGCTATTTGTTCGCTGAGCGTATTTACAAGTTTGATTGTTGAATCAATCGTGCCTGCAACGCCAGAAATCTCACTTGTAATATTTTTATGTACCCGGTTGAACTCGTCAGCGAGCCGTTGCCCTGCATCTATAAAAGAATAACGCGCAGGCATTGAATCTGGATTATTGCTGATATCAGAAGCCCGGTCATAAAATGCTTGTGCGGCTTCATTGAGGTTGTTTTCCATTGAGAAAACTGCACCTTCAATTCGCTCAAGCCCGTTCGAAAGCACCTGTGATTTTTGAAAACTAGAGTTCGCAAGTAGCAGTTGCTGCTCAAGGTATTGGTCTGAAGCACGAACAACTTTGTCTATCATGACCCCAGACCCAGAGATACTGGGTGCCGTGGTGGGGAGCATGGCGCCGTCCCCTGTCGAAAGTAGTGAAACTGACCGACGCTTATAGCCCTCAGTATTAGCATTAACGATATTAGAGCCTGTTGCCTCTAACTGTTTTCGATATGCACTGAGTGCTGAGGAGCCAATTCCGAGGATATCGGTCATTTTTGCTTTGGCTTCCAGTGATCGGGAGTGAACTGACGTGTAATTGCCTCAGAAAGGCCTAAACGTAAATTTTTTGCTGCTTTATCCGAGTATGCGTGGTCAAGCATTGCCTCAAAGGGTTTTTGAGCGTCACCATCAAAAAGCCCGTCATCGAGCTTGGCCTCACGCATAGCTTTCATGATGCTCTGAAGAAAGAGGCTTTCAAATGCCTTTCCCGCTTGATTTAGAGTCGGCTTACGGCCAATCGCTTTCGTTTGGTCGATACTAAAGTCAACTGAAGCCGGTCCGCCATTTACTTTGAAGTCAGTCATATGCCCTCAAATTATAATAAGTTCTGCATTTAGCGCGCCAGCCTGCTTAAGCGCTTCTAGAATTGCAACGAGATCGCTTGGGGATGCTCCAACAGCGTTCACTGCGTCTACAATGCTGGATAGCTGGATGTCAGATTGAAATAAAAATGCACGTGCCGGCTGCTGATCAACTGTAATTTGTGAGTCGGGTGTTACTACAGGTGGACCTCCTGGAGTTACAACTGCATTATTATTGACTATTGTGGGACCTTGTGCCGAGACATTCTGATTTTCTTTTATACGAACAGTGAGGCTTCCATGAGTAACAGCAGCTGGTGTGACACGAACGCCCTCACTTATAACGATTGTACCCGTGCGAGAGTTCACAATAACGCGCGCGGGCGGTAACGATTTACCAATTCTTATTTCCTCGAGCGCGGACGCAAAGTTTACTCTACCGTTTAAATCTTTAGGGGCATTGACGCGCACGGTGGATCCGTCCATTGCTGACGCTGTTCCATTACCAAATCGTTTGTTAATAGCTTCAGCAAGTCGCATCGAGTTTGTGAAATCTGGAACATTTAAGTTCAACATGAATGCTGCTGATGTCTCGAATGGATGAGGAACCATTCGTTCTACAAATGCACCGCCAGCTATACGACCCACAGTTGGCACATTGACTGTAACCTTAGACCCATCATTTCCGGTAATTCCCAGTCCGCCGACTGCAAGATTACCCTGGGCGATAGCATATGTCTCTCTGTCGGCTCCAACTAATTGTGTCAGAAGAAGGCTCCCACCACGAAGGCTTGTCGCCTTACCAAGCGCTGATACTGTCACATCAATTTTGTTGCCCGGCTTAGAGAAGGGCGGAATTTCAGCCGTAACCATCACAGCCGCAGTGTTCTTTGCGTTGATTGCATTGATATCAACCGTCATGCCAAATCGAGACAACAGGCTTTGTATTGTCTGACTTGTTGCAGCAACATTACCGTCTCCGGTACCATTCAGGCCTACAACAATGCCGTATCCAAGGAGCTGGTTTGTACGAACGCCACCGAATGTAGCGAGGTCCTTTACGCGTTCACTTCTATCTACCTGAGACTGCGAAAATGCCGAGCCTGGAGAGAGACCCATTAGTATCGATAGAAGAATTAAAAGTCGCATCTTAATCTTCATCAGGTTATGACCTTAAATTGGTGCGATGAGACTGAAGAAACGACCAAACCAACCTTGCCGGGTAGCGTCATGAATATCTCCTGCTCCAGTATAACTAATTTGTGCCTGTGCCAGACGTGAGGAGTCTATGATATTTCCAGGGCCGATGTCTTCTGGACGTATCAGACCTGAAACTCTAACAAACTCCTCTCCTTGATTAAGAGACAAAGCTTTTTGTCCCTGAACCCAAAGGTTACCATTCTCGTAAACCCTTGTTACTACAACAGTAAGTTTACCCTTAATACTATTGCTCTGGTTTGCTGACCCAGTTCCGGCAAATGACGATTCTGTTGAGGTATCGAAATTAGCACTATCACGTACCTGAGGAATATTAAGGCCCATTGAACCGAAAAGCGCCTTTGGTAAAGCAACATTAAACTTACCATTACGATCAATCGCTGCGTCGTTTGACTTACTGGCAGCCATGGTTTCGGAAAGACTTATAGTGAGAACATCACCGACGCTATGAGCACGTCTATCGCCAAGAAAAAAACCTGATTGCGACTTCGCATAGATAGCCCCATCAGGAATTTTCTCCTTCAATGGAACTACTTGGTCATAATTGACCTGATACGATTGTGAAAGTTTCGCTTCTTTAACAGTGGAACAACCTGCTGTTATCAGCGCTAGCGACATAACTGCAAAGATGTAGCTACCCATGGTTTTTATCCGCTATATATTTTGTGTGAGGAATTTCATCATTCCATCCACAGAAGCAATCGCTTTGGAATTCACCTCATAAGCGCGTTGCGTCTCAATCATATTCACGAGCTCCTCGACGACATTCACGTTTGATGATTCTAGAGCGCCCTGAATGATGCGACCACTACCATTATTTCCGGGGGCAGCTACTGCTGGGTCTCCAGAAGAGGGTGTCGCGAGGGCAAAGGATTCACCTGTAGGCTTCAAGCCAGATGTATTCGGGAATGTAGCAATCTCTATCTGTCCTACTTGCTCAATTGCACCGGCTCCTGCAGTTGCAACGGAGACAATACCGTCTTTGGAGATCGAGATAGAAGTTGCGGTTGCTGGTATCGTTATTGCTGGCTCTAGGGGATATCCATTAGGGGTGACTAACTGTCCCTGAGCATTCTTGGTGAAATTTCCGGCGCGCGTGTACGCGATCTGGCCACTTGGTGTTAAAACCTGAAAGAAGCCACTCCCGTCTATTGTCATATCGAGTGAATTATCGGTGTTTATGATATTTCCTTGGCTATAAATCTTCTCAGATGAGACTATTCGGACACCAGTTCCAATAGCTAGCCCCGTGGGCGACTGTGAATTCTGCGAAGTTTGAGAACCTGGATCACGAAAATTTTGATATAGAAGTGTTTCAAAATTTGCACGATCTCGCTTAAAGCCAACAGTGTTGACGTTTGCCAGATTATTTGAAATTACGCTCATGCGTTGTTGCTGAGCATTCAGTCCAGTTTTAGCTACATGAAGAGCGTCAGGCATTTTTGAACTCCAATTTTATCAGCGATCACTGCGCATAAGTTTAGCGGTTTCAGCGTCAAGATCTTTCGCTGTCGTGAGTATTTTGACACTCATCTCATAGGAACGTGTGTTCGAAAGCATGTCGATCATTGCTTGAATCGGATCAACATTACTGGATTCAAGACCTTTTGGGATGATTGTTATATTTGCATCAGCTTGAGGTATAATTCCGTTTTTGGGACGCATCAGGCTATCTTCGCCCTTTTTTATGTTGCTTGCCGGTATGTTTACGAGCCTTAAGCGGCCTATCGCAGTCGCAGGCTGGCCGCCTTCTGCACCTTGCAGCTGGATGAGAACAGTTCCGTCTCGTGATATTGCAAAATTGCTATAGGCTGGAACGGTAATCGGCCCTGCATCGCCGATCACAGCTACGCCTTCGCCGTTTCGTAGAATGCGATCGGCGCCAATGTTAAGGTCTCCACGACGAGTGACTATTTGTTCTCCATTCGGCTTTTGTCCGACCATAAACCCAGGACCCTCTAGCGATATGTCGAGCGGGCTATCGGTTGGAATTAGTTTTCCCTCTTCAGTAGATACTGATGCGTCGCCGCGAGTTGAATAGGCACGGTCGTCAATATTGCCGCCAGAGACGTAAGCAGAAGCTAGGTTTGCATATAAATCACGCTTGAATCCTATTGTATTTTGATTTGAAAGGCTCGCTGTGATCGCTCTTTGGTTGTCACCATAGAGTCGCATCGCATTTAAGCTGAGGTGGGCGACGCGATCCATGTATCAAGCTCCGACGTCTATTTGTTATCCACGTATCTGAATGATCGTTTGCGATAACGTCGTTGTGGTCTCAATAGCCTTCGCATTCGCTTGGAAGTTCCGTTGGGCTGTGATGAGTGTCACGAGCTCTTCGGTTATGTCGACATTCGAGCGCTCCAGAGCCCCTGCTTTTATCGTGCCAAACCCGTCTGCACCTGCTTGGCCGAGTACAACTTGTCCAGAAGTTGAAGTTGAAACGTAATTTGCATTGCCAATTTGCTTGAGACCATTTGGGTTCGCAAAGTTTGCTATCATTACCTTGCCAAGGGCAACGGTTTGTCCATTCGTATAGTTTGCACGAACAGTTCCCGATGCGTCGATATCGAGACCATTCAAGCTGCCGGACGGATAGCCATCTTGTGAAAGCGATAAGACCGAAAATGGAGATGAAAACTGCGTTGAGAACTTTCCATAATCAATGTTCAGTCTAAGCAAATCTGAGCCGTTTTGCGGATCAAACGGCGAATAGACGACGCCTTCTTTCGGCGAAATCAGTTTACCGATTGTATCAAAGGTTAATTGCCCCTCAGTTAGATAGAGAGGGTACCAGTTTTGAAGAGTGGTTGGGGCTGTTGTGGTGATGGCGCCAGTAGTCGTGACATAAAGCTTATTGCCTGAGGCGTCAGTAGCTTGCTTTAGTATGGTAATAATTGGAACGGTTCCAGCAGACTGCGCTACGGTTGCAAGCCCAAAATTTGGATGCCCAACCACATTCATTTGAGAATTTGCGCCTGTCGTTCCTGATGTGAAGACAAGACGATTTGAATCCGGTTCAAATTTTACTGTTACTCCGCTTACTATGCGACCAGTTTTAGGATCTTGAATTTGGTTCACTCGATCTTGAATTGCGGTTGCAAATGTATCGCCAGTATAAGCTCGTATTGGGAGATTTATTGTACCGACGATCCCGTCGACAGTGAACGTCATTTCATTTTCTTTGAGACTTTCGTTCAAGAAAAATGTCTGTGCTAGTGGGGTAATAGCGCGTGTTCCGACAGCTTTTGCAGCCGTAGATATCAGTCCGGTGCCGGCCTTTAAGAGGGTGGATGCCGTCGCTCCGAGGCCTAACAAGTCATTAGTTCCAAGATAATTTATTTGTTTTGCTTGGCCGATCATAATACCATTTTTGCTAGTGCTGCCGCCTGCGCCAACTGGTAATGAGCCTTTTACAACCCCATTGACACGTAAAGTTAGCCTAAATTTTGATCCGTCAGGATTACCATCAACTTCCAGATTTGTGCCTGTGCTTTTGATGGAAATTGCACCGATGCTGACTGGGCGAACTAGCACATTGGCTGCTTTAATTTGCTCGATATTCATTGTGCCCGTTACGGCGCCATTTGCCTTGTATCGTGTGACAAGTTTGTCTGTCCCTTCTGCAGAGAAAGTTGCATAGGTAGCCAGATCTGTTTGTGCGTTTGCCGCTGCGGCAAGGCCTGCAAAACCTGTTGCTCCAAGCGTTACGTCCCTTGTCAGGAGAGTTCCATCTGCAAGTGGTAGTTGAATACGATAAACGTCATTGACAGCCAACGTCGGGGTTGTTCCAGTTGGTGATTTAAGCGTGAGACTATGCACGCCTACTGTTGTCGCATTTCCCTCGGTTTTTTCATAAAATGACTTAACTACTGTAGCATCGGTAAAATTCAGGGTAGCCGTAAAATTTCCAGTAGTCGTAAGGGTGTCGGATCCTCGTACTGTCTGTTTTATACCTACTAGAGGGCCGACGGAACCCTCTTGCTTGTAGGTGAAGATGATTTTATTTCCAAGTCTTGATGCCACCATAAATGGCGTAGCGGGATTATTCACAGCGCCCCCGATCGCCAAACCGGCGGTAGCGTTTATTTTCGCATTGAGTGTGGTCACTAGGACGTCTAGCTTCTGCGTCTGGGTTTGCGTGGATGTCACTGCCAACGGATCGGTGGTAATAGTAACTGCAGCGGCAGCTCCAGGGATAGCGATGGAGAGAGAGAAAACATCATTTTTTTGTAATCCACCATTTACTAATATTTCTTGGACCTCTCTTACGGTTGTTGTTCCTTCAGTTTTTTCTTTCGAATTAGTGAAGGTAACCGGATACGCCTGTTGAATTGCTGCGAATAAGTTTGCTGCTTGATTAGCTGCAGTTCCTCCGACAACCCCAGTCCAGTCATACGAAAATTGCTTACCGTCGATCTCAAGCTGTATTCTTTGACTTTGTGTATAATCAAAAGTACTGAAATCAAAACTATCTGTTTGTGACGTCACATCGCTGTCGGTTGCGAGCGCTGATCGACCCATTGTTATTTGTGATGCTTCTCCAGTAGATCCCGAAGCAAACCCAAACTGTCGTGTATCTTTATTGTAAGTAATATTTATGCCTGTACGCTGCTCTCTCGGATCTAGAATAGCGTCCCCTGCTGGAAGTGTTGCAGTGCCCGTCCATAGGTTATTCGCCCGGATAAGTGTATCAGTGCTTGCCGTTTTTGCTGGGAGCCCGAGATCATTTACAACAGCTGTTGGGTTGTACACTTGGACGCTGTTAAATCGACTAGAAGGCTCATTCGCATCAGCACCAAGTTGGGATGGCAATACAGTAAACGTTAGTGCACGTTTTCCTATGTCGTAGCCTACAACGATAGGTGGGTTAGTCGGGTCCGGCCAGCTTGCAGGTTTTCCAAATTCCAGACGCCTAAGGTTCAAAGCATCATTCAATTTTGTTTGAGCGAGGGTAATGAGCTGTTCGCGTGTTAGCTGAAGCGTATTTCCGGGTTGTGTCGCGCCTCCCACTTGTGGTGTACCGTCGGTGCCACCTGTGCCTAGTAAATCTATTTCAATCGGACGTGCGAGTGCGACCGACGACCCGTCTACTTCGCTCAGTTTCGATAAGTTTATTTGAATTATGTCGTTTCCAGTTACAACAGCGCCGCCTTCTCGGCGGTAAGTATCTGAAATTCTGAAATATTTTTCTCCCGAATATTTAGTATTAACTGCGCGGGTCATTTCTTCGGCGAGTTGAGTGCCAGTATAAGTACCTGCTTTTACCGATACAGATTGAGGTGCAGATCCATCGACACTGATCGAAAACATGTCTACCCCCCAGTATGGAGGGTTTGATCCAGTTACGCCGCCTTCACGAGTTGTCGCGTATAAAGCAGGGTCAGTAACGATTGTAACTTTCGTAGCATCTGTGTCGCCAAAGTCGAAACCACTTGTTTTGATGATTCCACCGATAATGGTCGCGGACGTTGACGGTGTTTTGTTTGTTTGGTCATCCTGCCTGTAAAGGGGATGCGCGGCTGCTGCGTTAAATGTAGGATCTACCGATTGCGGAGTGGTCGTTATCTGGCCGAATTTGTTGATGTAGTAACCTTTTGATTGGTCATCTTTTGCAGTGATTAATTGTGGAGAGACTTCGCGTGCGCCCACAAAGACGTATGTTTGCCATTTATTTGTTGGCGATGTTTCTGTCGCGTTGCTTGTTTTGACATAATAGATTGTTGCAATGGTTGGGTTGCCGAGGGAGTCGTAGATAGTTATAGATGTTGACTTATTGTAAGTCGAAGCGTTCGTTTTATCAAAGCGGTATGGATTTGCAGTCGTATACTGCGCATCTTTTGGTATGATCGTAGCATCTGCTGGCAAATTCAGACCGAGCTGGATTGTTTTAGATGCTCTTGGCAGGCCGGTAGAAGTAGGTAGCTGCAAATTTTTTGCTGAGGTTATTCCAGTGGCTATGACTGATCCGTCTTCGTTCACTGGGAATACCTGCAATAATTGTCCCTGTGAATCTACAACATATCTATCGTTGTTGACGCTAAAAGCACCGTTCCGTGTGTAAACGGTTTGAGTTGATGTAAGACTAGGCTTTATTGCAAAGAAGCCTTGTCCTGAAATTGCTAGGTCGAGCGCGTTAAGGCTTGCCTCGATGTTTCCTTGTGTAAATTGCTGTTTGATTGATTTTAGAATTGTACCAGAACCAATTGCTGAGCTTGCTGCTTGTAGCGGTGAGGTGGCGAAGATGTCCCCAAATTCTGCTCGTGATCGCTTGAAGCCGGTAGTGCCGACGTTTGCGATATTGTTTGAAATCGCCGAAATGTCTGACTGCGCGCCGTTTAGGCCGGTGAGGGATGTGTAAAAAGACATTTAAGGATCTCGCTATGTGAATTTAGGGTTTTTGCTTTTTAAGAGGCATGCTTACCTTCTGGGAGGATCTAGTATTTGAACCCCTTAATTTCGCTCATTTTAACTTGGCCAACTCCTGCAACAGTTATCATTTGATCTTCGCTGCTTTTGTTAACTTGTGCCTCTGTAATAGGGCCATACACTCCTGTATTTGCCTCAGTCTGTGTGCCTCCTGTCATCATAGTCGCCTTCACTTTATATCGTGGCTGGCCAACCGTAGTGCCGCGATCGTTTAAGCCGTCCCATGAGAATCCTATGAGCCCCGCTGAGTTTGCTCCAAGGTTTATAGTCTTTACAAGCTCTCCGTTTTCTTTGGTGATCTGTATGTTTAGGTCAGTCACGCTGTTTGGTAGATCGACAGCGCCGCTTATTGCTCCCGTATCGTCCGCCATTGCGACGTTACCTGGAACGAGCACTGTCTTTCCGATGAAGTTAGCAGCTGTGGCTATACGATTGTCGGCGATCTGAGAAGCCATCCCGGTCATTGTAGCGTTCAGCTGCGTTATGCCCGAAACCGTCGAAAATTGTGCCATTTGGGCAATCATTTGATCATTTGATTGCGGCTGGAAGGGATCTTGATTTGACAGCTGTGCCGTCATAAGTTTTAAGAAATCTTCTTGACCGAGTTCTGTCTTTTTCTTTGTTGTACTGGCATCACTTAGTTTTGTCGCACCAAGTTTTTTTAGCAGAGAGTCAAGCGTCTGTTGTGACGTTGCACTTATTTCAGTCATCTTGATTGTCCTACTTTCCGACGCTAAGCGTTTTTAGAATAAGTGATTTCGCAGTCGCAAGTACCTCAATATTGTTTTGGTACTGTCGTGAAGCTTCCATCATTTCTACGAGCTCTTCATTTACGTCTACATTTGATGCGTAAATGTATCCATCCTGATCCGCCAACGGGTGTCCAGGCGCGTAACGTTTCTCAGGCTGTACTTGTGATTGTTGAATTTCGACAGCTGCAACTGTTGCAACCCCAGTACGTGCTTGGTGAATTGGGAACTCTGTTTCAAATACAGGACGCATAGCTTTGTAGGCTTTGTCGGCGGAGCTGGTTAGTGTTTGCGCGTTCGCAAGGTTGCTCGCAACCGCATTAAGGCGAACTTGCTGTGCCGACATTGCTCGACTGGAGATGTCGAATATTGTGAAAGCTTTCATCATTCGCCTCGCAGTGCGCTGCGCATACCGCGTAAGCGGTCGGATAGAAATTGAAGTGAGGCTTCATATCGTGTCGCGTTTTCTGCGAACTGTAATTGTTCGACGTGCAGCTCGACGGTATTGCCATCGAGCGCAGCAGAAACGGGGGTTCTGTAACGGGCCTCCGGACCCTGCGCGCCAAGCGAGCCGATGTGCTTGGCATCGGTCGTCAGCATTGTACCGCTTTCTCCCATGGCGCGCTGAAATGCTTGCCCGAAATCGATGTCACGCGCTTTGTAATTTGGCGTCGCCGCATTCGCGATATTTGCAGCGAGGACTTCCATGCGCTTGTTGCGGATGGATAGTGCGTTTGCGTGCGGGGCGAGATATTGATCGATCACTTTCATAGTGGGATCTACGTTCCTGTTGAGGACATATCCCAGCAATCTTTATGCCAGCATCAAAATATTGTTATTTCAGTGTTTTACTGAATGAAAAAGTCCGTGATTATCACTGTGTCGATTGGAGAAAATCCGGTTTTTTGATTGAGATCATTATTTAAGGTCGTCTTCAGGAGATCTGATAACGCAATCACGCCGTTGGTTGCTGTCGCAGTTTCGAGGGGATACTCGGACAATGTTGCGAGGGTAAGAGCCCGCAATAGCATTTTATTGTCATCAAGCAATTTGTAAGCGCGGTCGCCGCGTTGGGTCATCAGTGTGATCTTAACGATAAGGACACGCTTGGGAACTTGGAAATTTGAGGTGAACTCTTCGCCGAAAACGACATATCTAGGTTTGAAGGGACTCTCGGCGTCTTGAGGCGCAGGAACTCGTTCAGGCTTGGGAGGTCCTCGCGCTGCAATTTCAGCTGCAATTCTGCTTTGCTTGCGGCGCTCGAGATCAGTTTTGTTCATTTTATCTGCGATGATGAGGCCTGCGCCTACGCCACTAAGCAAGAGGAAGACGACCAGCAGCGCTATCGAAAAAGGGCCAGTTAGCGTCGCTGTAATCTTGCCGATCATTAAACCCAACCACCGCCGCGCGGCGTCTTTGTATCTGTGCGCATTATATCCTGGACCGCTGCTGCGATTACGCGGGAGCGCTCGCTTGTCGCCTGAGGCTCTTTACGTTTAAGAACAATATCGCCTTCGCTATTTGTCGTCTCGAGTGTGAACTTGGGATAAAACTGTATGAGCGTTTTAAGCCCCTTCATGAATTCTTCTTCAGTCATTGGTGCCCCCTACGCAAATAAGTCTACGTTGTTGCGACGGTCCGCATTTGTCCATGGAAGATATGAAACCAAAGCGTATCTCGCGCTTGCATAATGATGAACGTAGCAGGGCTCGAACGCTATACGAGCTTCCAGTTTTGAAAGAGCAGGGGTTGCATCCGAAGGGGTGCCAGCACGTGAATAGCGTGGTCGAGGATCGTCCCAATTGTCTTGCTGGCGCCCGCTCGAAGGGTGCAGCGGCATGCCGTTTTGCGGCAGCTGCCACTCGTCTTGCTGCGGTCTGCGCCATCCGGCATCCAGTGCCTGCTCGTCTAGCCGTACCGCACGAATGTGAGGCGCGCGCATCATAGATCCGAGAGATTGGTTCTCGAAGCCCGATGCGCGCCCCACGACGGGGCGAATTAGAGGCGGTAGATCCAAACCCATAGCCTGACAGCACCATTAACGGCTGTCGGAGAACGACATCCCCGACGTCAGTTGGGATGCTTAGGCAAGGCTGCATTGGAGTACCACAGAATTTGCGAATCTTGGTTAGCGTCAACGCGTGATGGTATCGACCGCTGACCGGATCATTTCAGAATTCGTTTGTAACGCGCGCGCGTTTCCATTGTAGGCTTGTTGCGCCTGCACCATATGCATGAGCTCAGCTGTTAGGTCTACGTTTGCACCTTCGAGAGCGCCCTGTTGAATCTTGCCCATGCCGTTGCTACCGGCCGGTTGTAGCTCGGGCTGTCCGGAAAGGTCTGTCGCTTTTAGCTTTGCGCCAGTGATGTTCTTAAGCCCATCTTCGTTTCGAAACGATGCCAGTGCGATCGCGCCGCCCATTACAGTTTTTCCGCCCGTGAGCATGACGCTGATTACACCTTTTGCGTCGATTGAAACGCCTTGGATGTTAATCGGCTTTCCCCCTGCGGCATTGGCCAGATTGATTGGGGCCGGCTGGCCACCAATCATGTTTCCCGTCAGTATAGGAAAGCCAAGGAGTGGGTTACCGGAGGAATCGACGATGGCCCCGTCTTTGTCGAGCGTTAGTTTACCCGCCCGGCTGTATGTCATGCCCATTTCCCCGGGCACGCCGTTTGGCTCTCCAAAGACAAGATAACCATTGCCTGATATAGCAAGGTCCAGCTTGCTGTCTGTTATAAACAGGCCGCCTTGCTCGGAGTTGCGACGAATGTCTTGAGTTAACGCGCCTGAGCCTGCGTCACTGCCTGGGCGGGCGCCGACGCTGGATCCTCTGATTTCGGTGAACTGCGCCATCGAGCGTTTGAAGCCGGTTGTATTAGCGTTAGCCAGATTATTCGCAATGACCGCCATGTCGCGTGAAGCAGCCAGCACGCCCGTTAGTGAGGTCTTGATCATTTTTAATTATTTCCAAATTCTTCAAAAGCTTCCTAGCAATTTGTATGCCAATTAAATTTTTGCTATTTTGCATGAATTCAGTATCAATCTTTGCTTAACCATTCCCTCAATTGACCGAGCGCCGCTTTCTTGATTTGCGAGACCCTTCCAACGCTTACCTAGAGTACTTCGGATATTTCCTCCAGATTGAGATCTTCCACAAAGTACAGCTGCAGAACAAGCGCTTCTCGTTCTTTGAGGCGTTTGAGATTTGCAATCAGCGACGTTCGCAATTCATCTGCGACTACGGCACTTTCAGGGGTAGGACCTTTGTCTACGAACCAGGCTGAATGGTCGTCGTAAATTTCATCCAGTGATTTGTGAGGGGCCGCGGCTGCGCGGTCGCGCCATACGGCGAGCTCGTTGGTCGTGATGCCGAGCCTGGCAGCTACTGCAGCACTGTCTCTTGAGTCGCCTCCCGCTGCTTTGATGGTAAGCTCTGCTGCTGTGATTTGGTTTCTCTGTTGAACACCCAAACGGGTCAGCGTCAAATGCTTGCGTAGGTGATCGATGAGGGCGCCGCGGACGCGTACGGAGGCATAGGCGCCGAATGTTGAAACACCATTGTCTTGAAAGCGTTGCGAGGCCTCAACGAGTGTGATCATACCAATCTGAATCATATCTTCGATTTCAAACAAATCGCGAACGCGCCCATGCACCTGCCATGCGATTTTTCGTACCAAAGGCATGTGCGAGCGAACGCGCTCAGCAATTTCATTTTGATCGCTTGCGGATGCCGCGTAGACGCGCAAACCTGTCATTTTAGTTCGCCATGTATCTTGTTTGAGTTCGATGCTTCGGCATTTTCTTGATCAAGATCAGCCACGGCAAAACGCCTGTTATGGTTCGTTGGACTTGCGTTCAATCCAATGAGGAAGTCAGCTAGCGCGGCGATAGCGCGCGCCGACGGAGCTTCAGGATTCATGATAGTAATCGGGCTACATCGAGCGACGCTGACGTTTAATTGCGAATCTTCCGGGATGCTCGCTGCGTGGTAAAGGCTGGCTTCAAGGAATCTTTCTACGATGCCCTTAAAGCGCCTGAAGACATCCTTTCCATGTGCGATGTCGCGCGCCCTGTTGACGACTACATCAAAATGTTGAATGCCGTTCATCTGATGGAGTACTTTTATGCAGGCGTAAGCATCGATGAACGCAGCTGGTTCGCCCACAACAACGATCATGATCCGGTTACAGGCGCCTACAAATTCGAGCACGTTATCTTCAATGCCGGCAGCAGTGTCGACTATCAGAAAATCACACTCAGATTCAAGCTCTGCAAACGAATAAATAAGCTTCCTGCGTCCGTCTGAGGATAGGTTCATAAGCTCGCTGAGGCCACTGCCTCCCGAAATTAATTTTACCCCCAAGGGGCCTTCAGTACATACATCAGATAGCCAGCACCTGTCGTCCAGGACGTCAACAAGCGTGAGCTTAGGTTGAACGCCCATTACAATGTGCGCATTCGCCAGCGCCATGTCGGCGTCAAAGAGGGTCACTCGCTTGTTCAGCTTTCGCAGCGCAAGCGAAAGGTTCACAGAAATATTTGTTTTTCCGACGCCCCCTTTGCCGCTCGCAATTGCGATGGCGTTTCTGAACTTTATAGGCTCTTCCATCAAGCAGCGTTCTCCCGGCGAACTCCAGGCAGGCTGCCGCGGATAAGACGTTCGATCATCGGAGCGTCAGCCGTGCTTAATCCTCGCATCAAGTGAGCGTCTGTTGACAGATAAGCTATTGGCGCCTGGCGCATGCTGAGCTGGCTGATTGCGGGCAAAGTTACGCGCGCCTCATTTAGTTTCGTGAGCGCAATTGCATCTATGTCGGGGTAAGTTTCAAACATCTGCATAATTGATTCTGCTGATAACGTCGATGCGATGATGCCGATCCTCGTAATTGGAGCGAGTTCGTCGACCTGTCCATTTAATTCCTGCATCAGCGTTTCGCAATCGTTTCCACCGCTCGGCATGTCAACTAGCATAGTGAGCTGGCTGTCAGCATTACGAACGAAGCCAGACAATTCGCGGACCTTGTCTATATCGACGACCGGAACATCCATGATGCGTCCATAGGCTTGCAATTGCTCGCTTGCCGCCAAGCGCCGCGTGTCTGCGTTCACAAACGCGACGCGCGCTTCAGAGTTTTCAAGTCGAATTTTCGCAGCCAATTGCGCTAGCAGAGTAGTTTTTCCTGATCCGGATGGTCCAAGCGCGACGACGATGCGCTGGCCGTCGCATAGATTTGGGGGGGGCTTGTGCACGAGGCGCGACGCTAGAAATGCCGCAAAATTCCGGTCCGAACGCGGACCCTCAATGGCGTTGGCTTGCGCAAGAAATATCGAGATGAGGGCAGGGGAGGCACCCGCCGCCATCAGGCCGTTGGCCATAAGTTCAGAACCCAGCATTGCCTTGATCTCAGCTATAGATCCCTCCAGAGCGGTCATTCTGTGATCGTCGTTTGCTCTGTTGGAGGCTTCTTTCGGCTGTTCTTGACGGCGCAACGCGGGTTGATTGGTCTGTCGCGCATCGTCAAGTAGAGCTGCAAACTCCTCCATCCTGCGGCTTGTCCGTTTTTTCGTTGCGGATGCTGACTGCTGTTCAAGATGCGCGGCGAAATCAAGCGGTGGACATGCTACTATCTCGACGCCGTTAACCACCTTACGGGTGGATATGATGCGGGCGTCGGCACCCAGTTCGCGCGTGATCTTCTCCATCGCCGCAGCGCTGTCTTCGGCGATCATCTTCACGTGGTTCAGCATGGTTCAGATCCTAAGCTTCTGAGCCGCCAATGATGGCTGCAACATTGATACGTTTGTTCTCAGGAATTTCTCTGTAGCTTAGCACCAGTGCGTCAGGCGCGGCCTGCCGAACCAGCGTTGACAGTTCACGTCGCAGCATTGGCGACGTTACAACGACAAGGCTCTTGTCGCTGTCCGCCAGAATTTTCGACTGCTCTTTGAAGGACTCAAGCAGCTTGCGGCCCAGTCCTGGTTCTATCATGCCAGTTTCCCGTCCGCCCGTTCGCGCGTTCTGTATGATGATTTGCTCAAGAGCGGAGTCGAGCGTGATAACGGACAGAGCATCCTTGGGTCCGCACACGCGTTGCACAATGATAGGCGCCAAAGCTATGCGCGCAGTATCGACGAGATCATCGATCTCGCGGGTCTTGGCACCAGACAAAGCCTCAAGTATTCGTCGTAAGTCTCCAACTGAGATTTGCTCCGCGACGAGGGCTTTGAGAACCTGCGTGAGAACGCCTAGCGAAATGAGCTTTGGGACAATCCCGGAGACCAGGTTAGGCGCAGATTTGGCGACATGATCGAGTAATTCCTGAACATCGTCCTGACCCAGAAGATCGGCTGCGTTCGAACGCACCAATTGATTGATCTGAGTTGCCACCACGGTACTTGGATCGACCACTGTATAGCGCGCTGCTATAGCTCTATTTCGATCTTGCGGTTCGATCCATACTGCGTCAAGGCCGAATGTGGGGTCCTTTACCACATTGCCAGGCAGGGTAATGTTCGAAGCCTCGCTTTGGATAGCGAGCAGTTTTCCAACTGCAACTTCATCATCGGCAACGACCACGCCTGCTATCGTAAGTCGATAGGCGTTTGGTGGTATGGAAAGATTGTCGCGAATACGCACCGGCGGAATGATGAAGCCGAGGTCGCGTGAGGCCTGTTTGCGTATTCCGGTAATCCTCGCCACGAGGGAGCTTTTGCCATTTTCCTCGATTAGCGGTATCAGTCCATATCCTACCTCGAGAAGCAGCACGGAACGATTTGAAACATCGTCCAGCGTTAATTGGTCTGCATGATCAGTACTACCATCTGCGCCTTCTTGAGGTGCGGCGGTTGTATCGACGACTTCAGCAGCATCCATCTGCGTGCGCTTCGAGCGCCACGCTATCATCCCAGCTAGGCCTGCCGCCCCAAGGAATAAAGGCGCCGGCATGCCTGGTACGATTCCGAATAGCGTCAGAATTCCCGCCACCGGCCACCAAGCGCGACCATCTCCCAATTGCTGCATCAAGCGGTCGGAAAGGTTATGCGCCGAGGAATCTCTGGTCACGATAATGGCGGTTGCGACCGAGAGAAGAAGCGAAGGAATTTGAGCGACAAGACCGTCGCCGATCGCGAGCGTTATATAAACTTTAGCAGCCTTCGTTAGCGTGAGATCATGAAAGACCATGCCGACGATCAGGCCACCAATGATGTTGATCCCGAGAATCATCAGGCCTGCGATCGCGTCGCCTTTCACAAACTTGGTGGCGCCGTCCATTGAGCCGTAGAAATCTGATTCACGCGTAACTTCTTCACGGCGCTTCTTGGCTTCTTCGGGCGTGAGAAGGCCCGCGTTCAATTCTGCGTCGATCGCCATTTGTTTGCCCGGCATAGCGTCGAGCGTGAAGCGCGCGCTCACTTCGGAAACGCGGCCGGTGCCTTTTACGATGACTGCCATATTGATGATGATCAGAATAAAGAACACCAACATTCCGATGGCAAAATTACCCGCTGTAATGAATTCCCCGAATGCCTTGATGACCTGGCCCGCTGCATCCGTGCCCGTATGGCCATGAGCGAGCACGACACGCGTTGATGCAACGTTCAAAGCAAGCCGCAGGATCGTTGCAAACAGAAGGATAGTTGGGAACGAGGAGAATTCGAGCGGCCGATATGTATTCAAACTTGCCATCAGGATGACGAGCGAGAGTACGATATTGAAGGTGAAGAACAAGTCCAGCATGATTGGCGGGACAGGAATGACCATCAGAAGGATCATCGCGACAAGCGCGAGCGGCAGCACGACTGAACTCGTGAAGCGGCCGTTATTTATCCCGCTTGGTGTCAAAGCTACGTCCGTCACGCCTTCGTCTCCACTGTCGATTTTCCGCCACTAATTGCCTAAGCCGTCGAGAACCCGGCGTTTTTCAAACTGGTGAGCGTGCTTCTGTCTGGGCATTAGCAAGGCGTATGCCAGCGCCGAATATCGACGGCACAGAACTTGCTGAATTAGTTTTCGAACGCTTCACGTGAGGATTTTTTTTGAAACCCTTCCTCTCAATTATATTAGCAGCGATGATGCTGTCTGGCTGCGCGGCCAATACGGACACGTTCTTTGAGAGTGCGCCGTCCATTCAAACATCCATGCGCGCCATCGGCTACGCTACAGTTAGTATTCAGCCGGGACGCACTGCTGCGCAGAAACAATTGATGGCTATCCGGTCTGCAAAGCTCGCTGCTATGCGCGAGCTTGCGGAGAAAATATACGGCGCTAACGTCTCAGGCCAGTCATCGGCGATGGAGGGACGGATCGTTAATGATGTGTCCCGGTCAGACGTCGAGGGACTTATTCGCAGTGCGCGCATCGTCCGCATTCAGCCTGTCCGAAACGATGTGTATGAAGCTGAGCTGGAGATTGAATTTCAGGAAGTTGTAGCGTTGCGCCGTTATGGCCGTCCCGCTTACCAATAGAGTACCGCCATGCGTTTTGCGATTTTTGCTGTAGCTATCACGTTTGGATTAGTTGGCGCTGCAAGCGCAGGTTATCGCGTGGTTCAGGGGCAAGGGCGCGCAGCAATTGCCGGAACGGACGTGGCGTCTGCACGAAAAGCGGCTCTGGCTGAAGCGCTTTATGATGCTGCAGGTAAGTTGCAAACGAAAGTTCGTGGCGTCAGTACGCAACAGTCCTCCGGACGAATTCTCGAAGAATCCTCAGCTCTGGTTGAGGGCCGTTTTAAAGGCTACCACATCGTTCAAGAGCGGAGGGAGGGCGCGGCATTCGTGGTTTCCATTGAGGCAATTGGAGATGATGAGGCAGCTTTTTGCGACGGGAAACGTGTTGACATCGATGTGCGTCAAATTGGCGTACGCATTGCCCCAGGTTTGCAGGGGCATGTTGTTTCAGCGATCAATGAAAGTCTGTCGCGAGCCGCGCACATTCTAGGGCAGGGGAATTCCTTCCGTGTTGCAGATCAACGCTGGCTTGCAAATCTGAAAGGCGCTGAACGCTTCAATGCGTCTCAGAGTGATTATTACGGTCAATTACTTGGGGAAGTACCTGGGCCAGCGGGTTATTCGCTAAGTGGAAATATTGTCGTCGAGCGTGAGCGACGCGACAATCTCGTGGCGAACATTACTGATGTCATGGTTACTGTGTCCCTCAAGCTTCGTGATAATTTCTCCGGAGTTCATGTTGCTGATATCGTCAAGCAAGCGAAATTCTCAGATCGGCGCTCGCTCTTCGGGATGGATGAGGCTTTCATATCACAGCCCAGAGTGAATCTGGCCCCACTTTTCTCACAGGTGCAAGTTGAGCTTGAGCACTTGCTCGCATGCAGGCCATTACGTGCGATGGTTCTCGAATCGCGCGGGGGCCGTTTGGTTTTGTCCGTTGGGCAGGAGCATGGCGTTAATGCGGGGGATTATTTTCTGGTAACGCTTCCAGGCTCAAGCAGCGCTGCTTGGCAGATTGTTCGGATAGATGACGTAGAGGTAAACCGTTCTTTCGCCAAGGCGTTGAAGGCTAATCCCACAGTGCCTGCAAATTCTCTCGCCGTCATGATGCGCTAGGAGAAACTGATGCGCTTTATCTTAGCCTTTCTTGCAATCTGCGCCCTGTCTCAAAGCGCATTCTCTTTGGAACAATCACAGTGGGGGGCGCAGGATCTCCGTCGTGAATTGATAAGTTGGTTCCAGCAAAATGGGCGCGAGGCTCCAGCGATTGAATCAATCGGTCCGCTTGATCCTCGCTTAAGCCTTACTGCTTGCAGTGATTTGGCAATCGTTCCACGCAGCGCTTCAAGTACAAGCTTTGTCTTGAGTTGTACATTTCCAGTGGCTTGGCGTTATGTGCTTAAAACAGATGTTGCTGCTGTGTTCAACAGACCCAGTGTTGCAAATGCTCAGGAACCTTCTGGAAAGCGCTGGCCTGTGGTTCTGTCGAAGACTTCTTTGTCTGTCGGGATGATCCTGACTGCTGATGTTCTCGAAGCTACATTTGTGGCCAATCCTCCATCTGGGCAGGCGCTGAAGTCTTTGCATCAGGCTGTCGGCATGCGCTTAACCGCAGCTTTGAATAGTGGCGCTGTGCTTACAACCCGGAACGTTGCAAGAGCCCCCTTGGTTTTGAAGGGTGAGACTGTCTCTGTTATGGCAGGCGGGCAAGGGTTTGAGATCGCCACGGCCGCTCGAGCGGAAGAAGACGGCTATGAGGGAGACCTTATCAGCGTCAAAAATAGCCGTACGGGCGCAACTATGAAGGGGCGTCTTGAGCGAAACAAGACAGTCACGGTCTTAAAATTATAAATTCTCGACTAAATACATTTTCGAGACTAAAGAAAATATATAAAAGTCCGTCACAGAGTATGAGAGGTATAATCAATGATCGACGGTATACGCCAGAACCTAACTCATCTTGAGCCCGGCTCCCGCAAAGGGGCAAAGGCTCAAGCTGGCGATGCAGTCGCGTCTCCAAGGGTAGCCGTACCGGAGCCTTCCACTGTTCTCTCTAGCGCTTTAATTGGCTTAGCTTTGGCAAATAGTGGTGGCGTTGCTCCTCTGGATCGAACCCGCATAGAAGCAATTCGTGATGCAATTCGTAAAAACGAATATCCAGTCGATTTCGATCAGCTGGCTGAGCGGATGTTAGATGTTGATTTCTATAAACGCGGCGATCAGGCGTTCTGATGAGTTCGCCAGAATTACTGGCGCTTCGGTCTGCTTTTGAAACCATGAAGCAGTCTCTCGCGGATAATGATCTTGTGGCAATTGAAGCCAGCACATTAGAGTTT
Organism: Beijerinckiaceae bacterium; assembly: GCA_947476075.1. Classification (GTDB taxonomy): domain Bacteria; phylum Pseudomonadota; class Alphaproteobacteria; order Rhizobiales; family Beijerinckiaceae; genus Terripilifer. The sequence goes on from CANJPM010000019.1 coordinate 21,382, forward strand.
CGTCTCGGTTTGGAGCGTTTGAATTCCCCGGACGCTATTAGCGCCGACGATTTGTCTCTGGTCCATGAATTGCATCAAATGAGCGATATGATCGCCATTGATTTGGCGTCCCGTCTTCATGCATTCGATGTCGTCATCGCCGCTTGGCGGGATGCCGAGAGGGACTGAGATGAATCTTGTAATTGAAATATTTGCCGTCTCCCTCATCATAGTTCTGGGTCTTGTCTATGTCTCCCGGATGTTGAGAACACAGCAAAAAAGCCTAAACCTTCAGATCGAGGATTTAATACTCTGCGTGAATGATTTGACAGCTAGGATGGATGGTTACGAAATCGCTGGCCGCCGACAGTCGCGCGAACGAGAAGCTGTCGTTTCAAGCTCACTGAATCAATTGCAAACTGATCTCAAGCTCATGCAAATGCAAACGCATGAGCCAGCTGCGGGACGAGAGGCGCAGGATGCGCTGGAACAAGCTATCAAATTAGCGCGAGATGGGAAACCCAGCGACCAAATTATGCGTCGAACGGGCCTGTCTCAAGATGTAGTCGATGCAATTACAATATTGCACTCATCTAGATCTCGGCATTAGTATGTTTTGGTTGATTATTGATCTTCCTTTGTTCTCTGATTGCGTTTGCGGTCTCTATCTCCAGCGACGCGGCTAAACTGTGAGATGCAATGGCATAAGATCCGCGAGCGAGATAACCTTGTTTTATTGCGGCCTCTCGTAAGAGGTCTGGCCCTGCTAACCATGGCAAAATTGCGGTTGCAACATAGGCAATTATAAGCACTACTATACCGCCAGCTAGAAAGCTAACGCACAAAACAAGCAGTGTAGCTGTAAGCATTTGATATTGTCGAAATCGCAAATAGAGAAACGGTGGAAATAGTGTCCATAGCGGCGATATATTGTTAGGAATGAGGGTCATTGATCCATTTAGCTGAACGCCGCCCCAATAATGATTCCAATTTAGTCCAGTCGGAACCACAATTAACTCTACTGGGGCTGCTGCTTCAAATTCGAAGCCATGCAGCCCCTCGCTGCACGACAGGCGGAACATAACGCCGCCGCGCAGGATCGTAAGCCAATCCGTCCGCTTAAGGCTTTGAAGCATTTCTCGATCATCGAGCGCAATGCTCGGCGCATGAAGGCCGAAGGACACGACTAGGTCTCCGACAACCAAGCCCGTTCGCTCTGCCGGCGTAAAACGGGCAACGGCAGTCACTACAACCAGATCTTCGAATGTGCGCGTTTCACTCAACATAGCGATGGACGATCATGGGTAACGGATCATGTTGTCACGGGGCACAGACGCGGCGGCCCTAGCTGGACTAACTGGCCTGGCGCGGGGCGTTACTTGTCGTTGCGGCTTTGGCTTAAAAATTTGCGCAGGTGGTGGCTGTTGAGTTGATGAAACTCGAGCGTCAATTGCCCTCGCATTAGCGGATCGTGTTGCGGAGCTTAATTCGTCCAGCGATTGCCGTATGCCGGCAAATTCCTTCTCCTGGACAGCGAGTTTAGCAATGCTCGCATTTGCCGCGGCAAGCGCTGATGTTAATGTTAGAACGCGGGAGCTCAAATCGGCGTGAACGGCAGTAATGGCCTGAAGAGCTTCTGATGATGTTTTTACGGTATCGTCGATCTTTTTTCCGACGGAAATCAACCCATTTATTTCTCCGGCAAAGATCAGCAAACTATCACGATTAACCTTGGTTATTAAATCTAAGTCGTTCATTGCCCGCTTGAAGTAGACGAGCGAGCCAAATACGGCAATTGCCGCAAGACCAAAGATCAGGGTTGAGCTGTAAAGCAACAACCTGCTGCTTTTACGCGTTTCCGTGATCAGCTTGAATGACTCGGAGCGAAGCCGCTGTATCTCTTGCGCCGAATCGACAGCTGTACTTGCGGCTTCCAGCGCGATCTCTATTGCTTCCTCAATGGCCGGCGATTTTGATGAATCCGCTTTCGTTGTCGTACGAAGGGTTTCTAATGGAGAGACTTGGGATGACTTCGCCTGGGGCTTTAAAGCGCTTGTGGCGACGTTGGCAGATAGAGTAGCCGGCGCATTGCCCTCGTTGGTCTCCACGACTGACTTGGCCTTAGATTTTGGCTTTTTGGCAGGTTTATCTATCATTGCGGCCTCCTCTTGAGCCCGAATTTTGGATTGGGTTCACGCCTTTTGCAGTGCTGCCCTGAAATTATATGGACCTCGACAGATGGTAACCGGCGTGAACGGAAGCCATACGCAAGGCACGCGTATGGACTTCGCGCATCGTGAGTTACAATGAAGTGTGCGCATCCAAAGCAAGAAATTCCACTCATTTTCTGCCTGCCATGCGCTTTCCGTTGGCATCGAACTGCAGCTCCTCCGGTACCTCAACCTCCGGCGGATCTCCAACGCCGCCGGCCTGGAAGACAAAGCTCAATACTGCAGCCACAGCACGGTACAAATCTGAATGAATCTCGGAGCCAATCTCTGTCGTGTAGAAAAGCGCCCTAGCAAGGGTTGGCATCGTTAGAATTGGAATACCAGCGGCTTCGGCTTTTTCGCGTATCTGTGCGGCAATTACGTCAGCCCCCTTTGCGAGCACTATTGGCGCTGAACCTTCTACAAAATCATAGTTTAGAGCAACAGCAAAATGCTGCGGATTAACTATGACTACTTGGGCCTTTTCAACTTGCGAGACTGAACTACGCTGAGAAATTTCCTGCTGCGCCTTCCTGATCCGAGCACGAATTTCGGGCGATCCCTCCGTCTGCTTATGCTCGTCTTTGACTTCCTGCTTTGTCATCATCAATTGCTGACTATGTCGATAATATTGGATACCGGCGTCAAGGATCCCGAGTACCGCAACGGAACCAACAAGAGTTAATAAAATCCAAATTGTAATAGATCCCAAGTTCTCAACGGTAGTCTCAAGACTTCCCGAAGCAATTGATAAAAACTCGGGTAGACTTTGGATGAGCACCCAACCGCCGACAAATCCAAGTACGGTCACTTTGAGTATCGATTTAATTAATTCGATGACTGCATTTGATCCAAACATTCGACCAAACCCCCCGACGATTGAGAGCCTACTTGCTTTAAAATTGATATTTGATGGTATGAAATGTAGACCGCCAAGCAGCATCTGCGCAGTGACAGCAATAATCGCTAGCGGAGCTGAGAACACAAGGATTATCACTGTTGCCGAAACAAACCTGTCTGCAGCGACAGCAAGTAGACTGGTCTCTTTGGCAAGTACCGAAGAGATATCCAGACCGTCCCTAAAACTGCCCACAAGCTGTGTGAACATAGCGCGACCAAAAAATGCCATTAAAAGAACGCCTGTTAAAAGAACTGCGCCCATCACAAAATCTTTGGAACTAAGAATTTGTCCCTTTTCAATAGCATCCGTTTTACGACGCTCTGTCGGTAGTTCTGTCTTTTCTTGATCGCTGTCGGTGCTGGACATCTAATTCATGCCTCCCCGAGGATCAGCCTGCGGGTCATGGTCGCGGCTAGTTCAATTAATCCTGAAAGAGCATCGCTCAGGCTTGGAACCAAGATCAGGAGCAGCGCCAAGCCAACAAGGATTGTTATAGGAAAGCCTACAGAGAAAATATTCATTTGTGGAGCTACTCGTGTCAGCAATCCAAGTAGCAAATTTGTGCATAACAGTGCGACAATAATCGGCATTGCGAATAAAATAGCGACAGAAAAAACAAGTCCCGCGCTACGGACTATGTCCAAGTATACTTTACTATCGAACCTCAATTCAATTGGTAGCGCTTTGTAGCTGGCTACTAATTGTTGAAGGAGGACATGATGTCCCTCGATGGAAAGGAACACGAGAATTAGTAAAATTGACAAAAATTGTGTAATGACCGGAGACTGTGCACCTGTTTGGGGATCAATCATTGATGCGAAACCGAGCCCCATCGAAAACGCTATTTGTTCACCGGCCATAGCCACACTGGCAAACGCGAGTTGATAAATCAATCCTATCATGAGACCGATTATTCCTTCTCGCAACAAAAGGAGAGCTGCAGATCCCGAAAATATATCGACTTCAGGAATTGATATGACGCTCGTAAGTATAAAAGACATCGAGATCGCAAGTGCTACCCTGATTGGCGTCGATATTGCGGCTGCAGCAAAAAACGGAGCAATAAGAACCATTCCTGAAATGCGAACCGAAATAAGGATCAGTGACCAGAGCCGCTCGAAAATAGCTGCGTCCTGAAGAACGATCATCTACCGACCCGCGCGATTTCGTTGAAAACCGAAAGGAAGAAGTTAGTCATGGTGGAGATCATGAACGGCCCCGCGATAGCGAGAACACCCATTACTATAATAAGCTTCGGGACAAACGTCAGAGTACTTTCATTGATTGATGTAGCGGCTTGAAAAATACCGATCAGCAGGCCGACAACCAAGGCGGTAATTAGGATAGGGCCAAGCGTGAATAGGACGCTTTGGAGCGTCTCTCGGCCTATCATGACATATTGCTGGTATTGCATCTAATCAACCTTTTGTGAAGCTTTCAACGAGCGACGAAACCGTCATGCTCCAGCCGTCCACTATGACAAACAACAATAGCTTGAATGGGAGCGAAATCAGAGTCGGGGAAAGCATCATCATACCAAGAGACATAAGTATGCTTGCAACAACTATATCGATGACTAGAAATGGTAAAAACAGAAGGAAGCCAATCGTAAAAGCTGTGCGTAGCTCGCTAATGATAAATGCTGGGATAAGCACGGGGATTGGGACTGCATCAGGACTATCATATCCCTTATCTCCATGCAGCTCAGCCATTAAAATCAGATCGGATTCACGCGTATGTCGCATCATGAAACGCTTCATAACGCCAAGCCCACGATTTCCTGCGTCCTCAACGGTTATTGAACCATTAGAGTATGGGACGTATGCCGTATCATTTATCTCTCTGAGCGTTGGCGTCATTATAAATAATGTCATAAATAGCGCTATGCCAACTAGAACCTGGTTCGGTGGTGTTTGTTGGGTTCCCATTGCCTGACGTAATATTGATAAAGTAACAATTATGCGAGTGAAGCTTGTTGTTACAAGGAGTAGTGATGGTATCAAGGTCAGGGCAGTCATTAGAGCAAGCGTTTGCAGAGACAGAGATAAGCTTTGCCCCCCGCCCGGTTGCCCTTCAATCTTTAAAAGTGGAAAATCGAAAACTGAGCCAGTTTGCGCAACTGCAATTTGCGGCAGGGCAATCGCTAGAACGGTTAGGGAGTAGAATGGAAGCCTGTTCACGTTCCTGTAGCCCTGTCTGTATCACCTAAGATTTGCATTGCGCTTATGCCGTTCTTCCCGATGGCACAAGCCACACGATGTCCGTCGATATCGACGACCGCTATTCGCATGCCTCCGCCGATCTCAATTATTTGACGCATACCATCATTCTTACTAAAGCCTGCGTAAAGCACATTTCGCTTCCGTATTAGGGCCCACGCGACAAGGATCATGACCATAACAAATGCGGCAGCAGAAAGTAACGGCGTTAAGGTCGCGCTCACAGGCTCCGTACCCGTTTTTCCGGGGAGACTATTTCTGTGAGGCGTATACCGAGGCGCTCTCCTATGAGAACGACCTCTCCTTTTGCAAGAAGTGTCCCATTTACAAGAATATCTAGGTGCTCGCCGGCGAGCCTTTCAAGCTCGACGACAGACCCATCGTTCAGTTTGAGAAGATCTCCAATCGATATCTTGGTACCACCAACTTCTACTGTTAGTTGGACCTCAATATTTTCGAGTAGCTTCAGATTAGATGAGCCAGATTCAGGATTGCTATTGTCGATTTCCGCCATGGTTGTTCTTGCTCGCTGTGACTTTTCTATCCGACTATCCGGACTGCCAGGTTCCCGTCTTGCTCTCCGATCAGTCCGACGAGTAGCGGTTCGCCTTCAACGTATATTTTAACTTGTTCGAAAGTTTGTATATCGATTACCATATCTACTCTCAATTTAAGAAGCTCACGTATTGTGAGTGTAGGATTCGCTATCAGTGGAACAAAACTGAGCTCAACATTAAGTAACGCTTCCTGGAGCCGAGCCTCCCATTTCAAGTCGCGGCCATCGCCGACACGTTGAATTTTACTACGCAGAATTGTTGCTATCTGTTTTAGCGCTTGTCGTGGATACAGGATATCAATCGACGATGGTTCAGCATATGGCAATTGAACGACGAATGAGGAAACAATGACAGCCTCTTGACCTTCGACAAATGAAGTGAACGCAGGATTTGTTTCGCTGCCCATAAATTCAAAGCTAACCGGGTAAACCTCTCTCCAGCTGTCTTCGAGTGTCTTTAATGCGCCATCGATTATGACCTGCAATATTCGTTCCTCTGTCGGGGTGAACTCTGACTGGTGCGTAACTGCACAGTTCCCTCGGCCTCCGAAGAACGAGTTGACGAGGATGCTGATCAGCTTCGGTGGAAATTGAATAAGTATCATTCCCTTGATCGCATCGGCTCGTGCCGTCGTGAAGCTCACAAACTGTTCTGATTTTTTTACGTATTCGTCAAAACGCTTTGTCTCCGGTGCGAGTGTGGAGATTCGCGGCATAAATCGTAGCATTGGCAGTAGGACGTTACGTAACTGTCGACCAAAGCGTTCGTTGATCAAACGCAGGGTATGAAGGTCTCCTAGTAATCCCGCGTCCTCTCCTCCAAATACGTAGGGACGGCATTCAACCTTCTTGGTCTGCGACATATTGGGTTCAATGGAGCCGTCATGCAGCCCTTCGATAAGAGCCGACACTTCTTCATTACTTAGTTTTCGTGTTGATGCCATTTTTTTACTGCATCACAAGTGCTGTTATATAAACATTTTCGATGCCACCGAATTCTGTTCGCTCAGTTAGAAGGCGATTAATAGCGTCTTTAATTTGGCCCTGAATTCTCCGTCGATTTTCTATACCGGCTATTTCGGTTTCGCCCTGTTCGGCTAGTACAGCAAGAACTTCCGAACGAATTGCCACCTCGTGCTTTTGGACATTTTCAATGACCCTTTTGTCATATTGAGTTGCAAGCCCAATCGACATTTGTACAAAGCGACGTGAGCCGCGCATGTTGGTTGTAAAGTTACCAGGGAATTCAAAGTAGCTTGTGACATATTGTTCTCGTGTCGGAACCGGCTTCCCAGTTGTTCCCGGTTCCGGTGCTTTTCCCTTTTCTCCAGTTTTGGTGTCTGTTTTTGTGGACTCTGCTGCCTCTACGTTACGTTCAATTACGATCGCTAGTGGATTTTCCTCGGCTGGCTTAGTCAGCTTTGTATACAAAATAGCGGCGCCAGCGCCCAGGGCGATGAAAATGATTGCACCGACGGCGCCGACGATGATTTTTAAGATAGGTAACTTCTTTTTTGGTTGTTCTACTTCGGGTTCTTGGGCCATTTTCGCCATCCTTAAGCCTGAAGTTCAAAAGAGAATGGGGGCATCTCTTGATGGCTCGGCGTCGGCTTAACAATGTTAAGTTTGCGGCGCCGCTCATCATCAGCTTCACTATTGTTATCTGAGACGTCGAAGCTTGTGATCGTGAAACCACTATCACTGAGCGCGTGACGTAAGGCTTCTTCGACGTCTTGCAGCGAGGAGGTTGCCTCGCTGCTTGAGGTTTTGAATTGCAGCCTTAACCTTGCTCCTTCAAGCACGAGCCTGATGAGTACTTGGCCCATACCGGGTGGATACAACTGCATGCGGATTTGATTGGCGCCTTCACGAACAGCTGTTACTACTTGTCGTTCGAGAGCGCGTAATCTTATATCTTCGCTTATCTGTCGAGGGCGCGCATCGCGCCGCACTCTGCGTGCTTCCTCGGCAGAGGTCATATCTACCGTGGGTGAATCGGGAATATTCTCTATTGGGAGTATTTCGGGGTTTCCCGCTTTTTGGGTCTGAATGGTGACATGGTAACGCTCCTGTGCAAGCATAGATTCTGTGTGTTCATTGCTCCCAGTGCGCGTGAACGCTTGCTTCTGCTCCAGGATCTGATCGGTTACCAACTTTTCCAGCGTAGATTCAGGCTCCTTTGCACTGACAATCAATTGCTGATTGGTCACGTTAACCTCAGGCGTCTGTCCCTCCTCAGTTGGGTCCATGTAGGCACTGGCGCTGGCAACA
>CANJPM010000020.1 GCA_947476075.1 Beijerinckiaceae bacterium
AAGCCGATACGCGGTACGTCGTCAACGATGCGGATTTCGCGTGGCGCTTTGAATTTGGCGAGGGATGCGCGGCAATGAGACTCTAGCTGTGCATGCAGCGCCGCGCGGTCGCAGGTCTCCTCACGCGGGATGACGAAGGCTACCACGCATTCGCCCCATGTGTCGTCCGGGCGCCCGACCACGGCGACCTCGCGCACGCCGACCACTTGCGCGATGCAGGCCTCGACCTCGCCGCTTGATACGCCTTCGCCGCCTACCTTGATGACGTCCTTGGTGCGGTCGGCAAATTCAATCCAGCCGTTCTCCAGCAAGGTCACGCGGTCGCCGGTGATGAAACGGCCATGTGCGTCAAATGCGCTACGGGTCGTCTCTTCATCGCCGTCGTATTCGCGAAAGATCGAAAGACCGCGCACGCCACCTATTGTGAGATGGCCGGTTTGGCCGGGCGAAACTGGGCGCCCGTCATCGTCCTCAATGTGGATAGCGTAGGAATGCGAAGGCCGGCCGATAGAGCGGGCCGGTTGCAGCGACCATGGATCGCCGACAATCCCTTGCGCCACCATTTCCGTCATTCCCCAGCCGCTCACCTCGCGCACGCCAAAGCGCTTTGCGACACCGGGCGAGTGGTTGGCGGTGGTGAATTGACGGAACGAATGGGCAGGAACCGGCTGCTGCGCCAGCACGCTGGTTGTGAACTTCACCTGCGAGGCGATGGTAGACTTGTGCTGCACCGCGGCGGACCAGAACCGGCTGCCGGAGAAACGCGGTTGCAGCACGACCGTGCCGCCGGTGAAGAAAGCTGCCAGGAACGACCACGAGAAGCCGACCACATGAAAGAGCGGCAGGAACACATGATAAATATCGTCATGCCTGATGCCTTGTTGAAGGGCCGCCATCTTGCCGCCCCACAGAACGTTGGCGTGGGTCCACACGACGCCCTTGGCGCGTGACGTGGTGCCTGTAGTGAAGAGGATGAGCGCTGCTGCCAGCGGATCGGGCTCCCGCGCCGGCGCTCGCTCCCCCATCAGGCGCTCGAAGGCTTCTGCATGGGCAGGCGCACGAGCCGGAGCGTCACCGGCGTCGCTTTGGGTCACCGCAATCCATTCCAGGCCTTTGCAAGAGGCGACCGCGTCCAGCAACTTGGGCTGGGTAATGGCGGCGCGCACGCCTGAAGCCTCAACCACATCACGCACTTCAGGGGCGGCCAGCGCTGGATTGCCGAGTACGGCGATGGCTCCAACCCAGCCGCAGGCGAAGCGTGCGATAAGCGTATGCGGCGAGTTCTCCAAATGAACCAGTACGCGGTCGCCAGCCTTGATGCCGCGGGCGAGCATCCCGCCTGCGACCCGTGCTACGTCGTCCTCAAAGCGCGCCCATGTCCAAGTCTTCGAGGCGCCCTCAAAGGGCGCCCAGACGAGGAAGGGTTTGTCGGGATGGCAGGCGGCGCGCTCGCGCAGGTGCGATACGCTGTCCATGCCCATGAAGGGATTGAGTAAAGCAATGTCGTTTATGCGCGCCATCGTGGGTTCCTTAAGCTTTTTCCGCGCACTATGGCTTTGCCGACGGCAGTGGCAAGCTGAAAAAGGTCATTCTCGCTTATGAAACCTCTTCAGGCTCTGTCGAAAGATATCGTCAAACTTTGACGATGTGGGCGACCGCTCAGGCGGTTTCTATTTTTAGCTGAGGGCCAGCTTTTGCGTCTCCAAACTATAGCCTGACGCTGAATTTTACACCGCTGATCAGCCTTGGCGTCCGGGCCTGTTTGCGTTTTGGATTGTAGAATATTTCGATGTAATCGAACATGTTTTGTCTTGCATCTGCAAGGGTTTCGTAGCTCCGGCGCCTGATCCTTTCGCCTTGATCGCTTTAAAAAAAAGCTTTCCGCAACCACATTGTAGTGACAGTCACCACGCTGGTTCATCGAATGTTCCAGATTGTAAGTGCGCAGGAATGAAGACCAGTCCATGCTCGTGAACTGGGAGCCTTGGTCCGAGTGGATCAGCGCCTTGTTCAGCGGCTTCCTGCGCCATACGGCAATTAGCAACGCCTGCTGTGACCTCAGTCGTTTAGCGGCTTTGTAGGGACCAGTCGATCACCCGCTGCGAGTAAAAGTCGAAGATATGTTTGGTCGCCTCTGGGAATGGATACGTATCCACACCCGCTATGAACGATGCGCACACCCATTTGTTTCCGCTATCTGCATCGCAGCGACCCGCTATTTTCTTGCTCTGATCAATGTGTCCTGAGCTTAAAATTCATGAGACTCTCATGCCAGACCTTGACAATTGAGAAATATAAAATTAACGCTAAATAGTTGTAAGTCTTATGTGTTCAAATAGGAAAGGTAATCGAATGTCGAATAATCTTTATGCTGCGCTAGTGCCCGTTCTCATGAAGGCGGTAGGAGACCCCGCTTATCGCGGTAAGCTGTTGCAAGCACCCAATGAAACGCTCAGCGCCGAAGGTATTCCGATGGGTGCGGCCAAAGTAGACATGTCTTGGGTCGAGTCGACTAACTGTCTCAACATTCAGATCAAGAATGCAGGCGCTAACTGGGGCGGCGCAATTCTTCTAAAGCTCGAAAAGTAATCCATTGGGGCAAGCGGGCGGGGCTATGGCTCCGCCCGTACCAATTTTTATGTCGGGCAGGAGCGGCGTAGTGATGCAGTGGCAATTTCAGAACCCTTATTGCCTCTTTGTGCGGACCAGCGTTCGCCGTGAGCGCTATTCCGTCTTTAAGGAATTGGCGGCGAGCGTTGCTTACGCTTATCGGCAGCATTCAAGCCGGGTGCCGTGGTCTGCTTACGCCACGGTCGCGGGCCCTTCGTTGCAGGCCTTCATTCTGGTTCCCCTCGAAAATCTGCGCGATATAGATTCCGTCACCTCGATGGAGCGTGTGATGGTCGACGTCTATGGCGACACGGGTCGCCAGACGATGGCGCAGTTCCAGGATTGCGTTCTGGATATGGGCGTTTCTGTTCTAAATCGCATCTCCCCCGAGAGTGCGCCGAGCCCACGGACCGAGCCGCCGCAATTTCTCTATTACGCCAACCTCGACGTGCGCCCGGCATATGTTTCCGCTTTTGTTGAAAGTGTTGGCGGCGGAGCAGTTCTGGATGCTCAAAACCCCTTCACATTGTTCGGGACTTTCGCAGGCCAAACGCGCCTCCATGGCTTCATGGCCGGAAATTCGCTTGCAGACCTCGCAGCAGCAGAGCCGATCCAGCGCCGATTTATCTCGGGTCTGGCAAGCGAAGGTGAAGCCCCAGTTTCTATGCAACATTCCGACGCTTTGCTGGCCAGCGAAACCTCAATTTTGCGCTATATCGGTCATCAGGGGGCGTAATTGTGCCTATGGACGCCTCGCTGCCAAGCCATACGGCTACGCCGATTGCGCTGATTGGAATTGGTTGCGCGTTCCCTGGCGCGACTGGACCGAGGGAGTTCTGGAATTTGCTGGCGTCCGGTCGGGACGCTGTTTCGCCCACGCCGCAAGAGCGTTGGGATGCAGACGCGCTTTGGAATTCCGACACTGACGCTCCTGGCGCCGTCATCACCCGGAACGGTGGGTTTCTTTCAAACCTCGCAGCCTTTTCTCCTGAAGCGTTCAACATCACAGGTAGTGAAGCTGCGCTGATGGATCCGCGCCAAAGATTAGCGTTGAAAGTTGCGTGGTGGGCGCTTGAGGACGCCGGCATTCCACTGCGCTCAATCGCGGGCGTCGAGGCTGGCGTCTTTATTGGCGCAAGCAATAGCGAATTCGGTCAATTCGAACACCTCTCGGACATCACCGCACATGCGGGAACCGGGCTTGCAAACTCCATCATCGCCAATCGGATTTCCTATTTTCTCGATCTTGTCGGCCCCAGCATCACGGTCGACACAGCCTGTTCGTCCGCGCTTGTCGCAGTGCATCTGGCCTGCCAAAGTCTGGCGTCAAGGGAATGCTCGCTGGCGCTTGCCGGCGGCGTGAATGCTTTGCTGCGACCTGACGCCAGCGTCTGCTTTTCACGCGCGCATATGCTGGCGGCGGATGGGCGCTGCAAGACCTTTGACGCGGCGGCGGATGGCTATGGACGCGGAGAAGGCGCCGGCCTGATCGTCCTGAAGCGTCTGTCAGACGCGCAGGCGGATGGAAACCGTATTATCGCCGTGATCCATGGTTCGGCCGTCAATCAGGACGGAGCCTCCAACGGAATCACGGCGCCCAACAGCTTTGCGCAGGAACGCGTCATCAAATCCGCATTGAAGCGGGCGAACCTTGCGCCGTCCGATATTCAATATGTCGAAGCCCATGGCACAGGCACTTTGCTCGGCGATCCCGTTGAAGCCCGCGCGCTCGGCCGTCTGCTTGGCGGGGCCCCCGGGCGCAGCTCGCCTTTGCTTGTAGGCTCGGTGAAGACCAATATAGGGCACCTGGAAGCGGCGGCGGGAATCGCAGGCCTGATCAAACTCGCTCTTTCCATTGAGGCTGGAGCACTTCCTCCAAGCCTTCATTTTTCCAATCGCAATCCCCATATCGATTTTGAATCCGCCAATGTGCAGGTGGTTGATTCATATCGCGATTGGCCCGAGGCTACGCATCGCTATGGCGGCGTGAGTTCGTTCGGCTTTGGCGGCACGAATGCGCATGTCGTTGTTGGCGCGGCGCCAGAACCGCAACCTCAGAAGACTGAGGCGTTCGATAGCGCGCAGCTCATTGTGCTGTCCGCCGCCAGCGCAGAATCCCTACGAGGTCTTGCGACGCAAACAGCGGCTGTACTCGAAAACGCGGACGCAGGCGATCTGGCGGCGCTCGCCTGGGCTTCACAGACCCAGCGCAGTGCTCTCCCGCATCGTCTTTCGATCGCTGGAACAGGGTCAACGGATATCTCCAGGAGTTTGCTGGCTTTCTCCAGCTCCATCGCCTCAGAGGCGAGCCATGGCGTTGCGTCGCGTCGCGTGCCGATGACAGGCTTCATGTTCAGCGGTCAGGGCGCTCAGCAGGCAGGGATGGCGCGTGGTCTGCTAGCCACGTCAAGCGTCTTTGCGCGGACCATCGCCGATGCAGACTCTGTTCTGGGCATTCCGCTTTCCGACATGCTCGCGCAATCGGCGCCCCTTACGCAAACCGATCTCGCGCAGCCCGCCCTGTTGGCGATGCAGATCGGGCTGACCCGCATATTCGAGGCTTGGGGCGTTACGCCTGACTTTGTTCTGGGTCATAGCCTTGGCGAATATACCGCGGCGGTTGTCGCCGGCGTGATGACGTTTGAGGACGCGCTACGGCTTGTGGCCGAGCGCGGTCGATTGATGCAGGGGCTGAAGGAACGCGGCGCGATGGTCGCCGCCTTTGGCTCCGTCGAGCTTATTCAAGCGCATCTTCGCCCGGGCGCGGTGATTGCTGCTTTCAATGGGCCGGAAGCTGTCGCCATAGCGGGCGCGTGCGACGCCGTCGCCCAAAGCTGCAAAAGCCTCGCTGCCGTCGGCGTGATGACGAGACCGCTTGATGTATCTGTCGGCTTTCATTCGCCCGTTATTGAGCCGATGCTGGCCGGGCTCGCCAAAGCCTGTGCGCAGGTCGCGTTCAGTCCCGCCAATCGCGCGATGATTCTGAACGAGACCGGGGCGCAAATTCAAGTCGGCGCCCGTCTCATGGCGGATCATTGGGTTGGTCATGCGCGCAAGCCTGTTCTGTTCGACCGCTGCGTTGAAACCCTTTCACAAGCGGGATGCGAACTCGTGGTCGAAATCGGCCCGACGCCGACATTGCATCGCCTGGTTGACAGAATAGCCCACGCGCATAATGCGAAAATGAAGGTTGTTGGCACGTTGAAGACAGGGCGCGACGATGCGGTCTCAATGTTGGGCGCACTGGGCGCTCTGCATGTTGGCGGTCACAAGATTGATTGGAGCCGTGTCGGCGGCAGTCCGAACGGCGCCAGCAAGCTGCCGCTCTATCCATTTGAAGAGCGAGACTTTCCGCTCCGGCTTCCCAATGGGGCTAGGCCGCCTGTTTTAACGCGCGCGCAAGTTTCTCAGCAAGCAAAAGCGCCTGCAACAGCAGCCATATCGGCGTCTGGTCTATCCGTAATGGAGCGGCTGCTGCTGATCGTCGCCGGACTTCTGGAAACGCCGCCTGATCGCGTAGATCCGACCGCCGCTTTTCTCGAAATGGGCGCGGACTCGCTTTTGCTCATGTCCGCCGTGCAACGGATCGAGACCGAGTTTGGCGTGAGAATTCCCGTGAGGGCCTTCTTCGAGGAGCTGTCGACGGTTGAAGCGCTCGCCCGCCATCTTGGCGAGTCCGGAAACAGAAAAGCCCCTGCGCCGGAGGCTGCCGACACGTTGGACGCGCCTGCGCGAAAGATCGAACGCCGCGCCTTCTCGCCCGCTCCCACCTACGATGAGAGGCAGAAAGCCCACATGGCGGAGCTGATAGCCGCCTATACGGCGCGCACGGCTGGTTCCAAAAAATACTCCGCACATGCGCGTTCCGTGATGGCCGATAGCCGAAGCAGCGCCGGCTTCCGGTTCACAATCAAGGAAATGCTTTATCCGATAGTTGGGGCGCAAGCGCGTGGATCGCGGTTCTGGGACATTGACGCTAATGAATACATAGATATCGCCATGGGCTTTGGCGTGCATCTCTTCGGGCACGATCCTTCGTTCATCCGTGACGCCTTGCAGACAAGTCTGCAACGGGGCTTGCGGCTGGGTCCTCAAGCCGATCTCGCTGGCGACGTAGCGCGACGCATCGCGAGGGTTTCCGGGCAAGACCGTGTAACCTTTGTAAATTCCGGCACCGAGGCCGTAATGACTGCGCTGCGCATTGCGCGCACGGTGACGGGCCGCAGCAAAGTCGCGCTGTTCCGTGGCAGCTATCATGGACATTTCGACGGCGTACTGGGAGAAGCGCCCGCAAGCGCAGGAACGACATGGGCTGAACCTCTGGCGCCGGGCGTGCCGCCCGGGGCGGTGAGCGACTTGCTGGTGCTCGAATATGGCGCGCCAGAATCGCTTGAGATGATCCGCAAGCATCGAAACGAACTGGCTGCTGTGCTGGTGGAGCCGGTCCAGAGCCGCCGTCCAAGCCTGCAGCCTACGGAATTTTTGCAACACCTTCGGTCCTTGAGCGATGAATCCGGCGCCTTGCTCATTTTTGATGAAATAATCACGGGTTTTCGTCTGCATCCGGGTGGGGCGCAGGCTCATTTCAACATACGCGCCGACATGGTCACATATGGAAAGATCATCGGTGGAGGATTGCCGATTGGCGTGATTGCAGGGAGCGCGCGCGCGATGGCGTCCATAGACGGCGGCGTCTGGCAATACGGCGATGATTCCTATCCGAGCGCCGAAACGACATTTCTGGCTGGAACTTTCAACAAGCATCCGCTGACCATGGCTGCGGCCAGCGCCGTGCTCGATGAGATCGACCGGCAAGGACCAGCCCTGCAGGAGCGGTTGAACGAACAGACCGAGGCCCTTGCGCAACGCATGGACGCTGTCTTCAGATCCGCCCAGGCGCCTTTGCACGTTGAACGCTGCGGCTCATTGTTTCGCTTCACCACCAATCAAAATCTTGATCCGTTTTTCTATCACCTCCTAAATCGCGGTATTTATCTCTGGGAAGGCCGCACCTGTTTCCTGTCCGACGCGCACAGCGCCGAAGATCGCGACGCCATTGTCGAGGCGGTCAGCCAAAGTGTGGAGGCGATTGCTGACGGCGGCTTCTTCAAGCCCGCGACGTCCCTAAAGACCTCGATTGCGCCCAAAGCAACAAGCTTCCCGCTCACGCCCGCTCAGCGACAGCTCGCTATTCTCGCCAAAGGCGATCCGGCGGGAGGAAGCGCTTATGCGACTGCTTTCGCCGTCAATCTGCACGGCGTCATAGATCAATCGCGCCTCGCTGAGGCCATCGCAGATGCGGCGGCGCGGCACGACGGGCCTATGAATTCAATCGACGCAGAAGCCGGGCTGCAACGCAGCGATCGGGCTCAGCGTCTGCTCCTCACCGTAGATCCGACCTCTGAAGACGCGCTTGAAGAGCAATTGGCGGCGGCGATTGACGAGCCTTTCGACCTAGCGCGCCCGCCGCTCCTGCGCGCAAAATTGTTGACGGTTTCCAGCGTTCGTTCCGTGCTTTTGCTGGTGGCTCATCACGCCGTCTTTGACGGCCTGTCGTTGCAGATCCTCATGGATGAAGCGGCGCGTCTTTACGCGGGCGACGTTTTGCCGCCGCCCAAAAAGCTCATGCGAGATTACGTCGCCTGGCAGAACGACAAGATGGCCACTGCAGAATGGGCGGAGCACGGCGATTATTGGCGGGGTCAACTGACAGGCGTTGCGAGCCATAATGAATTAGCCTGCGCAAATCCGCGTCCCGCTACGCGTCGCTATCGGGGCGCGCGTGTGACGCAAAAGATCGAGCCAGCAAGTTTGGACCAGATCCGGCGGGGGGCTGCTAGTTCCGGCGTCACGCTGTCGATGGCGACTTTGGCCGCATTGGCGGCCCTGTTACAGAGTGCTGGCGCAGGCCGTGATCTTGTCATAGGCGTCCCCTACGCGGGGCGCGGCATGCCTGAAAGCGATCGGCTGGTTGCCTATTGCGCGCATTTCCTTCCCGTACGACTAACCTTGCCTCACAATCCGACGTTGGGCCAATTGTTGGGCCTAGCCAGGTCGCGCCTGCTGGAAGCCTACGATCACGCCGATTACCCGCTAGCGGCAACGCTTGACTCACTGTCGCTTCGGCGTGATCCCGCGCGCCCCTTGCTGATTCCGTTCAGCGTTAACATTGATCAATTGGCCGGCGCGGAGCGCTTCGCAGATCTTGAGGTTACGCCGCTCTCCTTGCCTGTGCGCCATGCAAAGCTCGATCTTGGTTTGAACCTGACCGTGTGGGACGAGGGGGCCAGGCTTGATCTTGATTATGACAGTGAGTTGTTCGAAGCCTCGGCCGCGCAAAACTTGCTGCGCGCCTTTGAACAGCTTTTGCGACTGGTCGTTCAATCGCCGGAGACGCCGCTGGCCGGGGTCGATTTGCATCCGCCAATCATGTTGGAGGGATGGCGTGAGCTCGAGGCTCCAGATTTTCATCCGTTGCCCGAACGCATTCACGCATGGCAAGAAAAGGCCCCGCATGCGCCTGCCGTTGAAGTTCTGGGCGCCGCAAGACTTACTCGGTCGCAACTTGGAGAATTGTCGGAGCGTATCGCTCAGCAGATTGCGCGCGCCGCGCGCGGCGATGGTCCAGTGGCGCTCTTGCTCTCGCGCACAGCAGTAACGCCAGCAGGGATGATCGCCGCTTGGCGCACGGGGCGTGCGTTTGTGGTCATTGAGCCGGCGACCCCTTATGCGCGTATTCAGCAGATGCTTGGGCTGGCCAACGCAAGCTGCGTTTTGATAGATGAGGACGCCCGCGAGCACGCCTATGCTGAAACTCTCGCCGCTCATTATGCGGTGTTCGATATCGGTGGTTTACCACATACGCCGGCTGCGCCCCTGCGGCTTGAAACGCAACCCGATCAAATCGCCTATATTGTCTTCACCTCCGGCTCGACCGGCGCGCCCAAAGCTGTAGCGATTTCGCACCGCGCCGCCGCCGCTTATCTCGACGGACTGATTTCTCGCCTCAAGCTCGATCACGGATTGCGCTACGCTATCGTTTCGACGTTCGCCGCCGATCTGGGTTTGACCTCCGTATTGCCGGCTCTGGCGCATGGCGGCGCGCTTGTGATCGCACCCTACGAGACAGCTCGAAACCCTGATGGTCTTGCAGCCGCGCTGCGCAACACACCCGTGGATTTTTTGAAGATCGTCCCCGGACATCTTGAGGCCCTGCTAGCCGCGCAAACGCCGCACGACATTTTGCCGGCTCGCTATCTTGTACTTGGCGGAGAGGGGGCGAGACTTTCGCTGCTGTCAACGCTCAGGGGACTACGTCCGTCCTGTCGCATATTCAATCATTATGGCCCCAGCGAAACCACCATCGGCGTTCTGATGGGGGAATGGGATCGCATCAATACGACGGAATCGATCGGATTTGACCTGCCGCTAGCAGGCGTCAAAATTCTATTGCTGGATAACGAGAAGCGTCGCGTAGCAGATGGGCAATCGGGGGAAATCCATATTGGCGGCGTCACGCTTGCAGAGGGCTATCTCGATCAAGTGGCCCAAACACAAGAAAGGTTTGTCCTCTCACCGCAAGGGGCGGGTGAACGGTTCTATCGCACGGGAGATCTGGCGCGCTTTCGCGTCAACGGCTCGATTGAACTGATCGGACGATTGGACGATCAGGCCAAGATTCGGGGCTATCGCGTGGAGCCTTCCGAAGTGGCCATTGTGCTTTGCGCACATGAAGCCATTTCAACTGCGGTGGCGCTTGTGCAATCGGATGAGAGAGGCGACAGCCTCGTAGTTTATGCGGTGCCAAAATTATTGCACGTTCCTCAGCCCGAAGACCTCGCACAGTTTCTGCGTGCGCGCCTGCCCGATTATATGGTTCCGGCCAGGATCGTGATCGTTCCGGGGCTGCCCTATACGGCGAACGGAAAACTTGATCGCGACGCTTTGCTTTTATTTGATCGGGCAGCTGACTTGAAGCCCGCAGCGATCGAGGTGAACGGTGGTTCAGACGTCGAAACCCTGTTGCTCGCCATTTGGCGCCAATTGTTCTCGCGACAGACGATCAGCCGCGATGATAATTTCTTCGATCTTGGCGGAGATTCCATCACCGCGATGCAGATGCTTGCGCGCCTTCATCGTGCAGGCCTGTCCGCCGACAGCGCTCTGATTTATCGTTATCCAACGATCGCTAAAATCGCGGGCCATCTAAAATTGGGCGCCTCGGGGTGCCGAGAACAGGGACGATTGTCCGGGCCCGCGCCTTTATTGCCAAGCCAATATAGGTATCTTGAGGCGGCGGATGAAATGATCTCACCGCTCAACCTCTCCGTTCTTGTCGAATTGGAGCCGTGGGTCACTGCGGCCTATATCGAGCGTGCAGCTCATGTGCTGGTTGATCATCATGATGCGCTCCGGCTTGTCTTGACGCGAGATGGAGCGGCGCATTTTTGCGATGAAAACCGGCTGACGTTCGCTCAGATCCCGCAAGGCGTCGACCTTGAACCCGTATTCACGACGATTCAGGCAAGTCTCGATCCGGCTGTCGGGCGCCTTACCGCTTTTGCTTATGCAGAAGGCGCTCCGTCCCAACTCCTCATCGCCTTCCATCATCTTGCCGTCGATGGCGTCTCGATGCAGATACTTTTGGAAGATCTTCGAGCCGTCTTGCTGCAAATGAAAGCTGGCGAGGAGCCCTCGCTCGGCTTGAAGAGCGCCTCCGTGCGTCAGGTCGCACAGGCGTTGCAGCTTCGCGCCCAAACGGCTGGACTGCTCAATCAGCTTGATTACTGGGTCTTGAACACATCGCTTCCGCCTCTGTCATTGCCGGTGCGCGCTGACGCTGCGCCGAGTGATCTGGTAGCAGATGAAGCTTGTTTCACCGTGACCCTGACAGCGGCTCAAACAGATCGCCTGTTGCGTCGTCCAAGCGCGGACGGCGTCGTCGCCCAGGACATATTGATCGCCGCCCTGACGATGGCGCTCGGCGCATTGACGGGCGAGCCGATGGTTTATCTGCAGATGGAAGGCCATGGCCGCGAGGCAGTGGATTCCGAACTTGATCTAGCCCGCACCGTTGGCTGGCTCACCAGCCATTATCCGGCATGGTTTGATTTGTCTGCAACGCCATTGGAAGGCGCAGCAAGATCCATTCATCGCCAGCGCGCGGACATTCCAGATGGTGGGGCAGGGTATGGTCTTCTGCGTTATCTCGGGTCCCCCGAGACAGGCGCACAACTTATGTCGGGTGTGCGCCCTGAAGTAGCCTTCAATTTCCTCGGACAAATCGCTACTCCTCCGCCGGGCGCTTTCTCCGTTCTCTCCTGGGAGCCGGATCGTCCCTGTCGTGGCGTCGAGCGCATGCCTGCGGCGGCGCGCACATACAAGCTCGCGATAGAGGCCATGATCTCCAATAATAGTTTGATTGTAGACTGGAAATTCAATCCTTCGCGGTTGCATTTTGCCGATATAGAAAAGGGAGCCTCGCTCTTTGAGATGTTCCTCGCCCAACTAATATCCCCACCAATACAAAATTCAGCATCGCAAGCCGAACTTGCTTCTTCGCAATCGGCGCTGTGCTAGAGGTTTTGAATATGACTTTAAACATTACGCCGCGTCGTCAGGCTATCAACGTCGCCACACACAGCCTTGTATCTTTTAGCGAGATGAGCGTCGGCCAGGGCTTGCCTCTTGTCGTGCAGCCTACATTGTCGGGCGTGTCTTTGCCTGAATGGTTGAGCGGAAACCGCGTTGCGCTTTCTCGACTTCTTCACAAGCACGGGGCGCTGCTCTTCCGTGGGTTCGGACTCAAGGACCAGCAAGATTTCCTGAGATCCGTCGATATGCTCGATATGGCGAAGATGAATTATATCGAACGGGCGACGCCGCGAAGCGAGCTTGGCAACCAAATCTACACCGCCACTGAGTTTCCGCCCGAGTATGAAATCGCCCCCCATAATGAATTGTCATATGTGAACCAATGGCCTGGGCGAATCTGCTTTTTTTGCGAGACGCCAGCGGCCACAGAAGGCGAGACTCCGCTCGTGGACGTGCGAAAAGTTCTTGCGCGACTTGATCCAGAAATTCTTGAGCCGTTTCGTCGTTTGGGCTGGAAACTCGTTCGCAATTTTGGCGATGCGATGGGACCAAGCTGGCGTCACTCTTATGACGTTGCAGACGCTGCGGCGCTGGAGGCCTATTGCGTTAAATCTGACGTCAGTTGGGAATGGCTGCAAGATGGAGGTTTGCGAACAAGCCAGGTTCGTCCCACCATTCACCGCCATCCGGTGACGGGCGAGGAGTTATGGTTCAATCATGTCGCCTTCTGGCATGTATCAAGTTTGCCGGGTGATGTGCGCGAGCGCTTTCTTGCAGACTTCGACATGGATGGTCTTCCCTACAATACTTATTATGGCGACGGCCAGACGATTCCCGATGACGTAGTTGCAGCTCTGCGCGAGGCCTACGAATCCGAACGAGTGATTTTCTCTTGGCATGCCGGGGACTTTCTCATTGCTGACAACATGCTTGTAGCTCACGGTCGGGCGCGATTTACAGGTTATCGGCGCGTGCTGGTGGCTATGGGAGATCCGATCGCTATTTCAGAGCCAACGAGGGGCTCAACATCGTGACACAAGCTGAACTTACAGGATTTCGTCTCTCACCCGGTCAGATTCGGACGTGGCGTTTGGCGGCTTCGGCTGCGCCTAATGTCTACCGTGGTCGCTGCGTTGTGCATTCTTCGGAGGCTTGGGATCTCGCGCGCGTAGAGGACGCGCTGCGGAAGGTCTCGGCGAGGCACGAGATTTTCCGTACAACGTTCCGAACGCTTTCCGGTATGACATTACCACTGCAAACGCCGGGCGCACCCGAACAGCCTTTCGCCTGCTTTGTTTGCGATCCCGTTTCTCCACCAGAGTGTTTCGCCGTTGTCGAAGGGAATGAGCTAGTCTTGTCTTTCTCGGCTTTGTGCGGAGACGGGTCGACCTATCTGCTGGCGGTCGAAGAGCTGATGGAAGCGTATGGAGGACAGGCGCTTTCTGGCGAGCCTCTCCAATTCTGCGATCTTGCCGAATGGCAGCACGAATTATTGCAGGAGGATTGCGGCGGAAATGATGTTTGGGCCAGCGCGGTCCTGAATTCCACTGAGGCGACCAGCGGATCGCTCCCCGCGCTCCAGAGAAAGGCCGGCGTCTTGTTTTCGCCGGCCGAATATCCGGTTCATATGCAGCCGCACGTTGTGATGGCCTTGAGCCGTATCGCAGAATCTCATGGGGTTACAATCGCTGACCTATTGCTGAGTGCGTGGACCACGCTCCTGTGGCGCCTCGGTAATAGATCTTCTGTCGCATTCATAACGAACGGTCGTGGCGACCCGGCGCTGGACACAGCTCTTGGTCCGCTTGCGCGCGCCGTGCCTCTCATGGTCCTGCCGAAAGAAGCTCAGGCGTTCGGTGATTTTATGCGGGAGGTCGCCGGCGCCCGGCAAGCTGTCGAGGTGATTGAACATCACATTGCGCCTCTTGATTCCAATTCCAAAGCTCGTTTCAGCTTTTCGTCGCATGTTATTCCGAAGTTGCGTGAAGGGTTCAGGATCGACACCCTTCGGGTTCTGGACGATGAGTTTGTTGTTCGCCTCTGCACACTAATTCATGCAGATGGCGTCGTGTCGCTGACGTTCGACTATGATGAGAACGCTTTGAGTATGGCCTCAATCGTCAGGCTGTCGGAAGAATACTCGACGCTTCTTGCTTCGATCATCGAGAATGTGGATGGTGCATTAGAAGAGTTGGAAATCGTTGGACCGCAGGAACGCGAGCAGCTTCTCGAAGCCTTTCAGGGGAAAGTCGCTCCTGTGCGTGAACCATGGCGGCCAGTTCATCATTTGATGACGGACTTGTGGCGGAACAATCGTGAGACGATCGCCCTGCAACAGGGCGATGTCTGTCTCACGGGCGCAGAGCTAGTTGATCGAGTAAATGCGATGGCCGCGCGTCTTGCACGCTGTGGGGTAGGGCGCGGGGCGCACGTCGCTATTCTGTTGCCGCGTTGCCCCGATCTTGTGATTGCAATGCTGGCAATTCTCGAAAATGGGGCAGCTTACGTGCCGCTCGATCCTAATTATCCGTTAGATCGCCTGAACTACATGCTGGCGGACAGCCAGGCTGCAGTCGTTATAACGACCTCCGATCTCAAGACATTGCACATCGATGCTGCTTCGCTAAAGACTATTTGTCTTGATGAGGTTGTAGAGTCCGAGCCCTCTGGCAGGCCTGTTTCTGTAACGTGCGGCGGGGAGGATGTTGTTTATCTTCTTTATACGTCAGGTTCGACGGGGCGGCCCAAGGGCGTCGTTATCCCGCACAGCGCGCTCTCAAATCATATGGACTGGATGCAACGTGCGCTGCCGCTTTTTAAAAGCGATATCGTGCTGCAGAAGACGGCTGTGAGCTTTGACGCCTCTGTCTGGGAATTTTTTGCGCCATTGCTGGCCGGCGCGCGCCTTGTCTTGGCGCCGGAGGGAACCGAGCGCGATCCCAAGTTAATGATCGCATCTATTCGCAAGCATGGCGTCACCATAGTTCAGATGGTGCCGACACTTCTGCGGATGCTACTCGACGAAACGGATTTTGCTGAATGCAGTTCATTGCGGCGGGTTTGCTGTGGCGGCGAGGCGCTGTCTATCGATTTGGTGCAGCGCTTTCACAAGGTGATGCCTTCTGTTCAGTTAATCAACCTCTATGGCCCGACCGAAAGCACAATCGAAGTAGCCAGCGAGCACATACAAGTTGGCGAGAGCAGCATAACAATTGGTCGCCCTATCGATAATGCGCGGATCTACGTTCTTGACGGACTGGGTAGACCAACGCCCATCGGCGTTCCGGGGGAAATTTACATCGGCGGCCCGGTGCTGGCTAAAAGCTATCACAATCAACCGGAGCTTACGGCCGAGCGGTTTCTGAATGATCGGTTTCATGCTCTCCCGCAAGCAAGAATGTATCGCAGTGGCGACTTTGGGGCTTGGCGTGAAGATGGTCGCCTGGACTTTTTCGGCCGTGGCGACCAGCAGATCAAGCTGCGTGGTTTCCGTATCGAATTTGGCGAAATCGAAGCTATGGCTGAATCGCATTCTGGGGTCTTGCGCGCAGCCGTCGCCGTTACCCGAGATGACGCTGACATCGATCACCTGATTTGTTGTTATGTCGCGCGCAGCGACACAACGCTCGATCCATCCTCGCTCAAGAGCTACCTTCAGCTATCGCTTCCCGAATATATGGTTCCAAACTGGTGCATCCAGGCTGGCTCCTTGCCGATGACGCCTACGGGCAAGCTTGATCGCATGGCGCTTGCAAAGATGCGGCCCGCGCTTTCAGGGACGTCAGGCGCGCCGCGCGACGCAGTGGAAATGCGGCTGATTCAGATATGGGAAGACGTTCTCAACGTTTGTCCCATCGGCATTAACGCGAACTTTTTCGACCTTGGCGGCCATTCGTTGCTGGCTGTGCGTTTAATGTCTGAAGTTCATCGAGAGTTTGGCGCCAATCTGCCGTTGGCGAGCTTGTTCTCCGCTCAGACAATCGTCTTGCAAGCGGAACTTCTGCGCGACACAGACCTCAAGCAGGATCCCGTGTTGATACCTATCAGGAACCCGCACAAATCCGGGCATCCGATCTTTTTCATCCATCCAACAGGCGGGGCGGTTTTGTGTTACAGCGACATCGCGCGCCACATCGGCGACCATCCCGTGTATGGATTGCAGGATCCAGGACTTCAGGGAGTCGCCGATTACAATACAATCGAAGAACTGGCTCAGATATATGTTGATCGGATTGAACCAATTGTCGGAGACAATCCATACTTTCTGGTTGGATGGTCTTCGGGTGGGGTCATCGCTTATGAAATGGCGAACAAGTTGATGGAGCGTGGCCGACGCGTTGGTATGCTGGCCATGATCGACAGTTCAGCCGCTGATGAGACATCCGAGCCTGCAGATCCGCAGCGATTGTTTCAGTCCATTGCACGGCTGCTTGCTTATCATGGCGGATTGACGCCTCCAGAAATCTCCGCATCGAGTCACACCGGTAGGCTTGAATACTTGTTGGCGCTCGCCAAACGCGCCGGCGTGCTGCCTGACAGCGCGGAGCTTACGCAGGTTGAGCGTTTGTTCGATGTCTTTCGCAGAAACGTTGACGCCATTGGGCAATATCGTCCGCCGGCGTATCCGCGGCGGGTTCTTTTGTTGAAAGCGACCATGCCTGTTCCGGAGGCTCTGGCAGGCGCAGCCATGCAAAAATCGTCTGATTCTCGAGCTGCCGGATGGGAGCGGCTTTGCAATGTTGTCGTGGCGGAAGTTGACGCAAATCATATGTCCATCGTCGAGGAGCCCTATGCGCAGGTGGTAGCATCGATTTTAAAGAAGGAAGCCAATGAGGCTTGGCGGATTCACGAGCTTGAGCGGCTCGTCATGTTCCCGATGCTTGGTGTTTGAAAATGATTAGAGACGTGCAGGTGTCGTCGACCCATGAAGACACACTCCTGTTGCCACTGACAACAATGCAGCAGGGTATGCTTTTTCATACGCTTCTTGAACCAATGAGCGGTGCCTATTTTCAGCAATTCGTTCTGCGCTTGAAAGGGGCGATCGACGTTCCAGAATTCGAAGAGGCCTGGCGGCAAGTCCTTCAACGCCACGATGCGCTGCGTGCAGGTTTTTCTTGGGAGGGCCGTGAACGTCCCGTCCAGATTATTCAAAATCACGTAACAGTGACTCTTGCCGAGATCGACTGGCGCCATATTGCAGACGCTGATCAGGATGACACGCTCCAGATTTTTCTGCGCGAAGATCGCGCCGTTCCATTTGATCTCGCTTGCCCGCCGTTGATGCGGTTCACAATCATCCGCATGTCGGAAGATGCTTATATTTTCATCTGGAGTCATCATCATTTGCTTCTTGATGGATGGTCGACTGCGATCATCCTCGAAGAACTTGTGACAATTTATAACGCATTGCGTAGCGCCCGGAGCCTTCTATTGCCCGAGCCGCCGCAATACTCTGCTTTTCATGCGTGGCTTGGCGAGAGAAATGTCGAGGCTTCCCGTAGATTCTGGTCTGAGGCGCTGTCCGATTTTGACAGCCCGACACAATTGGGGATCGTTCAACGATCGCCGCCTGGGAGCGTCTCTGATTTTGTGACGTTTCACAAGAAGGTTGATCAGCAAGTCGCGCAGAGGCTCGATGCTCTCACACGGCGCTTGGGCCTGTCGGCGTCTATTCCAACGCTTGCCGCTTGGGCGTTTGTCATCAGCCGTTATTCTGGAAAGGATGACGTCGTCTTTGGCGTCACCGTCTCGGGGCGTCCGCCGCAATTGGCCAACGCGGAAAGTATGGTGGGCCTGTTTATCAATACGCTCCCCTTGCGTGTATCCATATCGCATGATGTCCCGGTCGAGAATTGGTTTGGAATTGTGCAGAAGCTTCTTCTGGATCTCCAAGCCAACGATCATGTCTCTTTGCTCGATATTCAGACGTGGAGCCCGATACCAAAAGGGGAGCCACTTTTTGAATCCATCGTCGTATTTGAAAATTATCCGGTGGGCTCCGCCGCCGTTCAGGGGCTTGAGGGCGCGCAGATACTGGATATCCGGATCGAAGAGCGCGCGAACTACCCGCTCGTTCTTTTGTGCGAACCCTCCGACGTTGGCCTAAATGTCTCGCTGATCGTAGATCGCACACGCGTTTCAGAGGATGCCGGGCTTACCCTGATTGATCGGGTAACATGGTTACTCGAGCAATTTGCCGCATGCAATCACGAGATGACGCCTTGTCATTTGTCTCTCTTAAGGCCTCTTGAGCGCGATTTAGTTCTTCATGGCTGGAATGACACAGTCGTCTCTTATGAGCGCGACGCCACGCTCCCGTTGCTTTTCGAGAGACAGGCTGCAAAGGCTCCTGATGCGGTTGCGGTCGTAGATGACGATGGTGTGGTGAGCTATCGGGATCTCAACCTTCTCAGTTCACGCATCGCCCGCAGAATTGTCGCGCACGGCGCGCGGCGGGGGGATTGCATTGCTTTGCGGATGGGACGTGATCGCTATTTAGTTGCTGCTATGCTTGGCGTGCTCAAGGCCGGTTGCGCCTACGTTCCTTTGGATCTACAGATGCCGGCGGCGCGAGCGCAACACATTCTTGACGAACTTGAGATCAAAATAATTATCAGTCAGTCAATCTATGTTTCCAACGCGCAAGCGTGCTTTTCTGGCCGCAACGTTACGGTTCTGGTTGCTGAAGACGACGCAGGTTTAGAATACGAATTCACTTACGCAGGTCAATCAACCGATCTGGCCTATGTGATTTTCACATCTGGTTCGACTGGCGTACCCAAAGGCGTGCGCGTTTGCCATCGCCCTGTCATCAATTTGATCGAATGGGTCAACAAGACTTTTGGAGTAGGGCCGGCTGACAGGTTGTTGTTCGTCACGGCCCCGAGCTTTGATTTATCTGTCTATGACGTGTTCGGAATTCTATCGGCTGGTGGCTCCGTTCGCATTGTCAGCGACGTCCAATTGGCCGATCCAGAGTCTCTGTTTCATCTGTTAATCCATGAACCAATCACCTTTTGGGATTCGGCGCCGGCTGCATTATGGCAATTGCTGTCGCTTCTGCCCGCTAAAATTCACAATCATCCTCTTCGCCTGGTTTTCGTCAGCGGCGACTGGGCGCCGCTCGATTTGCCGCAGCGGTTGCGATCGCTTTTCGACAACGTCGAGATCGTTGTTCTGGGCGGCGCCACAGAAGCAACGGTGTGGTCGAATTTTCATATCGTTGGATCAGTCGATCCATCTTGGGTTAGCATTCCCTATGGTCGACCTATCCAGAACGCGCGCTATTACATACTTGATCAGGCGCGTCATCCGCTGCCGGCAGGCGTAGCGGGAGACCTTTATATCGGCGGCGAATGTCTGGCGATGGGTTACACCGGGGCGCCTGAACTGACTGCGCAGCGTTTCGTCAAAGACCCCTACGGAACCACACCAGACGCGATCATGTATGCAACAGGCGACCGGGCGCGTTTCGACTTAAATGGAATTATGGAGTTTCTCGGCAGAACCGACCAACAGGTCAAGGTACGCGGCTTTCGGATAGAACTCGGGGAGATCGAAACCGTCCTCTCTCGCCATGAGGGGGTGCAGAATGTCGCTGTGATTGTGCGCACAAGCGGCGAGGGCGGTCCGGCTAAAGGCGATTTTAATTCCGAGATTGTCGCGTATGTTGTTCCAAGGGAACGCGTAGAGCTCGAAACTGGCGCGCTTCTCTCATATCTCCGAGCGCGCTTGCCCGCCCAGATGATCCCCGCCTTTATCATTTTGCTAGAATTTCTGCCTTTGACCTCAAACGGTAAAGTGGATCGTAAGGCGCTGCCGGCGCCGGTCGTGGTCGATGGGGGGCAAGCCGACTATCGAAATCCCGACCCGCTTCTGGAGATTGTCAAAAATGTATGGTGCGATGTTCTTGGCCAGGAGTCGCTTCCCTCTGACGCCAATTTCTTTGACCTGGGCGGTCACTCGCTTCGCGCCACCTCTGCGGTTTTGCGCTTACAGAGCGCTTTAGGGCTAGAGATTCCGCTCCGATTGATCTTCATCCACCCAACGGCGGCCTCATTGGCCCGCGCCATCGGCGATTTGGGAGGGCAGATCGAACGGGAGACGCAGATACCCGTTATTTGCAGGGAGTCCGGAAATCTCTCTTTGCCAAAGGCTCAGGCGCGTCTTTGGTTTTTACACAAGATCAATCCAGACAGTCCCTTCTACAATATGGCGCTTGCAGCACGGCTCCGTGGCCGTACAGACATCAATAAGGTTTCGCAAGCGTTCAGGGCTGTGATTGCGCGGCACGAGATTCTACGAACAAGGATTGAAGAGCGCGCGGGCCAGCCGTTTCCGGTGGTTGAGCCGCCAGATCTGGTGGCGCCCTTCTGTTTCGAAGATCTCACGGAGTTCGATCCAGTCAATCAGGAGGCCGAGGTTGCTTCGCGTTTCCAGACTGCAGCGCTAAGGCCGTTTGATTTGTCCGTTGAAATCCCGCTACGCATGCTGGTCCTCAAGTTATCAGACGTCGATTTTGCAATACTCGTTATGATGGATCATATTGCCTCAGACGGCTGGTCAATCGGCGTCTTCGCGCATGAGTTCCTGCACTTTCATGATGCAGCCATGGGCGAACGAGGGGCGGCTCTTCCTGAGCTGGCCTCGCAATATCTCGATTATGCGGCGTGGCATGAAGGACGGCTTGAAACAGGCGTTCTGGAAAGCCAATTGCGTTATTGGCATAAACACCTTGCTGGCCTTCGCGAGCTTTCTTTGCCGACCGATCGTCCTCGGCCCGCTATTGCTAGCTTTGAAGGAGGGGTATTACATTTTGCTCTGACGCCTATCGTGTCGAGCGCGATCAGGGCCCTTTGTCGTAAAGAGGCTACGACTTTGTTTTCGATGCTGGCTGCAGCCTTCGCCCTGGTGTTAAGAAGGCGCTCTGGGCAGGATGATGTCGTATTTGGAACAGATGCGGCAGGGCGGAGACATGAAGCTGCCGAAGCGCTGATAGGGTTCTTTATTAATCAACTTGTATTGCGTTTCGACCTAGCCGGGCTTTCGACATTCCGCGATGTGTTGAAATCAGTTCAGCCGCGTATTCTCGATGCGCTTGCCAATCAGGACGTTCCGTTTGACGCACTGGTGCAGCAGATCAACCCGCCGCGACAGCCTGGTAAAATGCCACTGTTTCAGGTCAAGCTTGTTTTGCAGAATGGTCCATTTTCACGCATTTCCTCCCGATATGTTCAGTTTGAGCCAATTCTAGTCGACACCAAGACGGCTAAATATGATTTGCTCCTTACGTTCAGTGGGGAGGATATGCTGTCAGGTACGCTGGAGTTTTCGAGCGACCTCTTCGACAAGACGACAGCTGAAGCAATCGTTGGTGAAATCAAGCTCGTTCTTGAGACGGTCGCCTTGAACCCGGATATATCCTGCGCGGGTCTGGCGCAATTGGTGACGGTCGACAGACAGATGCAGGCCTCCCTGACGCAGTCGGAGATTCGACGCGCCGGGCTTGCCAAGCTAAAGGCGATGCGTTCGCCTAACGGTGTGAAATGACGAAACAGCATCAGTCGCAAGACCTGGAGATAGTTTGGGACGCCAGCGTGCATGCGCGCCACCTTTTGAACGCACACGACGAACTGACGTCGATTATTGAAACGTTAGGCGAGGCACCATGGATCGTGCAGGAGCTCGCGCCCTTCGACAATGGCGTCGAGGTTCGCCCTTTCCGCCATTTGCGCGCCTTTTACCGGCGTATTCCGTCAGGCGTGATTGCGGTGAAGGGAAGCGAGCCGCTTGCTGATTACGTTGAACACCATCTTGACGCATTGCAGGCGTTCCGGATTGAATACCCGGCGCGCGGGCGGTCCCTGTTTTCGGCACTCGAACATTTCCCGCTCGTAGAGCAAAAGATTCCGCTGGCTGTAACCGTTGCGGAAGCTCTCGAAGATACTCATGCAGCGGTTCAAGTCCAGACGGCCTATTTGGCTAAATTTAATACGCTTGCTTCTGTTCCATTGCCGCTCGCAATCGTTCGCTGGCAGACTCACGTCGCCGAACGACATCTGGAGAAACTGAAGCCCCGACTGTCACAACGCGCGATGCGAATTGTGGAACAGCAAATTGTGGGCGGGCTTGGCGCGTTTGTTTATTTTTACCCCTGCGTGCCGCTGCGTGTTGCCCACTTGCCAACGATTCTGGGTTCTGCAGACGGGGCTGCCGCCTGGCGTTCAAAAGTCTCCACTCTTTGTGATCCGCAGATCACGATTGATCGCTGGATCGATCTCGTGGCGCGGCTTCTCGTATTGGGCTTTATGCCGAGCAGCATCGAGAGTATTGGCGTGGGTCATTGTTTAGAAACGAAAAATGCGGTTATAGACGGCGGCTTTGTCGATCTTGGTTCGATTATCGATATGGATATGATTTCATCAGACCAAATGTTTTCTGAAACGATGCTCGCGACAATTGCCGATTTGACGAAGACGGTCCGTCACCTGCTGCTTGGCGATATCATTGATGTTGAAGCTGAGTATCGAAATCCGTCTTTAGTATTCATCAAGTTGATGCAGCATCTTTTGCCCGCGCTATCAAACCGCGTGCTTTCTTATTCAGCAAAAGATCCGCGCGTGACCCGTTTCTTTAATCAAAGTGATTTTCATGCAGCGCTCGAAAATGCTTTGGGGGCTCTTTATCCATCAACTCAGGCGCAGAGGGGCCACGAATGAGCCGGCGGCGCCATCTGCTGGAAATGGTGCCGGGACTTGATCGGCGATTCCCCGTGCAAAATCTTCTGGAGGGGCCAACTCCCGTCACTGAAGCGCAGGAGCTTGCGCAACTTTGGAAGCTGCGTAGTTTATGGATCAAGCGCGATGATCTGACTTCACCCGCGTATGGCGGGAGCAAGGTACGAAACCTTGAGTATTTCTTGGGTCATGCAAAATTGCAGGGTCTCTCAACGCTCGCGACGATGGGCCCACAAGGAAGTCATCAGGCGCTTGCAACAGCCGTTCATGGCGCTGCTTGTGGGTTTCGCACCCGTTCCCTTTTATTGCCGCAGCAGGCTTGCTCCGAGACCGAACTCAACCGTCGGCTTTTGCCGGCCTTTGGCATGCAGGTTTTGCGTTGCGAACATTGGTATGAGGCGCCGCTGGCATACGCGCGCACACGATGGGGAGGAGAGCCCGCCTATTGGATTCCGCCTGGATCAAAACATCCAATCGGCGTTCTTGGTATTATTGAAGGCGCTTTGGAATTGGCGGCCGCTATTGCCAACAAGGAACTTTCCTGCCCCGACGATGTCGTCGTCCCAACTGGCACATGCGCCACCGCTGCGGGTTTGTATCTTGGTTTCGCAATGGCGCGTCTTCCTGTCAGATTGGTCGCTGTGCGCCTTGTTCCGATGATGATCACAGGCCCTGGTAAGATGAGGAGACTGGCGGAGCAAACGCTCGCCCTATTGCGTATCTGCGGATATCGCGATCCCGTGGATTGGGGCGAGAGCCTCTGGATTGATGATTATGCTGCGCCCGGATACGGGATTGGCAACGCATCCTCTGAAGCGGCTGCGCGCGATGTTGTGGCGCTTGGCGCCTTTCGCACGGAGGTTACCTATACTGAAAAGTGCCTCGGACTTCTAGCAGACAGAAAACTGGCGGATCGCAATGTGCTTTTCTGGAACACCTATAGCGCCGTTGATCCGCTGGCTCCTGTCCACTCTGCAAGGACAGCGTCATGAGCATTTTAGCACCGTCTCGCGCGCCCAGCGTCTCCGTCCTCGATTTCGGTATCATTGCACCCGGAAGAGATGGCGCTTCGGTTTTGCGTGACAGCTTGGAACTCGCAGACGCCGCAGAGAGGCTCGGCTACAATACCTTCTGGGTTGCCGAGCACCATGAAGCGCATTTTGCATGGGGCGCGCCAGCGATAGTGATGGCCGCGCTTGGACAACGAACGACGCGCATCCGCATAGGGTCGGCGGCGGTGCTCCTGCCGCTTTACAATCCTTTGCAGGTAGCTGAGACATTTCGGACGCTCGCCGCTCTCTATCCGTCGCGCATCTATCTTGGCGTATGCGCTGGCGTGCCGGAAGATGCAATTGCGCTTGCAGCTTTAAGTGATTCAGATTTTTGCGCCCAGCCGGATTCTTTCGCGCAAAAACTGCCTGCGCTTGAGGCGTTTCTGCACGGCAGGTTTGAGGCGGGGCATCGCTTCGCCTTCGGCGCGACGCCCCAGCATGCAATGGCGCCCGCGCTCTGGGTGATGGGATCGAGCGAGCGCGCCGCGCGGCGGGCGGGCGCCAATCGGGCGCATTTCGCCTATTCGCTGTTCCATCGCGGCAGCGCGCAGGAACCATCTGTCGCGCGGGCGTTTCGTGAAGCCTGCTCGGCGCGTGGCGACGGATTTGAAGGGCGGGTGCAGATTGCAGCGACCTGCATTTGCGCTGAAACTGAAATCGCCGCTCAAGCGCAGCGCAAACGTGTGGAGCATTGGCTTCAAAACGATCTCAAGGTTGTCATCAGCGGAACAAAACAGCAATGCCATGAGCAAATTGTCGATTTGGTCGATCGTTTCGACGCCGATGATGTGACCCTCTTTCATCTCTGGCATGAGCAAGCGCCCCGGCTCGCAGCATTGGGTGCGATTGCTGACGCTTTCAAGCTCAATACATACGCCCCAGCACGGGATAACAATCATGCGCCCTGACACTGCGTCCTTAATGATACGGCTGCAGGAGAACGCAGAGGCGCGCCCGGATGCTCTCGCCTATGCTTTTTTACCGGAGATTGGCGATGAATGCATCAAGATCACCAATTTCGAGTTGGTCACGCGTGCGCGCTCCGCTGCTGCTGCGCTGGCCGCAGATCTTGGCGCGGATGACGATGGCCAAGCGCGGGTGATTCTTTTGTTTCCAGCCGGCATTGAATTCTTGATTGCTTTTTTTGCCTGTTTGATGGCGGGCGCGATTGCCGTGCCCGTGCCGATGGTCAGTCCGAAGCGGTCGCAGGAGGCGCTCGCGAACGTTGCGTCCAATTCGCAGGCGCGCATCGTGATAACTTCGAGCGCAAACGCTATCAAGGCTCAGGCCTGCCTTGCAAGCACGCCAATGCTTGCTTCGCTGCGGCTGACGACGATTGAAGATCTGGAGGAATCAGGCAGTGGCGATTCATTCTTGCTGTCGGACCCGCAGGAAATCGCCTTGCTGCAATACACCTCTGGTTCGACGGGCGCGCCCAAGGGAGTCATTATTAGGCACGAAAATCTGACGGCTAATCTGAAAATGATTTGCGACACGATAGGGCTTGGTGCGAACCAGACAGGTGTGTCGTGGTTACCCCACTTTCACGACATGGGGCTCGTCCTCGGCCTGCTGAAGGGGGTATATGTTGGTTCTGAGACCTGGTTCATGGCGCCCGCAAGTTTTGTCAAGCGACCGTTACGGTGGCTACAGCTAATCTCGGGCAAAAATAACGTCGTAGCTGGTGGACCTAATTTTACCTATCAGCTCTGCTTAAAGCGCATTGCGGCTGACGCAGAAGCAGGCCTCGATCTTTCTTCATGGCATTCGGCCTATAATGGCGCCGAGCGCGTTCTCGTTGAAACGCTTCGAGCGTTTCACGATCGGTTCGGAAAGGTTGGTTTCCAGAGATCGTCGTTCAGGCCATGCTACGGGATGGCGGAAACGACTCTGCTAGCTGCAGCCACAAAGGCGAAACAACTACCGCGCATCCTCAATCTTGATCGGGAACAATACGAGCGCGGCGTAGTGCGCATCATTGCTCCCGAACTCCCGGGCCAAGGCGTCGTATCTTGCGGCCATCCTCCGAATGGGCAAGTAAGCGCGATTGTAGATCCGGTTACCTGCGTTAAATGTGCAGATGGTATAATTGGGGAGGTTTGGCTCGCGGGCCCGCATCTGGCGCAAGGTTATTGGAGGCGGCCCATCGAGTCAGCAGCCGTTTTCGGATCGCGCATCGCGCAGTCAGATGACGCAGCGTTTTATTTCCGAACGGGCGATCTTGGCTTTTTCCTCGATGGAGAAATCTTCATTGTTGGTCGACTGAAAGAGATCATCATTGTTGCAGGACGTAATATCTACCCGGATGACGTTGTAAGCAAGATGTTGACATGCCACGAGTGCTTGCAGGACGTTGCTGTGCTGTCGGTCGAGATGAACGACAGCAACGAGGTGCTGATCGGGATGGCCTCCATAGCTGGCCCTGAGCGGCGTCTGCTTTTCGATGCGACAGATACAACCGCCTTAGGCAAGATTGCTCGCGCTATGCAGGAAAGCATCGCCAGCCATTTCGATGTATCGCTTGATCACATCTGGTTTGTGGGGCCGGGAGAAATTCCAAAGACCACGAGCGGAAAGACCCGTTACAGCGAAATCCGCTCACGGTTCCGTGAGCGGCCGGCGAACGCGCGGAAATCCATCATGATTGGAATGCATGTTTTCGATTCTTCGGATTCCGAGGCGCTTTCGTCATGACGACGTTATTAAGCCAGGCCGCTATCGAAAATTGGCTCATAGGTCGCGTTGCCGAACTCACGGAGACCAAGCCGGATCTCATCGACCCTGAGGTTGCGTTGCAGAGCTATGGAGTGACGTCGCTTATGGCCGTCGAAATCGCAGCGGATGCGGAGGATCTGCTCAAAATTCCGATCGAGTCGACCGTTACGTGGGATTATCCAAGCATTGCAAAATTAGCATCATATCTCTGGTCGGAGACCCAATCAGCTTGAGCCTGTTACGAGCCAAATTGTATCTCGCGTGTACCTCGGCGTTTGATATGATGAGGGGTGGAGGTTCTCCACCGTCAAGGCTGCCCTCGTACCTTGGGTTAATGCACTAAAGAATGTGGATTAGAGTCTTCCTTCTGATTTGCCCAAACCGCACCATCAAAGAAGCAACTGTCAAACGCTGCAACTAAGACAGCCCCTTCAGCTCTTAATTGATGTATGCAACCATGCGTGTCGGCTGAGGGCTATGAACAGGCTTGCATCTTGTGAATACTTTGCAAGCATCTGAACAAAAGAGCCACGGAGGTTCAGATTCAATCCTTACCGCTTCTCTCCGGGACTAAATACCTGGTCGTCTGTCCCGCTACATAGAACTAACATCTGCGGTACTTCGATTCGAACCAGTTGGGCCATCGTCAGGCCGGTGAAGTCGAAGAATGATTTATCTTTGAAATAGTATTCCGAGGAGCGCTATAGCGCTTCGTAGATTCCCAGCGGGATCGACAAGTTTTTGCCGCCATTTTTTTAGGAATGTGAATGTAGCTTCAAGACTGCTCCGATCATGAAAGGCGTTTCAACAAAAGTGCTCCGATTATAGGGGTAAAATCAAATCAGTTTGTTCTCATTCAATTGACGATGAACGCGTAGCGGCAAGCGTTGTAAACTCAGGTTCGTCTATTCATGTAAGCGTTACAATCAAGCTGGGGCGGCTCGAGCGCCATGGAATGGCGCTTGAGACACGAGGCGCTTCACGCAGTCCTTGCTGCGTTCGCAGCATCGATGCGTATATTGCCCGGACCTCATGAGGTGATCCAGTCGTTATGTTAGTTGACGATTGGGTTTGTAGCTAGCGCTGGAGTGGCCGACGTATCTGTTCGGTGTTGCGCCGCCGGCCAATGTAAAAGCGCTGATGCAGGCTGGTGATATCGAATTTATGAGTGGGGCCTGATCGTATTGTAATGCCGCCTCCAACCCTCGATGACGACCTTCGCCTCCTTCAGAGTATAGAAGATCTCGCCATTTAGAGGTTCATCCCGCAGCTT
>CANJPM010000021.1 GCA_947476075.1 Beijerinckiaceae bacterium
AGAAGATCATCCTGAAGCTCGACGCGAGTCCCTTTTTGCGCACGAACAGCTTTTTCCACCCTGCGCTTTTCGCCCCTGCACGTTTTAACGCCTGCGAAAGCGCGAACAACTACCATTGCTCAGCTGATGTAGAGCAAGGGACCGCCATGGATCACAAAGACCAATCGAACGCGCCCGCCTTGCGATTGTCGCACCTGCGCAAATCGTTTGATCGGGCAGCTGTCGACGGGCTCGACCTCGAAATCCAGCCCGGTGAGTTCTACGCTTTGCTCGGCCCCAACGGCGCCGGCAAAACGACCACCTTGCGGATGGCGGCGGGGCTCCTGCGCCCGGATTCAGGTTCGATTGAGATTTTCGGGCTCGACGCTTTGGCCGACCCCGTCGCCGGCAAGCGCCTCGCCGCATGGCTGCCCGACGAGCCGATGCTCTATGACAAGCTCACCCCGCTGGAATATCTCGAATTCGTCGCCGGCCTGTGGGATGCGCCGCCCGACCGGGCGCAGACGAAGGCGGAAAACCTGCTGCGCCGCCTTGGTCTTTGGGAGCAACGCGGTCAGCGTTGCGAGGGGTTCTCGCGCGGAATGAAACAGAAGGTGGCTTTGGCGGGCGCGCTCGTCCATGAGCCGCGCCTGATGATGCTCGACGAGCCGTTGACCGGCCTCGACGCCGCCGCCGCACGGCTGGTGAAGGACATTCTGGGCGAGCAGGTGCGCGCCGGCGCTGCGATTGTGCTGACCACGCACATTCTGGAAGTCGCCGAGCGGCTGGCGACCCGGATCGGCCTTATCGGAGCCGGAAAGCTGGTCGCGCAGGGCACGATGGACGAATTGCGGACGCAGGCCGGCTGCCCAAACGGCACGCTGGAAGACGTGTTTCTGGCTTTGACCGGCGCCAATGCGCAGACGCTGGCGGAATCATGAGCGGCGTCAAGCGTGTGGCCCTTGCACCCCAGCCCGGCTCCCTCATCTGGCTGGCGGCGTTCGACCTGCGGCTAGGCGTGCGCGCAATCGCCGGCGCCGCCGGCGCGCGGCTGTCGGCCCGGGGCTGGATTGTGCTGGCCGCCGCCATGGTCGGCATGTTGCTGATGGTACGGCCCGTCAGCCGCTGGCTGGCCGCGCTCGCCGCCGATCCGGCGCAGGGTCAGGCTTTGGACGGAGCAATGGTTGCGGGCGTGCTGATCGTGCTGCCGTGGCTGTTCTCGCATGCGCTGACCGGAGCGACGCGGGCGCTGTACAGCCGGGGCGATCTTGATCTGATCCTGACCTCTCCGCTGCCGCCCGCCCGCATTCTGGCCGCCCGCTCGATCGCCATCTGCATTGAGGCGACGCTTGCAGTCGCGCTGTTTCTTCTGCCGCTGATTGCCAGCCTGGTCTGGTTTGGCGGCCCGCGCTGGCTGGCTTTGGCGCCGACGCTGGCGGGGCTCGGACTGACTGCGACCGCCTTTGGCGTGGCGCTGGCGCTGGGCCTGTTCGCCCTGATCGGGCCGCGCCGCACCCGTCAAGTTGCGCAGGTCGTGGCGATGCTGATCGGGGCCACGTTCGTGATCTTGCTTCAGGCGCTCAACTTTCTGCCCGACGAACTGGACCGAACGCTGGCGGGCCTTGCCAGCCAAGGCCAAAGCGGCCTGCCCGTCACCAGATTGTTCTGGGCGCCGATCAAAGGCGCGCAGGGCGATTTGATCGCGCTGGCGGGGCTGCTGGCGTTTGGCTTTTGCGCGATGGCGCTGATGGCCAGACTGCTGGGCGGATTTTTCCTGTCCGCGTCGCTCCGCGCAGCCGGCGCGCCGCTGGGCGCTACAAAGACTGGAAGCGGGCGCAGGGCGCGCTTTTTCCGCCCCGGCCCGGCCAACGCCTTGCGCTGGAAAGAATGGAAGCTGCTCGCGCGCGATCCCTGGCTCGCCGGCCATCTGGCGATGCAGGCGATCTACACCCTGCCGATCATTGGCGGCCTGTGGCGATTGCAACCGCAAGACGAGGCGATCGCCTTCCTTCTGGGCCCGACGGCGGTGATCGTCGCCGCCCAGCTTTCGGCCTCGCTGGCGTGGGTCGCCATTTCCAGCGAAGACGCGCCCGACCTGCTGGCGGCGGCGCCGGTGAGCGCGTCCGATCAAAGACGACGCAAACTGGAGGCGGTCGCGACGCCGCTCGCCCTCGTGCTGGCGCCTTTGGTGATCGGCCTGGGGTTCATTTCGCTGGCGGATGCGGCGATCGTGGCCGCCTGCGCGATTGGGGCGGCGGGCTCAACGGCGCTGATCAATCTGTGGCGCCCTGCCCCGGCGCGGCGCATCGCTTTGGGTCGGCGCCATTCGCAATCCAAACTGGTGGCGCTGGTCGAGCATTTCATCGCAATCCTCTGGGGCATGATGACGCTGCTGATCCTGCAGGATAAAGCCTTCTGGCTCGGTCTGCTGGCGCTGGCGGCCGTCACGCTCTGGCTGCACCGTCCTGCGCCCGATTCCCGCAAAGCTGGATAAGGGGCGCGTGTTTTTCGCGTAAAACCCTTATCCAAACTCGCCCTGCATGCTCTAAGGTTCGAAAAATTCAATTCGGACCAGAGCGCCCATGACCCCCGTTCATCGCCCCGTTCAAAAGGGCGACCACATCTTCCTCGTCGACGGATCCAATTTCGTCTTCCGCGCCTATTTCCAGTCGATGCGGCAGGATCCAAAATACAATTACCGGTCCGACAAGCTGCCCACAGGGGCGCTGCGGCTGTTTTGCACCAAACTGTTCCAGTTCATCGAAAAGGGCGCGGCGGGCGTACGCCCGACCCATCTGGCGATTATTTTCGATAAATCCGAAAACTCGTTTCGCAAGGCGCTCTATCCTGCCTACAAGGCCAATCGCAGCGAGCCGCCAGAGGACTTGATCCCGCAATTTCCCCTGATGCGCGAGGCCGTGCGGGCCTTCGGCCTCATCCCGCTGGAGCAGGATCGCTATGAGGCTGACGATCTCATCGCCACCTATGCGCGCCAGGCCCGCGACCGCGGCGCCGACGTCCTGATCATTTCCGCCGACAAAGATTTGATGCAGCTGATCGAGCCGGGCGTGGCGATGTTTGACCCCGCCTCGGGGGTTGCTGGCTCGGCTGGCGCGCGCGAAGAACGGCGCATCGGCGAGGCCGAAGTGATCGATTATTTCGGCGTGCCGCCCAATAAAGTCATCGACGTGCAGGCTTTGGCGGGCGATTCGACCGACAACGTGCCAGGCGCGCCCGGCATCGGCGTGAAGACTGCGGCCCAGCTCATCAACGAATACGGCGATCTCGACACGCTGCTGGCGCGGGCCGGGGAAATCAAACAGCCCAAGCGGCGCGAGACTTTGACCAATCCCGACATCATTGAGCAGGTGCGCGTGTCGAAAAAGCTCGTGGAGCTGGTGTGCGACGTCGAACTTGAAACGCCGCTCGACGAGCTGGGCCTTGCTCCGCCTGACGGCAAGACGCTTGTGTCTTTCATGAAGGCGCTGGAATTCACCACGATCACGCGGCGCGCCGGGGAAATCTTCGGCGTCGACCCAAACGAGATCGACGCCGACCCGAAGCTTGTCGGCCCGGGCGGCTGGCGCGCGCGCAACGGCGATTTGCAGGAGCGGCCTGCGCAAACCGGGGCGCCGGAGACAGAGGCGAACATAGCGGGCTCGGCGCCGGGCGCGCCTGTCGCCAGCGCCCAAAACGGCACCCATGACAACGCCCATGACGAAGGCTCGCCGCAGGCGTTGGCGCTCCATCGGGCGGCGCGTGCGCTGAGCGAGAAGATCGACCGCTCAGCCTATGAGACAGTCACAAGCGTTGAGGCGCTGGATCGCTGGATTGCAGCCGCCTTCGATCTCGGCGTCGTTTGCATCGACACGGAAACCTCGTCGCTTGATCCTTTCGAGGCCGACCTTGTGGGCGTATCGCTGGCGATTGCGCCGGGACGCGCCTGCTACATCCCAATCGGCCATTTGAAGGAAGGCGCCACGGGGGATCTGTTTGGCGAGGGCGGGCTGGCGGAGGGACAATTGCGACGCGAAATCGTGCTGGCGCGCCTGAAGCCTTTGCTTGAGGACAGAAGCGTTCTCAAGATCGCGCAAAACATGAAATACGATCTCGAAGTGCTGCGCGAGGCGGGAATCGACGTCGTGAATATCGACGATACGATGTTGATGTCCTACGTGCTGGACGCCGGCCGCAACGGCCATGGCATGGATGAATTGTCGCAAAAGCATCTGGGCCACGCTCCGATTCCGTTTGGAGACGTGGCGGGCACGGGCAAGAGCTTCATCGGTTTTGCGCGCGTGGCCATCGACAGGGCCGCTGAATATTCAGCCGAGGATTCCGACGTCACCTTGCGCCTGTGGAGCGTGCTCAAACCACGCCTTGCTGCTGAAGGCGTGCGTACCGTCTACGAAACGCTGGAGCGCCCGCTGATCGACGTGCTGGCCCGCATGGAGCGGCGCGGCATCTCGATCGACCGGCAAATCCTGTCGCGGCTGTCGGGCGAATTCGCGCAAGGCATGGCCCGCTTGGAGGCCGACATTCAGGCCATTGTCGGCGAGCCGTTCAATCCCGGCTCCCCGAAGCAATTGGGCGACATTCTGTTTGGCAAAATGGCCTTGCCGGGAGGCAAAAAAACCGCCAGCGGCGCATGGTCGACGACCGCGAGCGTGCTGGAGGAATTGGCCGAACAGGGGCACGATCTGCCCGCGCGCATTCTGGAATGGCGCTCGCTGCAAAAGCTCAAATCAACCTACACCGACGCGCTGCCCGGCTATGTGAACCCGCGCACGCAACGCGTGCACACCAGCTATTCGCTGGCGGCCACCACGACCGGACGCCTGTCCTCGTCCGAACCCAATCTGCAAAACATCCCGGTGCGCAACGAGGCCGGGCGCAAGATTCGCACAGCGTTTATCGCCGCGCCGGGACATCAATTAATCTCGGCCGATTACTCGCAAATCGAATTGCGCGTGCTGGCGCACATGGCCGATATTCCGCAATTGAAAAAAGCCTTCGCCGACGGGCTCGACATTCACGCCATGACGGCGTCCGAAATGTTTGGCGTGCCGGTGAAGAACATGCCGTCAGACGTGCGCCGACGCGCCAAGGCGATCAACTTTGGCATCATCTACGGCATCTCTGCGTTTGGCCTTGCCAATCAGCTTGGCATTTCGCGCGAGGAGGCCGGCGCCTATATCAAGAAATATTTTGAACGCTTCCCCGGCATCCGCGATTATATGGAGGCTACCAAGAAGACCTGTCGCGAGAAGGGCTATGTGACCACGATTTTTGGACGCAAATGCCATTATCCGCGCATCGCCGCCTCCAACCCTTCCGAGCGCGCCTTCAATGAGCGCGCCGCGATCAACGCCCCGATTCAAGGCTCGGCCGCCGACATCATTCGCCGCGCCATGACGCGCATGGATGCCGCGCTTGTGGACGCAAAGCTGGACGCGCAAATGCTGTTGCAGGTGCACGACGAATTGGTTTTCGAAGTTCCGCAATCACAGATCGAGGCGACGATTGCGCTGGCGCGGCGGGTGATGGTGGACGCGCCCAACCCTGCAGTACATCTGTCGGTGCCGTTGCAGGTGGATGCAAAGGCGGCAAGGAACTGGGACGAGGCGCACTGATCAGCGCGCCTCAAATAGCCCCGGCAACAGGCCTTGCGTTCACCGGCTCAGGCCGCGCTGGCAGCAATTCGCGCATATCCTCGATCATCGACAGCACATGGTCCTTTGGCGCCGGTTGAATGGCCGAGCGGCTATTGAGCAACAAAAATGCGATCATGATCGGCGTCATCACCGCTTGAAAGCTGATCAGAAACGCAAAGCCAAGCGCAGTCGTCGCCCAATTGGGGAAGGCAAGATCGGTGAACATGCGGATCGACAGAACAATGGCGCCGCCAAGCAGAGCGAATGTAAAAACAATGCTGCTGAATAGAAGAATGCGCACGAAGACGTTTTCGGAAAACACCGAAATGGCGCCAAGTCCGTGCAGGACAAGATTGGTGAACTTCATTTTCGACTGGCCCGCATAGCGCACGCCGCGCACAGTTGGCACGTAGCGGATCGGGATTTTCGACTTGATCATCGTCGCCGCATAATGGTTCCAGACGCTCGGCTCGACAATGAGGCGGCGCAGATAGCTAAACGGCAGAATCGAGAAATTTCCAAAACTGATCGATGCGCCAGTCAGCAGTTTAAAAAGTCGCCCGTACAGCCAATAGAAAATGCGGAAAGTCCAACTTTCCGAGCGCTTGCTTCGTTTGGCGACGTGCACAAAATCAGGCGCCAGCCATAGCGCATGGATGAGCGCTTTCAGCTCCTGCGGCCTGTCCTCGCCGTCGCAATCCATCACCGCAACAGCAGAAACGTCGGTGCGCTGCGACGCATGGACAAGCCCAACAGCAATGGCGCGCTGGTGTCCGACGTTGACGCTCAACCTGAGCGATTGAATGCGCGAGACGATCCCAGATGTGAACATGCGCGCTGGCGCTGCTTCCGTCGAGCAATCGTCAATCACAAGCAATTCAATGGGACAGGGGCTTTCCGCCATCGCTATTTCAATGTCGGCGACAAGGCTGGCCAGCGATTCCCAATCGTTGAAAACCGGCGTCATAATCAAGAGGCGCGGCAAACATTTTGATGCGCCAAATCGGCGCGCTGGATCAATTGACATGAAATACGTCTTCCAAAAAATCTTTGGTCGCACAAATTATAATAGCTACGCTACGCGTCGGATCTCGCTATTCATGCAGCGCAATTCAATGTCACAGCCCGCACGCGCAATCAGGACGGACCCCTGCGGCGCCTCCCGCCAGCAGCCCGTTTCGCCGTCGAGCGGCTCGGAGACAATGGTGAGAGCGCCGTCGTCGCCACGGCGATAATAGAGCGAGGGCGCCTGGTCGTCGGACGCCCATCGGAAAGCCCAGATCGTTTGCCCGTCGCTGAGCGCGGACGTAAATCGCAGCGGCTCGCGCACGCCAGACTGCGTCATGATGGCGGCGATGCGCTGAAGCGTCATCGCCATGGCCGCCACCGGATCGTCCGTCAGGCCTGCGCCAAAGGCGGCCAGAAAGAGCGCTT
The DNA here is from genome assembly GCA_947476075.1 of Beijerinckiaceae bacterium. GTDB lineage: Bacteria > Pseudomonadota > Alphaproteobacteria > Rhizobiales > Beijerinckiaceae > Terripilifer. The sequence continues at coordinate 7,068 of CANJPM010000021.1, forward strand.
CGGAATCGGTCGATCCGAACCGTTCGCCGTAGCAATCGTCAGGGATCAATGCTTCAACGCGGCGCTTCACGGCTGCGTAATTCCCGATCTGTCCATTGTGCATGAACATACGACGGTCCCGCACGAAGGGGTGACAATTGGCGTGGGCGCTGGAGGCGCCGGTGGAGGCGCGCACATGGGCAAAGAACAGGCGGGAGCGCACCTGCGAGCAGATCGAGCGCAAATTCTCGTCCGACCATGCCGGGCGCACTTCCCGATAAAGACCGGGCTCATCGCGTTCGCCATACCAGCCAAGACCAAAGCCGTCGCCATTGGTGGGCGAGGGCGCTTGCCGTGCGTGGATGGACTGGGCGATGAGCGAGCGTTCGGGAGCGGCCACCAGCGTCTCCAGAAACACGGGCTTTCCGTGGTATGCAATCCAGCGGCACATGAGTTTGGCGGCCTTCGGGTCAGTTGTCGCTATGCCTGATAAAGCGCTATGTTGGGCGCTTATGGTGAATGAATCTTTAAATTGTGCATGCTCTTGATTGCGGAGGACATATGAAACCGACGACCAGAATGGGCCGCGCGCTTTTTGCGGCTGCCCTTGCCAGCCTCGCCTGCCCGTTGGGCGCACAATCGGCTTACGCCGCAGCGCTGGACGGAGCGGCGATGTCGCCGTTGCTGGGCTTGCCGTTCGCCGGCATGCTGTTGTCGATCGCGCTGTTTCCGTTGCTGGCGCCCGATTTCTGGCACCATCATTACGGCAAGGTGACCGCCGTCTGGGGCGCGCTCGCGCTCGCGCCGATGGCTTTGATCTATGGGCCCTCGACCGCATGGGAATCGGTGTTCCATGTTCTGGCGCTGGAATATGCGCCCTTCATATTGCTGCTGCTGGCGCTGTTCACGGCGGCGGGCGGCATTGTCGTGCGCGGCAATTTGCATGACACGCCTGTCGCCAACACCATGCTGCTGGCCGCCGGCGGCGCCTGCGCCAGCGTCATCGGCACGACTGGCGCGGCGATGGTGTTCATTCGGCCTCTGCTGCGCGCCAATGACGACCGCAAGCACATTGCCCATGTGGTGGTGTTTTTCATCTTCATCGTCGCAAACGTCGGCGGTTCGCTGACGCCGTTGGGCGATCCGCCTTTGTTTCTGGGCTTCCTGCGCGGCGTCGATTTCTTCTGGACAACCAAATATCTGTTCAAGGAAACGGCGCTGATTTTCGTTCTGTTGCTGGCGATCTTCTATGCGCTCGACACCTATATGCAGCGTCGCGAACCCGAGCGTATGGTCGACACCACGCCCGACGCCCCATTGCGGGTGACAGGCCTCGTGAACCTGGCCCTGATCGGCGTGGTGATCGGCGCCATTTTGATGAGCGCTACATGGAAGCCGGGCATTGGCGTGACGCTGTTTGGAACGCGGCTTGAGATTCAAAACCTGCTGCGCGAGGCGATCATGATTGTGGTCGCCATCGCCTCCATCAAGCTGACAATGGCGCAGGACCGCAAGGAAAACGGCTTCGAATGGGGGCCTATCATTGAAGTGGGCAAATTGTTCGCCGGGATTTTCATCTGCATCATTCCGGTGCTGGCGATGTTGCAGGCGGGCAAGGCCGGTCCGTTTGCAGGGCTTGTCGGGCTGGTGACAAATGCAGACGGCTCGCCCAATAACGCAGCCTATTTCTGGCTGACGGGCGCCCTGTCCTCGTTCCTCGACAATGCGCCCACCTATCTCGTCTTCTTCCAGCTTGCGGGCGGCGATCCGGTGCAATTGATGGGGCCGCTGTCGAAAACGCTGGAGGCGATCTCGCTGGGCGCCGTGTTCATGGGCGCCAACACCTATATCGGCAATGCGCCCAATTTCATGGTCTACGCCATCGCTCGGCAGGCCGGCGTCAACATGCCGAGCTTCTTTGGCTACATGCTTTGGTCGGGCGCGGTGCTGATCCCGCTGTTTGCGCTGATCACGTTCCTCTATTTCTAGCGCGCACAAAAAAGGCCGGCTTTGCAGCCGGCCTTTTCATTTGAAATCACAAACTCTCAGAGAATAAAGCTCACCGAGCCAAGCTGTCCCAATTCATGGGCGGCCAGCAGAACGCGGCGCTCCTTGATGCGCAAGCCATCGCTCGTCTTGCGCAGCGCGTATTGATACGAGCCCACATAGACGAATTCGCGCTGGTAGCGGCGATAGCGGTAGCAAACGAAATTGGCCGCTGCGTGCACGATGTCGCCTTCAACGCCGGTGATACGGACGTTGGTGATCAGGCGACAGGTGCGCGAGCGCGGAAATTCCGCATGGCAATTGGGATCCATCACGCGGATAATGCGCTGGCGAATGCGCTCGCGGTCATCCGAGATGATGTAGAGCGTGCCGCGATGGCCGCCTTCCAGATCGTCGTTGGGCGGGATGAAATAAGTGGCGTCGTCAGCCAGCAGCTTTTCCCATTCGGCCAGGCGCCATTCATCGAGCAACGCCGCCTCATGGTAGAAGAAATCTTCAACTTCTGCCCGTGTGACGGCTGCATTTGCGATTTGCGCGCTCATGCCTGCGCTCCCGTCATCATCTTGTCCCAATGGCGCCAGAACGTGCGCAGATGGTGCTCGTCGCTGTTGAGCTGCTCGCCCTCGCGGCCCATGCCGCGCGACATTTCAGACCAGCGGTCGTCGGTGTAATTGGCGAGCCCCTGCTGCACCAGCTCCAGCGCCTCCACGTCGTCGGGGGTCGCAAAACCGCCGGGGCCGTAGAAGGTGAGGAAGGCGTCGAGACGACGCGCGCGCGCGTTCTCGCTCTCCTCCACCGGACCAAGCGCCCAGGCCGTGACCTGCATCTTGTTGGCGCCGTCAGGATAGAAGGTGCGGATCGTCACCGAAGATCCATCGTTGATAACGAGATTGGGGAAGATCACGAGATTGCGATTGGTGTCGCAAATGCGCTTGGCCCTCTCAGGCCCGACGCGCTGCACCAGCTCCTCGCGGATCGCCGCCATTTCAGGCTTGGCGTCCTCGCCGTAGATCGGAATCCACGCCGCCACCGGGCGACCGCGGAAGTTGACGTTGTCGGTGGTGAAATGGCCGTTGCCAAGATCAATCGCCAGACCATGCGTGGGCAAAACAAGCGCGGGATCTTTGGAAGGCTCCATCTTCACGCCCGAATTGGCCATGAAATTGAGCCACGTCGAATGGGTTGAGGGCAGGTGATAATCATCGACGCTGTTTTCGACCATCAACTTCCAATTGGCGTTGACGTCATATTCCTGCGTGCCGGAAATCACTTCCATATTGCTGGACGGCGACTGGTCCACCACGAGGTCGATATATTCAGTAGCCTTGCCCAGATAATCGACCAGCGACACGGAATCGGGGTCGAGATTCATGAACCAGAAATCGCGGTAGGATTCAAACTTCGCCGGCGCCTTGAGGCCGAACGTGCTCTGGTCGAAGGCGGCCGTATAGGCCTCGTCGCCGGGCACGCGCGCCATGGAGCCGTCGTTGTTGTAAATCCAGCCGTGATAGACGCAATTGAAGCGCCGCGTATTGCCCTTGCGCTGCGTGCACACCAGCGCGCCGCGATGGCGGCAGGTGTTGAAATGGCAGCGCACCTGCCCCTTGCCGTCGCGCGCGAAAATCACCGGGCGGCCAGCGACCTTGCGGGTGTGGTAATCGCCGTTCTTCTTCAGCTCGGAGCCGTGGCCGACGTAAATCCAGCACTTGGCGAAAATGTTGCGCATCTCGCCGCGCAAAACCTCGTCGGAGACCAAAGCCTCGCGATCGAGAAGGAATATTCCCTTTTCGCGGTCATCGACCACAAAGGATCTCGCTCCCGTCATATCGCGCCTCATCAAGTGGACATTTTATGTGAGCTTTTAGGCTCTTGGGCGGGGGCGTCAACCGGGGTGAGCTTGAGCGCGCTAAATGCCGCTAGCGCGCGCCTTGCGCAGAAGCGCGTCAAGGGCCGCCGCCGATCCGCCGGGTTGGGCCTCCAGCCACAGGGCCAAATCGGGATCGACTGACAGATATACCCGCCCGCCGGTGGGGAGTTCGGAATCAGGGTCTTGCGAAATGGCCAGCTCAAGCTCGGATTCGCTCAGGGCGCGCACGCGATCCCAGTCCGACGCCCAGCCGTCCCGATCCTTGCGGGCCTGCAGCTCAGATAGCGAAATACGCGTAATAGCGTCGCTTTTCGACATCCCGTGCTCTCCTGGCTGAAATCAGCCTCACGACAGATCCTCTTGGTGTCCAAACTACTGTGATCATAACATTGTTCACGAGCGCTGTCCGGGCGTGGCGCATTTCTCCGAAACGATCAGACGCCACCTCAACGCACCTGCGACCATCAAAGGCGAAAGCAGCGTCTTGAAAGCTGACGCCATGCTTTGCGCTGTTCGATTGCCGCTTCTCCTCGTGCCATTCGAAGATCATCGCTCATGAGCGCACGGTCAAAAGTAAAGATCAAGCTGCCCTCACCCCAGATTCAGCTCCTTGAAGAAGTCGTTCCCCTTGTCGTCAACGACGATGAACGCGGGAAAATCTTCCACTTCAATGCGCCAGATCGCCTCCATGCCAAGCTCGGGATAGGCGACCACGTCCACCTTCTTGATGCAATCTTGCGCCAGACGCGCCGCCGGGCCGCCGATGGAGCCCAGATAAAACCCGCCATGGGCCTTGCAGGCGTCGCGCACCGCCGGGGAGCGATTGCCCTTGGCCAGCATCACCATCGAGCCGCCCGCGGCCTGAAACTGGTCGACGAACGAATCCATGCGTCCGGCTGTGGTGGGGCCGAACGAGCCTGAGGGCATGCCTTCGGGCGTCTTGGCGGGGCCAGCGTAATAAACCGGGTGGTTCTTGAAATAATCAGGCAGCGGCTGGCCGGAATCGAGCAGCTCGCGCAGCTTGGCGTGGGCCAGATCGCGGGCCACGATCAGCGGGCCGGTGAGCGAGAGCCGCGTCTTGATGGGATATTGCGTCAGCTTGGCCAGAATGTCGGCCATCGGCTGGTTGAGGTCGATCTTGACCACGTCGCCGCCCAGTTTCGACTCGTCCACCACCGGCATATACTTTGCGGGTTCACGCTCCAGCGCCTCCAGAAACACGCCGTCCTTGGTGATCTTGCCCTTGGCCTGCCGGTCCGCCGAGCATGACACGCCCATGCCGATGGGCAGCGAGGCGCCGTGACGCGGCAGGCGGATCACGCGCACATCGTGGCAGAAATATTTGCCGCCAAATTGCGCGCCCACGCCCAGCTTCTGGGTCATTTTGTGGATTTCTTCCTCCATCGCCAGATCGCGGAAGGCGTGACCATCGTCGCCGCCGCTGGTGGGCAGATCATCGAGATAGCGGGCCGAGGCGAGCTTGACGGTCTTCAGGTTCTGTTCCGCCGACAGGCCGCCGATGACGATAGCCAGATGGTAGGGCGGGCAGGCCGCCGTGCCCAAAGTAAGAATCTTCTCTTTCAGAAAAGCAATCATCCGGTCATGCGTCAGCACGGAGGGCGTCTGCTGAAACAGGAAGGTCTTGTTGGCCGAGCCGCCGCCCTTGGCCATGAATAGAAATTTATAGTCGCTCTCGCCCTCAGCGTAGATGTCGATCTGGGCGGGCAGGTTATTCTTGGTGTTCTTCTCTTCAAACATGGACACGGGCGAGAGCTGCGAATAGCGCAGGTTCTTCTTCTCGTAGGCGTCACGTATGCCCTGCGCCAGAGCGGCTTCGTCGCCGCCCTGCGTCCACACAAGACGCCCCTTCTTGCCCATGATGATCGCGGTGCCGGTGTCCTGGCACATCGGCAGCACGCCGCCGGCTGCGATGTTGGCGTTCTTCAACAAATCATAGGCCACGAAACGGTCGTTTCCGGTCGCCTCGGGATCGTCGAGAATCTTCGCCAGCTGGGCCAGATGACCGGGGCGCAGCAGATGGTTGATGTCCATCATCGCCGTCTCGGCCAGCAGCCGCAGCGCCTCGGCGCTGACGCTGAGGACTTGCGCGCCGTTGAAAGTTTCCACCGTCACGCCTTCAGAGGTGAGCTTGCGATAGGGCGTCTGGTCGGCGCCAAGCGGGAACATCGGAGCGTGCTTGAAGGTCATGGGTCAATCGCCTGTCTGAAAGGTCAGCGTTCAGCGGTTTCTAGGCCGATGCGCAGCCATTTGGAAGACCGGCGATTTGGGAAGAGGTTTCGTGGAACGCGTTCACGCAAACATTCATAATTGACGAAGGAGCGCCCGGTTACATTATGGCGCAACGCCCGTCAGGAGAGCCCGTGCTGTTTCCCCATCCGCTTTTGCTATGCGACATCGGCGGCACCAATGTGCGCTATTCGATGAGCGCCGAACCGGGCGCCCCTGCGGTTTTCTTGAACCGCGCGAAAACTCATGCTTTTCCGGGCCTCGCGCAGGCCACGCGCGCGGCGCTGGGCGGCCTGCCTGTTAAGCCGCGCTCTATGATCGCCTGCGCGGCGGGCCCGGTATCGGGTCCGCGCCTCAAGCTCACCAACGCCGATTGGCTGATCGACGGCGCGCAGACCGCTGCCGAGCTTGGTCTCGAACAGGGTCTGACGCTCAACGATTTCGAGGCCATGGCCTATTGTCTGCCGGTTCTGGCGCGCGACGACGTGCGCCTGATCGGCCAGACTCCGGCGCCAGAGCGCGGCGGTCCGCGCCTTGTGCTTGGGCCTGGAACCGGGCTGGGGCTTTCGGCGCTGATCGAAGTCGATGGCAGATTGGCGGCGATTCCCAGCGAAGGCGGACACGTCGATTTCGGACCGCTGGGCGCTTGCGAAGAACAGCTCTGGCCCCATCTCGAACGGGCGCATGGCCGAATCACCGCCGAGGCGGTGATGTCCGGCCCCGGTCTGGAGCGGCTGCATGCGGCGAGGCTGGCGATGCTTGGCCGGGCGCCGCAAAATTTAACGGCAGCGCAAATCACCAAAGCCGGCATCCAGGCAGAGGGCCTTGAACGCGAGATTTTACGTCTGCTCTGGAATCTGGTTGCGCGCTTTGCGGGCGATATGGCGTTGGCGTTTGTCGCCCGCGGCGGGGTGACGCTGGCGGGCGGCGTGCTGCCGCGCATCGTCAGCCTTCTCGAGGATCAGACGTTTCGCGCTGCGTTTGAGGACAAGGCGCCAATGGCTGCGCTTTCGGCAAGCATCCAGACCCGTCTGATCGTCACCGATCATGCAGCCTTGAGCGGCATGGCGGCGATTGGGGCTGCGCCCGAGCGCTATGCAATCGATTATTCCAGCCGCCTTTGGCGCTAGTCCTCAGGCCGCGAAGGAGGCCGGCGTCTGCGTCAACAGCAGATGAAGGCCGGAGACGTCGCGCGTCGCGCGCAGGCGGGCGGTCAGGCCCTTGTCGCGCAGCGCGCGCGCAATGCGGGACAGCGCTTTCAAATGATCGGCGCCGGCGCCTTCGGGCGCGATCAGCAGGAAAATGAGATCTACGGGGTCGCCGTCAAGCGCATCGAAATCAATCGGGCGCTCAAGGCGGGCGAAAACGCCGAAAATACGGTCGGTGCGCGGCATCTTCCCATGCGGAATGGCTATGCCTCCGCCAATTCCGGTGGAACCGAGTCGTTCGCGCTGCAAAAGCGCATCGAAAATCTCGCGCGCAGGCATGCCGGATATTTCGGCCGCCTTCTCGCTGATGTCCTGAAGCGCCTGCTTTTTCGTGGATACGCGCAACGCAGGCAGAATTGCGTTGGAGTCGACAAGATCATTCAGCGGCATTGAGCACCGGGTTCGTGAGGAACGTTCCGCCAGATCCGCAAACAGCGTCCGGCGGCGCGTCCGAAAAAGAGCGCGTCAGCCGCGTTATGCGCTGACGCTGCCGTCCGACCCTAAAGGATCAAGCCAGCCGATGTTGCCGTCCGACCTGCGATATACAATATTCACCCGGTCGGTTCCAGCATTCCGAAACACCAATACTGAAGCGCCGGTCATATCAAGATCGAGAACCGCATCAGACACAGAAATTCGTCTCAGTTTTGCTGTTTTCTCTGCAACGACTACTGGGCTGAAGGCGCCTGCCTCAACGTCGTCTGCCGGCGATTCAAGCACATAGGCAGCCATCGTCTCGACGCCTTCGCTGCGCTCGACGTAACCATTGCCATTGCCGCTCCCGGGATGATGATCTTTCAGTCTGCGCTTGTAACGACGAAGCCTTTTCTCAAGCCTCTCCGCCGCCTGATCGAAACTGATATAGGGCTCCATCGCGAAGCCTTCAGCTTGCAGCGTCACGCCTGACGCAAGATGCAAGGTGCAATCGGTTCGATAGCCCGAGCCTTCGTGATCGACGACCACGTGACCGGCAACCCGGCCGTCGAAATATTTTTCAACTGCGCTTGAAATCCGATCCGTCACGTGGTGACGCATCGCCTCGCCGAGGCTGAAGTTCTTTCCTGAGACACGCAAGTCCACTGGTTTCCACTCCCCTAAAGAGCGCTCACACGGAGCCCGAAACTGGACGCTGTTAAAAGGGTTAGAAGCGTCTTGAGCGCAAGTCAACCTGACCTCGCGTTCTCAATAAGTATGGCGCGTTGCGGCGCGCGCAAGCGCGTGCGTCGCACAATTGTGTCGCTATGCTCCAAAGCCTGAACGAAAAGGCCTACAGACGCATGGCCGCCTTTTCGCGGCGCCGCTCGACGGACGAGGGAATGCGCAGGCTCTCGCGATACTTGGCCACAGTGCGGCGCGCAATGTTGACGTTGGCGTCCTTGAGCCGCAACACAATGGCGTCGTCGGAAAGCACGTCGTCAGCGGGCTCCTGATCGATCAATTGCTTGATCTTGTAGCGCACGGATTCGGCCGAGTGGGAATCGCCGCCGCTTTGGGCGGGGATTGAAGCGGTGAAGAAATACTTGAATTCAAACAGCCCGCGCGGACTCGAAATATATTTATTCGACGTCACGCGCGAAACAGTTGATTCATGCATGCCAATGGCGTCCGCCACCATTTTCAAATTCAGCGGCCGCAAATGCTCAACGCCGCGCGCAAAGAAAGCGTCCTGCTGCTTCACGATTTCGGAGGCGACTTTCAAAATCGTGCGCGCGCGCTGTTCAAGACTGCGCGTCAGCCAATTGGCGTTCTGCAGGCATTCGGCGATGTAGGTTTTTTCAGTCGCGGGAAGACCGGGGCGCGATATTTTTGCGGCATAGGTTTGATTGACGAGAACGCGCGGCAAACCTTCGGGATTGAGCTCCACCATCCACGTTCCATCGGAATGGGCGCGCACGCTGACGTCGGGCGTCACCGGCTGCACCGGCGCGCCGCCAAAGGCGCGTCCGGGCTTGGGATCAAGCCTGCGAATCTCTTTCAGCATATCGGCTAGATCTTCATCGTCGACGCCGCATAACTTGCGCAATTGCACAAAATCGCGACGCGCCAGCAACGGCAGATTCGCCACAAGCGCCTGCATTGCAGGGTCGTAACGATCTCGCTCTCGCAATTGAAGACCTATGCATTCAGCCAGATCGCGCGCGCCCACTCCAGTTGGCTCAAACGTATGCACGATGGCGAGCACGCGCTCGACGCGCTCGACCGGGGCGCCAAGCCGCTCGGCAATGTCCTCCAGGCTTTCGCGCAGGTATCCGGCCTCGTCGATGCTGTCGATAATGGCGCCGCCTATCAACCGATCAGTGGGATCGAACACGGCGACGGAGAGCTGGGCGCCCAGATGTTCGCCCAAAGTCAGCTGGGCTGCGACATAGGCTTCAAGGTTGGGCGATTCGCCATCGCCGCCGCCAGAGCCTTGCGTGCCGGTCCATGAACCGGCGGACAGGCCGCCCTCTTCGTAGCTGGGCTCGGCTGGCGTCGGCGCGCGGTCGCTGTCGAAGGCGTTGTCTACTTCAGTGCCCAGATCTGCCGCCAAAGCACGCGAATCAGTGGGCATGGAATCGGTCGCCCAATCGCCCTCGCGCCGGCCATCAGGGGATTCGCCCCAATCGCCGGAATCGGCTCCCGGCCCGTCATAGCCTCTATCGGAAAAATCGCTGGAAAATTCACCTGATGAATCGCGTGCGGATTCGCTGGCGAATTCATTCGCTTCTTGCCGGGAGGATTCGTTGCTGGGCGCAGCCTCCCCGGCCACCGGGCCCTCGCCCTCCTCGGCACGCTCAAGCAGGGGATTGCGTTCGAGCTCCTGTTCGACGAACGCCGACAGCTCGACGCTCGACAATTGAAGCAGCTTGATCGCTTGCAGCAGCTGCGGCGTCATCACCAGGGATTGTCCCTGACGCAACATCAGCTTTGTGGAAAGCGCCATGAAAGCGTACCCGAAACTCAACCTGCGGGCGCACAAAGCGCCCGGCCCAGAATTTGCTTATAGCACTTGCAGCGTAACCGCAAAATAGCCACAGGCCATTCGTGGAGCATGAAACGCTGCACTTGCAGGTGCGTTTACCGGCTTGGTTAAAAGGCCGTCACAAAGCTTGACAGCTCAATCGCTCTAGAGGCGGAAATCCTCGCCCAGATAGAGACGGCGCACGTCAGCGTCGGCCACTATCTCCTCCGGCGAGCCTTCCGTCAGAACCTGGCCGGAATGGATGATATAGGCGCGGTCGATAAGACCCAGCGTCTCGCGCACATTGTGGTCGGTGATCAGCACGCCGATGCCGCGCGCCGTCAGATGGCGCACCAGCGCCTGAATGTCGCCTACCGCGATCGGATCAATGCCCGCGAAGGGCTCGTCGAGCAGCATGAACGAAGGCTGGCCAGCCAAAGCGCGGGCGATCTCGCAGCGCCGCCGCTCGCCGCCCGACAACGCAATGGAGGGCGATTTGCGCAGGCGCTTGATGTCGAATTCGTCGAGCAGGGCCTCCAACTCGGCCTCGCGGGCGTCGCGCTTGGGGATGGCGACTTCAAGCACGGCGCGGATATTGTCCTCGACGTTCAGACCACGAAAAATCGAGGCTTCCTGCGGCAGGTAGCCTATGCCAAGCCGCGCGCGGCGATACATTGGCAGCGGCGTCACGTCGTAGCCGTCGAGCTCAATGACGCCCTTGTCGGGTTTTATCAGGCCGGTGATCATGTAGAACACCGTGGTCTTGCCGGCGCCGTTAGGCCCGAGCAGACCCACAGCCTCGCCGCGGCGCAAGGCCAGACTCACGTTCTGGACTACCTGACGGCCACCATAGCTCTTGCCCAGATTATAAGCGCCCAGAGAGCCTTCGCCGTAATGCTCAACGACGACGGGCGCGCGTCCGGCCGGCTGGCTGGAGCCGGCTGGCGCATTCGACCGGGTGAAATCGTCGTGGACGGTCATTCGCTCTCGCGCAAGTGAGCCTGCGGCCTGAAACAGGAGCCGCTTTTAGTTTAGTCTATGGCCTAGCGCGACGCTGGCGACGGCGCAATGGTTCGGTTCGCCTTGGGCTTGTCGCCGTCCTGCGATTGGCTCGGGGTTATCAGGCTCTGCACCCGCCCTCCCGTCACCTGCGCACGGCCTGAGGCCAGATCATAGACGAGGCGCGACTGGGCGTCGCCGCGCACCACGTGCGCCCCTTCGCTCAAAACGGGATTGCCGTAGATGAAAACCTTGTTCTCGGCGCGGTCATAGACGCCGCGGTCGCCGGTGCCCACCTGATCCTTTGAGGTGATGACCACCGGGCCCGACGCCTCCATGCGGCGCACCTGACTATCGGCGCCCATAGGGCTGCCCCCGCCCAAACTACGCCCGCCGGCGCTTGCAGCCTCTTTGGCCATGAATATCACGAGCTCGGGAGCCTTGAGGGTGGCGTCGCCTTGTGTGGCGACGACGCCACCGGAATAAACGAGCTTTTGCTCTTTATCGAAATAATCGAGCTTGCCGGCGTCAATACTCACCGGGGCGCGCGAATTGCCGCCGGGAATCATCGGGCCGGCCTTCTGGGCGAGCGCGGGCGGGCTGAACGCGAGCAGGCAACCAAGCGCGACGAGAACTTGACGACGGACGGAAGGAGAGCTCACGATCATTGCGCTGTTCTTTCCTGACCCGGCGCCGGCGGCTTCATTCCCGCCTCAGGCATGATAACCGATCTTACATTGCCTATGAAGCTGACACTGGCGCCATTTCCGGTCACGTCCAGAGAATCGGCCTCGACCGTGCCGTTGGTCATGGTGACGGAGACTGGATCGTTCGAGCGCATCGCGCCGGTTTTGAAATCCATCTCGGCCGACCGCATCACGATATTGTAGCCGCTGGTGCTGGTGACGCGAACGGCGCCAGCGCCGCCAGTCCCGGAGCCACCAGTCCCGGAGCCGCTTTGCAAACGCATCCGGTCGGCGCCGCTGTCGAACACGCCCTCGGGGGCCAAAACCCGCACAGAGGTGCGATCGGCGGTCTGCAGATTGGCCTCGACTTCGTTCAATTCGATGATCTTGGGGCTGCGCACGTCCTGTACGCCGGAGCGGGCGCGCACTTCATAGGGGCGCCCGTCGCGGCGAAAACCGTTCAGTTTCGGGGCATCCATCGTGACGCGGCTGCCGTTGAGGGTGGCGCGCGCCAGCGTCAGATCGACTTGCCGTCCGCCCAGTCGGTCTATCAAGGCGAAGGCGGCGGCGCCCAAAGCCAGGGCAAGCGCCCCCAGAACAATTCCCCAGCGCAGGATTCGCACGCGCAGCGTATGACGCCCCGCATCGCGGAACGCCTTAGCGCGGTCCACCAAGGGGCCGCGTTGGCGCTGATCCATCTCATAGGCGCGCTCGGTCATTGGAGCTCAATGCTGGAGGCTTGAAATTCGGGGCGGGGCTCAGCCTGCCCTGCCTCCATGGCGATCATGGGGCAGAGCCGATGATGAACCCGCGACTCAAACAGTTTATTCGTGTGAAAATATGTCCTGCTCGGGCCAGCCCAGCAAGTCCAGTCTAGCCCGCGTCGGCAGGAAATCGAAACAGGCGGCGGCGATTTCGGCCCTGCCTTCGCGCTCCAGCATCATGTCGAGCCGCTGACGCAGCCCGTGTAAATGCAAAACGTCAGAGGCCGCATAGGTCAATTGCGCATCCGAGAGCGTCGACGCCGCCCAATCGGACGATTGCTGCTGCTTGGACAGATCGACGCCCAGCAATTCGCGCACAAGATCTTTCAGTCCGTGGCGATCCGTATAGGTGCGCACGAGCTTGGAGGCGATCTTGGTGCAATAGATCGAATTGGTCATCACGCCAAAAGCGTTGAACAGGACCGCGACGTCAAAGCGGGCGAAATGAAAGATTTTCGTGACCGCAGGATCGGCGAGCAGGCGCTCCAGATTTGGCGCCCGATTCTGGCCTCGCGCAATCTGCACCACCTCGGCGCCGCCGTCGCCGCGCGAAAGCTGGACGACGCAAAGCCGGTCGCGGTGCGGGCGCAGGCCCAGTGTCTCGGTGTCGATGGCGATTGCGGGCCCCGCGACGAAATCTGCGGGGAGATCGCCCTGATGGACGCGGATGGTCATACGCTTGCTCCAGAGCGCTTGTCGCTCAATGCCCGGCGCATAACATAAACCCGCGCCGGGCGCGAACGGCAAAGGGGCGGAGCCTCGCCGTTCGCGCCCTGTCAACCCTGCCAGACGAGCTTGACCTACCAGGCGATCTTGACCGCGCCGCGCAGGGCGTGGCTGGTGAAGTCTGATCCCGCCGTTCCAAACAGATATTCAATTTCGCCCGACACGCCGAAATCCTTTGCTGTGGAATCTCGTCTGGCGCGCAGGCCCAGCCCCGCCTGGAACAGATTGCGCGAGGCGCCATTGACCAGCATGGGGTAAACGATTCCGCCCTCGTTGGCGTAGGACAGCGACTGGGTGACGTCGTTCTCGATCACGCGGCGATATTCGAGCCGCGCCATCGGCGCCAGAACGCCCCAATCCATCGGGATGTCATAGGCGCCGCGCAGGCCGACAATTCCCGAACTGGAGCGGATCGACGCGCTGTCATAGGCCAGCGCAAAATTCCGCGGCCCGGATTCAACATAAGAATCGAGCGACCCTGCGATGACATCGAAGCGCAGATAGGGCGCCAGCAACAGGCGATCCCATTTTTGCTCCCATGTCAGCGCCGCCGAACCGTACCAATAGAGCCCGTCGCGCCGACCGGTCGCCTCGTCGATCTCGCCCGGCAGAACGCGCCGCGATTTCATGCGCGCATCGCCCACGCCCGCAAGCGCGTCAAGGAACAGCGAGCCATAGACACGGTAGGAGCCATAGGCCGTGGCGGCCAGTCCGCCGGCGGTCGATTTCGAGCCAAAGGATCCAACGTCGGTGCGGTCGCGGCCATAACCAATAGCCACGCCAGCCTTAAAGCCTGGCGCGATCAGCATGTCGGCGCCTGCCGTCACACCCGAGGTGTTGAAGCGGTTGTCGATCAGCGCGCCATTGTTTTCATACTTGCCGATATTGATCGCGCCCGCGCTCCAGATCGCGATCGTGGGCCCGCCGTAAAGATATTTTGAACCCGGCGCCGAACGCGCGTTCAGATCAATCGCCTTGAGAGCTGGATCGCGCTCCTGAATGCGTGAATCGGCCGCATAGCCCAGTGCGCGAACCGGCTGGCGCGGCTGATCCTGCATGACGCCAATACCATGATTGTAGGTAACGCAGACATCGGCGCCAACGCATTGCAATTCATCTTGATGCAGCGTTTCAAGGCGACGATGCACGTTTTCGATCTGCGTTTCAGCGAAACGTCGCAACGCGCCCGCTTGCGCAATGGCGATGCCGCGCACGTCTGGATCAAGCGCCGGATTGGGACGCGAGACATTCACCGAAACGCTGTTGCTGGTCGCCGCAATGTTCGATGAATCTCCGCTGTAGATTGCATTGACGACATGCCCGCCGGCCGTCAGCACATTGGTGGCATAGCTCGCCTGCCCGCCCACCAGAGCGACAGTCGCCAGAGTCGCGCCGCCCTTTTTGAAAGTCACATTGCCGGTGGGAGAGGAGCCCGACACAATAGCGGTAAACGTAACGCTGGCGCCGTAAACAATGTTATTGGCGGACGCGCTCAGCGCGACGCTGGCATTGGCTTGCGACACATTCACCGGCACAGGCGCAGAAACGGCGGCAAGATAACTGGAGTCAGCGGCGACAGCGCCAACGACCGAGCATGTTCCAACGCCGACGCCGGTCAGCGTTGAACCAGAAATCGTGCAAGGACCGGACGCAACGCTGAAAGTGCGTGCGCCATTTCCCTGCGCGCCGACAATGGTGAGGTTTGCCGTCCCGGCGACGATGATCGAGCTCGTCGAAGCTTGAACCGCAATCGTTTGCGTCAATGGATTAATGATGAGCGTGATCGCAGAGGAGACGACCTGCGCATAATTTGCATCGCCCTGCTTGGTCGCTGTCACAGTGCAGGAACCAACCCCGTTGGCCGTGAGAACATCTCCACTGATGGTGCAGGAGCCTGATGTGACGGTATAAATCACAGGGCCGGTTCCGCTGCCCCCTGTGGTCGACAACACGCTGGTGGAATTGAGCGCAATGACCGGTGGCGAGGCGACGGCGACCAGAGGCACCTGACCAGCTTTGTCGACGACGACGCTAGAATTACTGGACGTCGCGGCTCCATAGCCGCCATCAGCGACGATGCTGGCGTTGACGATGCAAGTTCCAGCCCCCGTCGAGGTCAGCGATGAGCCCGACAGCGTACAAGGCCCTGATACAAGCGCATAAGTCACAACGCCGGCGCCGGCGCTCGGAATTGCGCTTAATGTAGCGGCGCCGGCGCCAAACGTCATCGGGCTGGGGCTTGCAGACAGGCTCAGCGTGCGGGTGGCGGCGTTCACAACAACCGGGACATTGCTGGACGTCGCTGCGCCATAGCCTCCATCAGCAACGATGCTGGCGTTGACGATGCAGGTTCCAGCCCCCGTCGAGGTCAGCGATGAGCCCGACAGCGTACAAGGCCCTGATACAAGCGCATAAGTCACAACGCCTGCGCCTGCGCTCGGAATTGCGCTCAATGTAGCGGCGCCGGCGCCAAACGTCATCGGGCTGGGGCTTGCAGACAGGCTGAGCGTGCGGGTGGCGGCGTTCACAACAACCGGGACATTGCTGGACGTCGCTGCATTGTAATTCTGCGTTTGCGCGACGCTGGCGTTGACGATGCAGGTTCCAGCGCCCGTCGGAGTCAACGTCGAACCCGACAGCGTGCAGGGGCCGGAGACAAGAGCGTAGGAGATCGCGCCATCGCCGACGCCTGGAATCGCCGACAGAGCGACTGCGCCGGCGCCAAATATGATTGCAGAAGGCGAGGCGGAAAGGTTCAGCGTTCTGTCCACCCGGCTCACGTTCACACCAAGATTGTCTGAGGTCGCCGCGGCATAGCCGCCGGCGGCCGCAACAGTGGCGTTGACGATGCAGGTTCCAGCTGCGGTCGCGCTCAAAGTGGCTCCTGACAATGAGCAAGGGCCAGACAGAAGCGCATAATTCACCGCGCCGGCGCCGGCGCTGGGATTTGCTGTCAAAATCGAAGCAGAGCCGCCGAAAGTGAGTGAGGTTGGGGATGCCGACAGGCTCAAAGTACGGCTGGTCTCATTGATGACGATAGACAGAAAGCTCGAGGTCGCCGCCGCATAATTTCCGTTGGCTGCGATGCTTGCATTGACCACGCAGGTTCCCGGGGAGTTAGCGGTTAGATTTGCACCCGACAGCGTGCAGGGGCCGGAGACATATTGATAGGCGATCGCGCCCGCGCCCGCGCTTGGCGTGGCCGTGAGGAGAACGGAATTTGCCGTCGTCGTCGGATTGGGCGTGGCCGACAGGCTCAAAGTACGACTGGCGGGCAATATAGTAATGCTGATCGAAGCGCTGCGATTATACTCGCTGCCGGAATCAGCCGACACGCTGACGCTGCCCAAAGCAAGACTTGAGGTGTTCAGGCTCAGGACCGCCAGGCCAAACGAGTCCGATAGCGCAGAGCCGAACGTGGTCACGCCATCGTCGAAGACGACCGTTTTGCCAGCGTGCAGGCCCGGGCCGGTCAATTGCGCGCTCAGCGTTACAATAGAGCCATATTCGATGGGGTTGGGGGAGGCGGTCAGCGCGATGTCTTTGGGCTGCGCCTGCGCCGCCCCGGACGCCAGAAACAAGGCGACGCAGGCGGCGAACAGCATCGGCAATAAACGAATTTGGCGTTTCTGGCTTTGAATCATCCCGAAGCTCCCGATACGCAAAGCGCGGAGGTGCCGTCCCCGGCGCGCGTTGAAGCGGGGCCGTTGCAGCAATGCTCCTGTGCATAAATGTAACTAACTTGATTACACTTATGAGATTTCGGGTAGTTCTGAAACGAGAGATTCCCGCCCAGCTAAGTTTATGTTATCTCGTGTTGCGATAGAGTCACAGGCGCCTGTTTGGAAGGCGTTTTATTGTATAGCTTATATCTAAATTGGGCCGGGCTTGGCGCCTCGGGCCCTGCCTGTGCGTTGCAAGGTCGGGATTGCTGTTCGGGAGCATTCGTCAACGGGCGATTGCAGGAGCGCAAGAATGCACGAGCCTGGAAGAAGCGCGAAATTTTGCCGCCCGTTCAATCTACAAGAAAGCTCCGGACTTTTGTTTCGGCGGACAGGCGCCCGTCAGGCAAAGAAGTCCCCGCTCGCGGCAGGAGCTTTGTAATGCAAAATTATATGCGAATGGGCGGTTTTGGCGTCGTCACAACATCCATTGTCGCCGCTCCGCCGATTTATTCCTCGCTCCAAAATCAAAACAAGGCGCATGTCAGAACGGTTCCGGGAATTGCGGGTCCACATGTTCCTGTGAGAACGCGGGCAAACCCATGAGGCGCTGCGGGACCGGCATTTCCTCAGTAGCAACCTCTCTTATGTCTTGACGGTTTACGACATCGCGTGACTTCGGCAGAGACGAGAAAGCTCCCACAGGTCAGCGCTGGTCGCTCAGGCTGACTGGTCTTTGTGCATCCGGTAGGCGCTCGCCCGACCGATCCCAGGCATCTCAGCGGTCTCTGATGTCCCGCTGCCAGCCTTGCGGAGGCTCCACACCTCTTGGGCCTTTGCTCTGGCGTTTGCAGCCCTGCCTTTGTATTTCCCCGCAGCCACGGGCCGACACGTCCCGCCGCCGGGCGAGCAAGCCAGCTTGCTGCTCAATCGTGCTGGTGCGGGGATAACCTATGAGCATGCCGATCTCCCCTCACAGCAACGTATGGCATTGCAAGATTTTGGGCTGTCTCGCTTCCATTACCAGTCATGCGGGACGGCTTAGGCGGGGGCCGTCACGGACTTGCAGGAACAGGGGCTATCGGGGCGACGAGATAGAAATTGACGGCATTAGTAATTTATATACATTTGTAACCGTAAGGTTAGTATCTGCGGGTCCGACCCCGCCAGCACTGCCTTCAGCTATACTACATACGAACAAATCGGCCTCAGAAAAGACTTGGCTAAGGTGGGAGTTCTAAATGATAGCGGACCTGATTGAACAAATGCGTTCTCTTGATCTTTTGCGCACAGAGCTGGAAGGCGACGATTGGTGCACCCAGACTGATCGTGTTTTGCAAGAGCCGGCAGACTTCCTGGAGCAGATGCACCAAGAGCTGCTGCACAGGGCCGTGAAGCCTAATTTGAAGCTCAACTAAACAGAGATTGTCTGTGCGAGCTTGGTCAGCCGGATCTTGAAACCGTCTCACCGCCGATCTCAAAACTTGTCTCACCTATGCCAAACAAGCGGCACGCGAGCGTCTGTCTTGTGAGGCATTTTCAAGCTGCTTCCACTACCACTCGCACCAGAGAGCGCATCGCCCGGACCATCAGAGCGCTTCCGAGGCTGGGTCTACTACGATGCAAACAGGGGCTGACCTTAAGCCCTACCTTTCAGCGACAGTTCACCCGATAGCCTGCTACCAGAGCAAACGTCTGGCCCTTAGAAGGTCACATGACCTTAGCTCATTCTGGCTGGGATCGTCGCACCAAT
>CANJPM010000022.1 GCA_947476075.1 Beijerinckiaceae bacterium
CGCACGCGGCGGTCGCCTGATCGGGCTCGAAGCGCGTTGGCGCAAAGCCCAGATCGGGGGCCAAAGCCACTGGCTCGGGCGGCAGGGCGATGGCCTCCAGCGCGCCCTCGTCGATCAGGCCGTCGATCACGCCCACAGAACAGGCGGAGGCCTCGGCGAGCGCGGATTTTGAATAGCTCAAGCCCCCCTGGGCGGCCTGCAGGACGCGGGCGCGGGCGGGCGTGATGCGCAAAGCCTCGCGGCCCGGATCATCCGCCGCCAGCCTCACGCCGATTCGCACCGGCTCGGGACCAGCCGAATCAGGTGCCCTTGTCGCCATCCGCAAAACCATGCCCCGGGGACTGAGCGTCCAGCGCGCCACCCAATCGATAAAATCGCGCAGAGGCGCGCCCATCGGCGGCAGATCGCGCTTGTGCAAAATGGATTTCAGGTTGGAGGCGGCCGGAGCTTCCCGAACGTCCCAAACGACGCCGGTGGCTTGCCGGTTACCCAAAGGGACTTCCACGAAATCCCCCGGCGCCAGCTCAAGCCCGCGGGGGATCTTGTAGGAATACGCGATGTCCACGGCCACGGGCACGAGCACGTCGGCGACAAAATCAGCCGCCGGGCCGCCGGGCAAATCATGGGTCGCGCCAAGGGTCATGGCGCGACGTTTAACATTGATTCGGGGGCGGGCGCGCAAGCCTCCGGCTTTGGAGCGCCCGCCCCTGATCTCATTTGGCCGACAATATCCCCTGGACCCGCTTCTTCTGATCGGGCGTCAGGTCGGTAATCGCCGAGCGTACCGCCTTCATCGTCGGCTCGGCCTCGATATAATCGATGTAGCGCTGCGACTTCTCGCCGTCCTCTTTCAGCTTGGAGTCAGAGAGCGTGTCCTTGACCACAGCGCGCAGATAATCGAGCCGGGCCTTTGACATATTTGGGGGCACAACGAGAATGCGGCCCAAATCTTCGACCACGCCGTGGAAATCCATCAGCCATTCGTCCTGCGCGCTCATCTTCACAGATTCAAAAATCGTCGGCAGATCGGGGAAAAAGCGCGAGCGCCTGCGCGACATGTTGGCGACCGCATGCAAATCGTTCGAGCGCACGTAATTGTTGGCCGAAGTGTCGGAAACGTAGATCGAATCCATCTCCATACGGGTGACGGCCAGACCCGCGTCGTTGGAGCCCTTGTAGCCCATGACGATCTTGCACTTGATCTTCAGAACTTCGCACGTGACCTGCGCGCCGTCCGACAGGCCGTCGATGGGACCGGTCGCCGACCACGCGATCTCGCGGCCCGCTTTTTGAAAATCAGCCGGCGTCTTGAGCGGGAAATCCTTGTGCACCAGCCACACCCACGGCGAGGCGCTGACCGTGCCCAGATGCCCGAACTTTTCCAGATCAAACCGCACGCCCGACGATTCCATGATCTGCGCCAGGCCAACCGCCGTGCCATTGGCCAGAATCATACGCAATCCGTCGGGCTCGGCGACATACAGATTGTTCATAGCGGTGATGCTGCCGGCGCCGGGCTGGTTCTCGACCACGACATTGGCGCCCAGACGCTGGCTCATGTAAGGCGCCATCATGCGGGCGTAGGCGTCATAGCCGCCGCCGGGGCTGAAGCCCACGATCATGCGCACGGTCTTGCCCTTGAAGAACGCGGCCTCGTCCTGCGCGTGGGCAGGCGCAAAAGCCGACGCAGCCAGGGCGGCGCTGGCGGCCATGACGGTTTTGATGGTCTTCAACCTCAACATATTTCTCTCCCTGAGCGGCGCCGCTTTTTCGCGACTGCCGCAAACCGGACAAAGCCGTGTAGCTGGTCGTCATCTTGAGCAGAATTTTGCGGAAGGCAAGCAGCCGGGCGCACGCCTGTCTATGGTCGGGGAGATACGAGCAGCGCCGCCATGGCGGACTCGTCGGGTTTGGCGGCAACGAAGATATGGTCAGCATTGAGTCCAGACAGGCCTTGCGCGCAATCGGCTGAAATCGCCACGTGCCGCAGGCGCCTTGCGGGCTCGCCAAGATTGGCCCGGGCAATCAGCGCACAAAAAATCTCTGCGCTGCGCCGCGAATAATGCAGCGCGGCGTCAAGCTTCCCCGCATTCAGAGCGTGCGCGACGTCATCAGGCAAAGCAGGCGCGGCATGCGCCTCGTAGACGACCCATGGCGCGATAGAAAACCCCTTGGCGCCAAGGGTTTTTTCGAGATCGGACTTGCGGTCGCGGCCCGCTGGATAAAGCAGTTTGGCGGACGGGGACAAGCTTGTCGCAATCACATACGCCAATTCTTTGGCGTCGGACGCAACGCTCACGGGCTTGCGCAAACCCGCCTCGCAGGCCGCCTGCGCCGTGCGGGCGCCGACAACATAAAGCGGCAGGCTGCGCATATTTTCGTCAGCCTGAAAGGCTGCAAAGGCCTGCGCGCTGGTGGCGAGCATCGCGTCAAATGCGCCCGCAGGCCGGGGCGCGCCCGTGCAGGCATAGGTCATGATCGGCGCGGCGACGACCTGATGGCCCAGAAGCGCCAAACGCTCTTGCGTGCGCGCCGCAGCCTCTTGCGGGCGCAGCACGAGAACGCGCATCAATCCACGCTCATGAAGCCGGGCGGCAAGTCCGCCCGCAGCGCAAGGCCGGCTTGCTCGCCAATGGCGTACGCGTCAAGAACCGGGCCTGCGCCCGCGATTTCGCGCGCTTCCGATCCATCGGGCCGCAGCGCCATGCCGCGAAACGACAGATGGTCCCCCTCAACGCGCGCAAAGCCCGCCAGAGGCGTGCGGCACGAGCCGTCCAGCACCCGCAGGAACGCGCGCTCGGCGGCGAGCGCATAGCCGGTGTCGGCGTGAAGGATAGGCGCGAGCGCGGCCAGCGTCGCCGCATCGTCTTCGCGCGCCGTGATTCCAACCGCGCCCTGCCCGACGGCGGGGAGAAAATCGTCGATGTCGAGAATAGCCGCCGCGCAATCGGCCAGCCCAAGCCGCTTGAGGCCGGCCAGCGCCAGCATGGTGGCGTCAAACTCGCCTTCCTCGATCTTGCGCAGGCGGGTCTCGACATTGCCGCGCAGCAGGCCAATCTCAAGGTCTGGCCGCAGTCGCCTGATCTGGGCGCCGCGCCGCAGCGACGCGGTGCCGATTTTAGCGCCGCGGCGAAGCCCGGCGACAGAGCGCGCGCTCTTTGAAATCAGAACGTCGCGCACGTCTTCGCGCGGCAGATAGCCGGCCGCCACAATGCCGTCGGGGAGAATTGTGGGCAAATCCTTGGAGGAATGGACGGCGATGTCGATCCGCCCCTCCATCATCGCAATGTCGAGCTCGCGGGTGAACAGGCCCTTGCCGCCCGCCTCGCTCAAAGCGCGGTCCTGAATCATATCGCCGGAGGTGCGAATCACGACGATCTCGATCGCCTCTTCCGCAATCGCGTGCGCCTGCGCCAGAAGGCCACGCGTCATCCGCGTTTGCGCCAGCGCCAAGGGGCTGCCGCGGGTGCCGATTCTGATGAAATGTTCCGATCCCAAACGCCCCACCCCTGTTTGCACATCCCAGATTGGCGCTGACTATAGGGTTTCGCGCCAGAAGGAGAAAGTCTACAAACGCTCCATGCGCGTTCTTGGAATTGAAACCACCTGCGATGAAACCGCAGCCTCGGTCGTGTCGCTGAACGCGAGCGGCGGCGGGCAGATTCTCTCCAACATCATTTATAGCCAGATCGCCGAACACGCGCCCTATGGCGGCGTGGTCCCCGAGATTGCGGCCCGCGCCCATGTCGAGGCCATCGACGGCATCGTGCGCAACGCCATGGAGCAGGCGGGCGTCTGGTTCGACGACCTCGACGGCGTGGCCGCAGCCGCCGGACCCGGCCTGATCGGCGGCGTGATGGTGGGCCTGACCACCGGCAAGACGCTGGCGCTTGTCGCCGACAAGCCGTTCATCGCCGTGAACCATCTGGAAGCCCATGCGCTCACCGCAAGGCTGACCGACGCTTTGGAATTTCCCTATCTGCTGCTGCTGGTTTCGGGCGGCCACACCCAGCTGATCGCCGTCAAGGGCGTGGGCGATTACGTGCGACTGGGCACGACGCTGGACGACGCCATCGGCGAGGCGTTCGACAAAGTGGCCAAAATGCTGGGCCTGCCCTATCCCGGCGGGCCGCAAGTGGAGCGCGCGGCGACGACTGGCGACCCGGCCCGCTTTGAATTGCCGCGCCCGATGCACGGGCGCCCAAACGCCGACTTCTCGCTGTCAGGCCTGAAAACCGCCGTGCGCCTGACGGCCGAGCGCGCCGGTCCGCTCAAGCCCAATGATGTGGCTGATTTGTGCGCCTCGTTTCAGGCGGCGATCGTCGATGTGATCGTCGACCGCACGCGCAACGCGCTGAAAATGTTTCGCGCGCAGGTGGGCCTTCCCAACGCGATCGTGGTGGCTGGCGGAGTCGCCGCCAACAATGTGATTCGCAGCGGCTTGCAGCGGTTCGCCGCCAGCTCGGGGCTCAAGCTCATCCTGCCGCCTGCGGCTCTTTGCACCGACAATGGCGCGATGATCGCGTGGACCGGCATCGAGCGCCTGCGGCTGGGAATGGTCGACGACCTTTCGTTTGCGCCCCGCCCGCGCTGGCCGCTGGACACGAAGGCGCAGCGCTCGCTCAACGGCAAAGCGTGAAATTCACAGGCCTCAAACGCGCTCCGCTGCGCAGCTTCCGCCCAATCGGCTGGACGCCGCCCCCCTTTGCGCTGCGGGTTCTTCTCGTGGCGCTGTTTGTCGGTTTTGTTCCCGGCGCCGCGCGCGGGCCGCTTGATTCGGAGCCGATGATTGCGGGCTTGCGCATTTTCTACGCGCCCCGCACCGATTTGCGCGAAATTGATCTCGCTGTCCTGGGTTCAGCGCGCCAATCAATCGACATCGCAGCCTACGTTCTCTCGGATCGTGCGATCATGGACGCTTTGGCGGCAGCGGGTCGGCGCGGCGTGAAGGTGAGATTGTACCTTGATCCCGACCAGCCGGCGCTGAAGGGCGGCGCCGGACGCGCCGCGCTGGCCGACTTGTTGCGTGCGCAAGGCGTGCAGGCGAAGGTGAAAACCGGCGAGCACCTGATGCACCTGAAGGCCTATCAGGCTGACCGGCGCGTGCTGCGCACCGGCTCCAGCAATTTCTCGGTTTCGGGCGGCTCGCGGCAGAATAATGATTTGATCCTGATCGAAAGTCAGGACGCGATTGCAGGATTCCTGCGCGAATTCGACTATCTATGGTCCCGGCCCGACAGCGAGATCGTGCGGGCCGAGGCGCTTCCAGCCAATGCGCCTGCGCAAGGGCCGCGATGAAAGCGAGAAGGTCGACCATGTCTCAGCAGACTTTTTTCCGCATAGGCGTGATCGGCGCGGGCGCCTGGGGCACCGCTCTGGCCAATGTGGCCGCGCGCGCCGGCGCCGAAATCACGCTGTGGACGCGCGATCCCAACCATGCCGCCCAAATGACGCGCACGCGCATCAACGATAAACGCCTGCCCGGCGTGCGCCTGCATGACAATGTGCGCCCGACCGCCGATTGCCGCGATTTCGCCGACGTCGACGCCGTGCTGCTGGTCACGCCGGCCCAATCGGTGCGCGCAATAGCTGGAACCTTTGCGCCGATTTTACGGGAGGGCGCGCCCATCGCCGTTTGCGCCAAAGGCGTTGAGCGCGGCACCCGGATGTTCATGGCCGACGTGTTGGGACAAGCGGCGCCCAATCACGCGGCGGCGGCCCTGTCAGGCCCCAGTTTCGCCCATGACGTCGCCGCCGGCCTGCCGACCGCCGTCACGGTGGCGGCGACAGACGAGGCTGTGGCGCAGCGCTTTTGCGCCTCGCTGGCGACGCCGAGCTTCAGACTTTATCACACGAGCGATCTGCGCGGCGTCGAGATCGGCGGGGCGGCGAAGAACGTTCTGGCCATCGCCTGCGGCGTAGCGGCGGGCAGAAACCTTGGCGCCAGCGCGCAAGCCGCGTTGATCGCACGCGGATTCGCCGAACTGCGCCGCTTTGGCCGCGCGTTCGGCGCCCGCGACGAGACGCTGATGGGCCTGTCGGGCCTCGGCGATCTGGTGTTGACCTGCGGCTCGCTGCAATCGCGCAATTTCGCGCTCGGCCATGCCCTCGGCCGGGGCGAGCCTGCGCCGGGCGCGCTGGCCGAGGGCGCGCTGACCGCAACCGCGCTTGTCGAGATGGCGCGCGAACAGGGCGTGGACATGCCGATCTGCGCGGCGGTGGACGCGATCTTGAGCGAAAGCCTCAGCGTGTCCGACGCCGTGGAGGCGCTGCTAGCGCGGCCGCAGAAGTCGGAAGTCTGAAACCCTCTAAAACCCCAGAGCCTGCCGCACAATCGCGCCCGCATCGCCGGAATTTCCGCGCCACGCGACCATCTGGTCGGGGCGGATCAGAGCGAGATCCGCCTCGTAGAGATTGCGCAAGCCGCTCGCGCTTTCCCTCACGATGGTCAGATCCATGCCTGCGGTTTTGGCGGCGGCTGCAAAGGCTTCCACCCCGGGCGCGTTGTCGCGGGTCACGAGCAGCGTCCATTCAAAGCCGAATTCGTCATAAAGCGAGCGCCCGTCGTCAAACCAGATATGGGGCGCACGACCGCCGGGGCAGGCGGTCGGATGGTAGATGTTGGGGCCGTCCGGCGGCGGCGACGTTCCATCAGATACAATCACGGGCGAGCCGTCGTAGCGCGCGCCAAGCGTAAAGCCGGGGATGTTGAATTCCTCGCGCGCATGGCGATTGAAATAGGCCCCCGCTTCCGCACGCGCCGCGCTCCCCTCGGCGGTCTCGTCCTCAACGCAGGCAGGCGCCCGCAGCTTGCCCAGGGAATCAGACAACGCGCGGGCAAATCCGGTGTTGCGCCGCGCCACCGCCCAGCGTTCGCTCTCATAGCTTTTCAGCAGGCCGGGGCCGGCTGCTCCGCGCACCGCCGCCGCCAGTTTCCAGCCCAGATTCACGGCGTCCTCGATCCCGGTATTGTAGCCCATGCCGCCGGCTGGCGTGAACAGATGCGCCGCGTCGCCGCCAATCAGCACGCGCCCTTCCTGCATCCGCTCAGCGACCAGAGCATGGCCTGCCGTCCAGCCGTTCATCGACAAAACCTCGACATCCATGTTGAGGCCGCTGGCGTGGCGGAAGAAGTCGGCGCCGTCCGCCGCTGAATAGGAATCTTCATTGGCGCCAGGCGGCAATTGCGCGTGAAAGGCGAACTCGCCGCGCCCGTCCACCGCCGCCATATAGGCGCGATGGGTGGGATTGAACGCGACATACATCCACGCCGGAGCATTGGGCGACAGCGCATAATAATCTTTGGCGCGCACATAGACCGCGAGCATGCGCCCGCCCATGAATTCACGCTCCGTGCGCGTGTCGCCAACCCAGCCCCAGCCAAAACGCTGGCGCACGAACGAGCGCGCGCCGTCGGCGCCAACCAGATATTTCGCGCGCACGTCATGGCGCCCGTTCGCATCCTCGATCACGGCCTCGACATGCGTTCCCCGATCATGAAAATCGATCAGCTTCGTGTTGAAGGCGATCTCGATTCCCGCCAATGCACGCGCATGTTTCAGCAACACGGGTTCGACGAATTTTTGCGAGACGCGATGGGGCAGCTCCGCCGCGCTCCATTCGCCCGAAAGACCGCGCAGAGTTTGCCTGGCGTCCTTTGCTGCGGGCAGGCTGAAGCGGGCGATTTCCTGTGTGCAGAAGCGGGTGAAATAGGCGATGTCGGTGGGATAATCGAACGGCAGGCCAAGGCGCCTGATTTCGTCGGCAAAGCCGAGGCGCCGGTAATGCTCCATCGTGCGGGCCTGCGTGGCGTTGGCCTGCGGATTGACCGCCGTGCCTGACTTGCCGTCGACGATGAGGGCGCTCACGCCGCGCCGGCCAAGCTCATTGGCAAGCATCAGCCCACAGGGGCCAGCGCCCACGACCAGAATTTCCGTCTCGAAATCAGCCATAATTGCCAGCCATCTTGTTTTAGCCGCAGCGTTTCCCGGCCAAACGCCTAGCCGGGCGAGCGGCCCTCGTCAAAGTCGCGTGAGTTTGGCGCTGTGAATTCGAAAGCCGAGCAAGACGCGGCGCGTTGCTCGATGCTTTACCCCGCGCCCCTTAACGCGTTACGTATGCCATTGTGGAGTCTGGCGGGCCGACGCGCCCACGCCGACCGGAGAAATCATGACTTTCCGCATGCCTGCACCCAAATCTTTGCAAGCTCGTCACCATAGATCCCTGCAACTTGCCTGCGCGCTGGCCTCCAGCCTCGTCGTCATGATCGCGGCCCCGGCGCACGCCGCTCCCTCGCTGGTGGTGGACGCCGCCAGCGGTCAGGTGCTGCATGAGGAAGAATCCACGCGCCCCTGGTATCCGGCCTCGCTCACCAAGCTGATGACGGTCTATGTCGCGTTGAAGGCAGTTCAGGAGGGCAGGCTCACGCTGCAGACGCCGCTGGTCGTCTCCAATCGCGCCGCGCGCATGGCGCCCTCGAAAATGGGTTTCCTGCCCGGCTCCGAAGTCACGCTCGACAACGCGCTCAAGATCATCATGGTGAAATCGGCCAACGACGTCTCGGTGACGATCGCCGAAGGCGTTTCAGGCTCGGTGCCCGCGTTCGCAGCGCAGATGAACGCGGCGGCGCGCTCGCTGGGAATGAGCCAATCCAATTTCGTCAATCCTCACGGGCTTCACCACGAAGACCATGTAAGCTCGGCGCGCGACATGGCGCTGCTGGCGCGCGGTCTGCTGACGCAATTCCCGCAGCAACAGGAGCTTTACGGGATCGGTGCGCTGAAGCTGGGAAACCGCGTCATCCCGACGCATAATGGCCTGCTTGGCCGCTACCCCGGCGCCGACGGCATGAAGACGGGCTTTGTGTGCGCCTCAGGCTTCAACGTCGTGGCCAGCGCCTCGCGCAACGGCCGCAGGCTGATCGTGGTTGTGATGGGCTCGCCCAACGCCAAGGCCCGCACGCTGAAGGCGATGGCGATGTTCGAGACCGCCTTCTCCGCCAGCTCGTTCTCGCGCGGCGTCAACGTCGCCAATCTGCCCGTCAGCTCTTATGGCCAGCCCGAAGACCTGCGCGCGCAAGTGTGCGGCAAGAACCGCAGGCTCGACGCCGCCGACGATTTCGCCATTCCCATCGCCGCCACGAATGCGAGCCCGGGCGACGACACCGCCGCCTCGTTCTTTGCGTCCGACAATCGCGGATCATCAGCCGCGTTGGCGGGCTTTGCAGGCGGCGACCTTGGGCCGCGCCCCGCCTTTACGCCGGTGCCGATTTATGTCGGCCGTGCGCCAGGCTGGACCGGGAATGCAATGCGCCCAAGCGACGACGAGCCTGCGCTGACCGAGGCCGAATTGCGGCCCGGCAAAAAGGCGCAGGCGCGCGCCAAAGCCAAAGAAGCGGCGAAAACAAAACTGGCGGCGAAAAAGAAACCAGAGGTCAAAGACGGTTCCAAAGCGGCGGCTAAACCCGCGCCAAAGCCCGCAGCAAAACCCGCTCCAAAGCCTGCCGCAAAACCTGCCGCAAAACCTGCAAACCTCGCCCCACCCAAAGCGGCGGAACGTTAAAACCATGACGCACCCTGAAGACCGCCGTCCGCCGCCGCCTGTTCCCTTCACCGTACTGACGGGGTTTCTGGGCGCTGGAAAAACCACGCTCCTCAACCGGCTGCTGGCTGATCCGGCGCTTTCCGACGCGCTGATCCTCATCAACGAGTTTGGCGAAATAGGCCTCGATCATCTGCTCGTGGAGAAAGTGGACGGCGACATGATGCTGATGTCGTCGGGCTGCCTGTGCTGCACCATTCGCGGCGACCTGATCGCCACGCTGGAGGATGCGCTGCGCAAACGCGACAACGGCCGCATGCCTCAATTCTCGCGCGTGCTGGTCGAGACGACGGGCCTGGCCGATCCTGCCCCTGTGCTGCACACGATCATGCATCATCCCTATCTGATGCTGCGTTTCCGGCTTCAGGGCGTCGTCACCCTTGTGGATGCGATCAACGGACAAGCCACGCTCGATGCGCAGGAAGAAGCGGTCAAGCAGATTGCGGTCGCCGATCGCATCGTGCTGACCAAGACCGATCTGGCCGACAGCCCTGAGCGCATCGCCAATGTGGAACGCCTGCGCGCCCGCATCAAGGCGCTGGCGCCCGCCGCCCGCGTCATTGAGGTTTCCGACGCGCGCGTTGAAAATCTTCTGGACGCAGGACTTTTTGGACTTGAGGGCAAAATACCAGACGTCGCCCGCTGGCTGAACGCGGAACAAATGTCGCAACAGCCAGAACATCACGATCACCATGGGCAAGAGCCTCATGGGCAAGAGCATCATGGGCATGGCCATCATGGGCATGAGCATCACGCGCACGATCCCAATCGCCACGATTCCCGCATCCGCGCCTTTTGCCTGACCAGCGACAAGCTGTTGCCGGCCTCAAGCTTTGACGTGTTTCTCGACATGTTGCGGCAGGTGCACGGCCCCAACATGCTGCGGGTGAAGGGCATCCTCGGGCTCAGCGACGATCCGTCGCGTCCCGTGGTCATTCATGGCGTGCAGCACGTGTTTCACCCGCCCGTGCGGCTGGAGCGCTGGCCAGATGCCGACACGCGCACGCGGATCGTGTTCATCCTGCGCGACCTCGATCCCGACCATGTGCGCGGCCTGTGGGCGGCGTTCGTGGGCGAGCCGATGGTGGACACGCCCGACGCGCAGTCGCGCCGCGACAATCCGCTGGCGCCCAAAGCGGCAGGCCTGCTGGCCTGAGCGGCTATTTCACGAACACAAAAACGTCGACCGAGAGATTGGAATCGTCAGGGCCGCTGCCCAGATTGGCGAATTCCTCAACGAAGAAATCGCGCGCGTCGAGGTTCTTCTCGTCGAGCCAGGCGGTAATCGCCTCATATGTGGCGTCGATCTCGTCATAGGCGCCGCGGTGCTCAAATTTCACCGCGCGGCCGCTCGGGGTCAGGCCGATTTTGAACTCAGCCCCCAATTCAGGCGGCGATGCGGGCGCCTCCGCCAGCGGAGCCATGGCCTGAAACCGGAAGCCGACATCGTCAGTCGACACGAACACCGACATCGGATGACCGCCAGCCTTTAGCCCGACGCGCGTCAATTCAGCACGCAGGCGCTGGAATCCGTTGACGAGACCGGTGTAGCCGTCCTCCCAGGTCGCTTGCCCCTCGAAGACGAGGGCGGGACGGGAGGCGACCTCATTGACCTTGACGGCTTGCGCGTCCGCCGACGCCGGGGGCTCTGGCGAAGCTGGCCCGGGCGAAGGTTGCGAAATTGCAGGAGATTGGGAAACTGGCGGCTGGTTTGGCGTTTGAGCCGCCAGCGGGCTCGCACACAGCGAAAAGCTGACCGCAGCCAAACAGGCCGCGCGCATCAGCCGACCCGGGATCGCATTGCGGATTTTTGCCGGTATTGCTGCCATCATTGTTCTGCTCCGAGCCCGCGACCGCTTCGAATCGTAAGCGCTCTTTTATATGCACTGCAATAGGAAGACGGCGAAGAGGGCAAATGGGTTTCATCCGCACGTAACCTGCGAACGATCGTCACTGTGTGCAAAACCCCACATTTCAGGCTTTGGCCGCACATCGCCATTCAGCTATAGAAACAGGCGGAAGCGAAGGAACCACGCCTTGAGCCAGCTTGCAGGCCTGCCATTTTTCAAAATGAACGGCATCGGAAACGAAATCATCGTCCTTGATCTGCGCGGAACCGGCGCGGCTGTTTCGCCCGCCGACGCGCGGGCGATCCATCGCGACCCGGCTTTGGCCTACGACCAATTGATGGCGCTTTCAGAACCCCGCAGCGCGGGAACCGAAGCCTTCATGACGATTTACAACAACGACGGCTCGCTCTCAGGCTCCTGCGGCAACGGCACGCGCTGCGTCGCCTGGGCCTTGATGCGCAATGGCGCGCGCACGCTCACGCTTGAGACCAGCGCCGGACTGCTCGCCTGCGAGCGCGTGGGCGACATCCGGTTTCGGATCGACATGGGCGCGCCCAGACTCGACTGGCGCGAGATTCCCCTGAGCCATGCGGTCCCAGACCCGAGCGCCGTGACAATCGCCGAAGCTGGCGATCTTGGCCCTTTCGCCGCCGTCAACATGGGAAATCCGCACGCGGTGTTCTTTGTGGACGATGTCGCCAATCTCGATCTGGCGCGCATCGGCGCAGCGCTGGAGACGCATTCCATTTTTCCTGAGCGCGCCAATATTTCACTGGCGCAAATCTGCGCGCCGCAAGATGGGCGCGATACGATTTTGCTGCGCGTGTGGGAGCGCGGGGCGGGCGTCACCCGCGCCTGCGGTTCGGCGGCTTGCGCGACGCTGGTCGCCGCAGCGATCACCGGGCGCACGGGCCGCGCCGCCAATGTCGACCTGCCGGGCGGGCGATTGGTGATCGAATGGCGGATGAGCGACGACCACGTGCTGATGACCGGCGACGTCGAGCTTGAATTTGAAGGCCGCCTCGACCCGAAACTTTTTTCGTGAGCGCGTTCTGATGAGCGTCGAAGTCGTCACCTTTGGCTGCCGCCTCAACGTGATCGAATCGGAGGCGATCCGCCGCGGCGCCGATTCTGCGCTTGAGGGCGACACCATCGTCTTCAACACCTGCGCAGTGACGAATGAGGCTGTGCGACAGGCGCGCCAGGCCATTCGGCGCGCTGCGCGCGAGCATCCGCAAGCGCGCATCATCGTCACCGGCTGCGCAGCTCAGATTGATCCGCAAGCGTTTGCCGCCATGCCTGAAGTTTCAACCGTGATGGGCAATGCCGACAAGGCGCGCCCGCAGGCCTGGCTTGATCTTGCGCGCGACGGCGCCGCCCGCGTCAACGACATTTTCGCGCTGCCCGAGACCGCGCATTATTTTGTCGCCAGCGGCCTCGACTCAGCGATTGATTCCATTGCGGGCCACACGCGCGCGTTTGTGGAAGTGCAGAACGGCTGCGACCATCGCTGCACCTTCTGCATCATTCCGTTTGGACGCGGCCCCTCGCGCTCGGCGCCCGCGGGCGACGTCGTGCGCCAGATTCAAACGCTGGTCGACAACGGCTATCGCGAAGCGGTGCTCACCGGCGTCGACATCACCTCATGGGGCCATGATCTGCCCGGGACTCCGACGCTTGGCGGCCTGACGCAACAAATTCTCAAACTCGTTCCGAACCTGGAGCGCCTGCGCATCTCCTCGATCGATTGCATCGAAGCCGACGGGGCGCTGCTTGATTCGCTCGCCCATGAGCCGCGCCTGATGCCGCATCTGCATTTGTCTTTGCAGGCGGGCGACGACATGATCCTGAAGCGGATGAAGCGCCGCCATTCACGCAACGATGCTATCGCCTTCTGCGCCGATTTGCGCAAAGCGCGCCCGGACATCGTATTCGGCGCCGATTTCATCGCCGGCTTTCCAACCGAGACCGATGACATGTTCGCGCGCACGCTCGATCTTGTCGAGGAATGCGGGCTCACGCATTTGCACGTATTCCCGTTTTCGCCTCGCCCCGGCACGCCCGCCGCGCGCATGCCGCAGGTGGCGCGCGGCATTGTGAAAGCGCGCGCGCAAGCCTTGCGCGAACTCGGCGCCCGCCGCTTGCAGGCCCATCTGGATGCGCAGATCGGCAAGACCTTGCGCGTGCTCAGCGAACGCGGCGGCAATGGCCGGGCGGAAGATTTCACCCTCGTACGATTGGGCGAAGTTGAACCCGGCCTGACGTTTAATGTGCGCACGACCGGACATGACGGGGACAAGGCGTTCGGCCAAATCCTCTAGATCAGAGCTGACCTAGCTAGCGTTTTGAGGTCGTGCTAGCCTCTTGATTGTGAGCGGGAGGCTCGCTGAGGAGGGTTTTTTATGAACTTCAAGACTTCGCTCGCAGGCATGGCTATCGCTGGCGCCGCAGCAGCTTTTTCAGCTGGCGCGGCGTTCGCGCAGGATTACCCCGTCAAGCCCGTCACCATCGTCGTGCCGTTCGCGGCTGGCGGCCCGACTGACGTGGCGGCCCGCATCTACGGCGAGTATTTCTCGCGCACGCTGGGCCAACAATTCGTGGTCGAAAACGCAGCTGGCGCGGGCGGCTCCACGGGCACGCTGCGCGCATCGCGCGCCACGCCCGACGGCTACACGATCTTTGTGCACAATGTCGCGCCCCATGTCGCCGGCCCGGCGCTTTATCCCAGCGCAACCTATGATCCCGTGAAGAGCTTCGAACCCATCGGCACGCTCGCCTTCGCCGCCCATTACATTGTGGTGCGCAAAGACTTCCCGGCCAAGGATTTGAAGGAGTTTCTGGCCTACGCCAGCGCCAATCCCGGCAAGATCAATTACGGCTCGGCTGGCGCTGGCTCGGCGACCCATCTGGCCTGCGTGCTGCTGGGGCAACAGACCGGCATTTCCATCACCCACGTTCCCTATCGCGGCACCGGCCCGGCCCTGAACGATCTGGTCGCCGGAACGCTCGACCTGATGTGCGACCAGGGCCTGAACATGATGGGACAGGCGACAGCTGGAACCGTGAACGTGCTGGGCATCGCCCAGAAGACGCGCTTCCCTGGCCTGCCTAACGTGCCCACGACCGCGGAGGCCGGCCTGGCTGGCTTTGAAGTGTCCGCCGCCACCGCAATGTACACGCCCGCTGGAACGCCCCCCGCAGTGACCGCCAAACTGGTCGCCACCATGGCAGCCGCCTACAAGGACGCGGGCGTGCGCAAGCGCATTCAGGATCTGGCCTCGGAACTGCCCGGCCCGGGACAGGACACGCCAGCGGACCTTGGCGCGTTCACGAAATCGGAAATGGACCGCCTGACCGACGCCATCAAGAAGGGCGGCATCAAGGCGCAATAAAGCTAGGCGGCCTGATCTTCGCCCTTGAAGCCGCAGGCCTTCAGTCTTTCCAGAATATGATCGGGAGCCGGGGCGCAAATGCGCACCGGCTCTTTGTTTTTCTGCATTGGAATCGTGATCGTGCGGGCGTGCAATTGCAGCCCGGGCCCTTCACCGGGGCCATAGGCGCCGTAAATCTGGTCGCCGACGATGGCCCAGCCCATCGACGAAGAATGCACGCGCAATTGATGGGTGCGCCCGGTCAGCGGCTCCAGCGCCATCCATGCGATGGGATTGCCTTCGAACATTCCACGGCCAAGGACCGTCCAGCGGGTTTGCGAGGGCTGACCGAACGGATCGACCTTCATCCACCAGCCCCGTTTGGCGTCGAGCCGCCCCAAAGCCAGATCGATCAGACCCGCATCGCCATCGGGCCCGTCCTCGACGATCGCCCAATAAGTCTTCGACACCAGACCGTCCTTGAACAGCTTGCCAAGCGCCTGCGTCGCCTTGTGGTGGCGGCCCAGAACGAGGCAACCCGACGTGTCCTTGTCGAGACGGTGAGCGAGGGCGGGCGGCTTGGGCAGGCCAAACCGCAGCACATCGAAATGGGCTTCCAGATTATCGCCGCCCTTGGGGCCGCGATGAACCGGAATGCCCGCTGGCTTGTTCAAGACAAGCATCAGCCCGTCGCGATGCAGCACGCGGGCGAGCAAGTCTTCTGATGTCAGCTCTTCTGATGTCAGCAATGTTTGGAGGTCTTCCGGCATGATGGATAACAGGCTATCGATGCACGCGCGCATGGCGTCAAGCGGGGTTTACGGGTCAATGGCGGAAAACGAAGGCGGCAAGGGGCTTTTCGGACGGTTGTTTGGCCGCAGCCAGCAGCAGCCTGAGCCGCAACCCCCGATTCAGCCAGAAATTCCACCCGCAACTCCGCCCGAAGCGCCGCCGCAGGCCCCGCCCGGCCCGGACGCGCCGACGCCAGAAGCGCCCCCGTTCGAGCCGCCCGGCCCGGAGATTCCATCTGCGTCGCCGATGGAGGAGCCGCCCGCGCCCCTGCCGCCGGAGCTTGGCGCCAACGAACCCCTGCGCGCCGGGGCCGAGTCCGCACCCGCCTCGTGGTGGACCCGCCTGCGCTCAGGCCTGTCGCGTTCGTCCTCCAGCATCGGTCAGGGCGTGGCCAGCATTTTCACCAAGCGCAAACTGGGCGCCGATACGCTCGAAGAGCTTGAGGACGTGTTGATCCGCTCTGACCTTGGCGTGGCTCTGGCCGCCCGGATTGCGGAAAGTGTGGGCCGTGGCCGCTACGACAAGACCATCGACCCGCAGGAGGTGCGCGAGATTCTGGCGGCGGAGGTCGAGGCGACGCTGACTCCCGTCGCGCGCCCGCTCGTGATCGACGGAACAAAGCAGCCGTTCGTCATTCTGGTCGTGGGCGTCAACGGCTCGGGCAAGACGACGACCATCGGCAAGATCGCCGCCAAACTCGTCCGCGAGGGCAAGAAAGTGTCGCTGGCGGCCGGCGACACATTCCGCGCCGCCGCCATCGAGCAATTGAAAATCTGGGGCGCGCGCATCGGCGCGCCGGTGATCGCGCGCGATCAGGGCTCCGACGCGGCGAGCCTTGCCTTCGAGGCGCTGACGGAGGCGCGCGAATCTGGCGCCGACGTCTTGTTGATGGACACGGCGGGTCGACTGCAAAACCGCACTGAACTGATGGCGGAACTGGAAAAGATCGTGCGCGTGATGCGCAAGGTCGATGCGCAGGCGCCGCACGCCGTCTTGCTGGTGCTCGACGCGACGGTGGGCCAGAACGCTTTATCGCAGGTGGAAATCTTCGGGCGCATCGCTGGCGTCACCGGGCTTGTGATGACCAAACTTGACGGAACCGCCCGCGGCGGCATTCTGGTGGCGATTGCCCAAAAGCACCAATTGCCCGTACATTTTATTGGCGTCGGGGAAGGCGTCGAAGATCTTGAACCCTTTGAGGCGCGCGATTTCGCCCGCGCCATCGCCGGCCTGGACGCCTGAAATTTCAAACCCTATCTGGAGACGAACGCCCATGGCGGCGCCTGATCAAGACCCAAAGAAAACTGTCTCGCCCGGCCTGAAACTGGTGCTGGAGATGGGGCCGCTGGTCGCCTTCTTCGTCACCAATTATAAATTTGGAATTTTCCCCGCCACCGGCGTGCTGATGGCGTGCGTGGTGACGGCGCTGATCGTGTCCTGGATCCTGACGCGGCATTTGCCGGTGATGCCCGTCGTCACCTGCGTTGCAGTGGTGTTCTTTGGCGCGCTGACGTTTTTCTTCCAGGACGACCTGTTCATCAAGCTGAAGCCCACCATCGTCAATTCGATCTTCGGAGCGGTGCTGCTTGGCGCGCTGGCGCTTGGAAAGCCTCTGCTGCCAGTGGTTCTCGACAGCGTGCTGAAGCTCACCGACGAGGGCTGGCGCAAGCTGACGCTGCGCTGGGGCCTGTTCTTCTTTCTGCTGGCGCTCATCAACGAAATCGTCTGGCGTACGCAAACGACCGATTTCTGGGTGTCGTTCAAGGCGTTCGGCATCATGCCGCTGACAATCGCGTTTGCGCTGGCGCAATTGCCGCTGATCATGAAATATGAGCTGAAGGACGCGAGCAAAGACGGCGAGCACTGGTAGGGCGGCAAGCGCCCTCATCCGTCGTTTACCGATGCAAACGACGGATGAGGGATTTAAGAAAACCCCTCGCCCGCAATCACTTCTTCTTCTGGCCTTCTTCCTGATAGGTGTACTTCTCTTCCGTCTCGAATGCACGCACGCCTGGCGCCTTGCCGGGCAGGCCAAGCTCGCTCCAGCGCGCAGCCACCTTGTCGTAGGTCGCCTCGCGCAGCGTGGTGCGGGCCGAGAACGTCGGCAGATAGCGATGATCCTTGCAGGCGTTGATCAGAACCTTTGAACCGTAGGGACGCTTTTCGGGCGGGTTTTGCGAGGGATCGAGCGGCGTGCTCCAGGTGTTGCGCAGGATGTCCATGTCGTCGATTGGATTGCAGCGACTGCCCATCGCCCACAGCACCTGATCCATGTCGGTGGGATCGACGTCCTCATCCACGGCGATGATGAACTTGGTGTAATAGGCGCCTCCCGGCACGTTGGCCGCAAGCGCCAGCACTTGCGCGGCATGGCCTGCATAGCGCTGCTGGATTGAGATGATCGTCATGCCAAAACCGCCCGCAGCGGCAGGGTGCGAATACACGCCCTGCACGCCAAGCACGCCGAGCTTGTCGAAATCGTCCCAGATTTTCGCCGAGCGCAGGATCGAGAAAAATCCGCTCTGCTCGCAGGACGGATAATCGGCCATCAGCGCATTGGTGAGGATGGGATTGCTGCGATAATGGATCGCGGTGATCTCGACCAGCGGGCAGGCGTCTTCAGGCTTGCCGTAATAGCCGGTGAACTCGCCGAACGGGCCTTCGGGCGACAGCGCGTTGGGATGGATCACGCCTTCGATCACCAATTCGGCGTTGGCGGGGATCAACAGATCCGTCGTCTTGCCTTTAACGACGGGAATCGGCTCCCCCTTGATGCCGCCTGCATATTCATATTCCGACACGGTCTTGGGGAAGCTCTGCGAGCCCACCAGCATGAACAATGGGTCAATGCCCCATGCTGCGGCCACTTGCAGACTCTCGCCGCGCTCCCAGGCCTTCTGAATGTGCAGGCGCGCGTCCTTGCCCGGCGACAGATAAAGCCCGCAATGGTTCTTGTCCTGCTGCATCATGCGATAGGTGCCGATGTTGAAATATCCGGTTTCCGGATCTTTCGTGATCACAGCGTCGCAGGTGCCCGCATAACGGCCGCCGTCGCGGGGCCAATGTTTGGGGATCGGCAGCAGATCAAGATCGATGTCGGCGCCGTAGAGCGAGTTCTCGTAGACCGGCGCATCAGCAGCGGCGACTTCGCGCGGCAGGGTGCGCTGCTTCAGCTTGTCTTTGGTGCGGCGGATCAGCTCGACGGTCGGCGTCTCGGGATCTTCCTCCAGCGACAGCGCCATACGGCGCACGCTCGGGCCATAGGGGCCCCACAGATGGCGGGCGCCGATGGCGTTTTTCTCAAAGCCTTCGATATTGCTGAAAAGGGCTGCGGGGGAGGGCTTTTGCTTGGCCAGCAGATAGGCGATCGCCGACATTTCCTCATCGCGGCTGACGGGCGCGTCGATGCGCGCAAGCTCGCCGATCTCTTCGACGCGGGCCAGGAACTCGCGCAAATCCTGAATCGGGGCTCGTCTGGCTTTTGCCTTGTCGTTCATGTCGCGCGTCCTCCGCTGCGGGCGTTGCGCCCTTTGTGGAGGCTCTATGGCACGGGCGGAAAGGGCTGAAAAGTGCGGCGACGCCGAAACAAGGGCTCCGTAGCTTTACGGAGCCCTCGCGTCCTCAGTTAAAATATTTTCTGGCCCGAATTTTCAGCGGCTCGGGCACGGCGAAGAGATCGTCGATCACTTTCTTCAAAACGATGTGGTCCACGAGCTGAACGTCCACCTGCACGGCGGCGGCTTCCTTTTTGAAGTCGGGATCGTCGAGCATTTTCACAAACGCAGCGCGCACCGCATTGACCCTTTCGATCGGCACGTCCGGAGCGAAGGCGAACGGGCGCCCGAGCCGGTTGCCGGCAGTCACCACGCGCGAAACCTGCCGGTTGTCGGAATCAAGGATCAGGTCGTCGAGATTGGGAACGCCCGGCAGGTCGTCCTGGCGCGGTCCGGAATAGACAAGAATGCTGACTTTGTCGTCGCGAAGCCAGTCGGGCTTGCTAGACTTCACGCTCGACCACGAATTGTTGCGGCCCTCAACCTCGCCGCGTTCAATGGCCAGATTCAGCGCGCCCGAGCCCGGATAGCCGGTCACCATTTTGAATTTGGTTCCCAGCATCTCGTTCATCATCAGCGGATACATGTAGGTGATGCCCGAGGCGCCGTTGGAGCCGACGATCACCTCACGCTTCTTGGCGTCGTCAACCGTGCGAACGCCGGTCTCTTTCCAGGTCAGCATGGTCTCGACGGTTGGCGCCAGCGAGCCGATCCATTGCAATTGGCGGGCGTCGAATTGCACGCCCTCTTTGCCCACGGCCTGAAACGTCGGCAATCCATTCTGAATCAAAGCCACCGTCGTGCCGTCGCGCGGGGCGACCTTATAGACGTAATTGGCCATCACAAGGCCGGTGGCGCCGGTCATGTTCTGGGGCACGGGCGTCGGCTTGCCGGGAATGTATTTGACGATGTGACGCGCCACGAGGCGCAGGTCGATGTCATAGCCGCCGCCAGCGCTCACGCCGACGAGGAAATTCATCGTCTTGCCCTTGTAGAAATCCTCCACCGGATCGGCGAAGGCGGGACCGGAACCAAGTCCGGAGCCAAGACCGACGCTGAGCGACAGCATCGAAGATGCGACGAGCGCGGCGCGAAGATTGAAACGCGACATAATTCCTCCCGGTTCGAGCCTTTTAGCTTTTACTTGCATCTTTTCGATCATGAAAGCTGCGGGGAGGCAAGAGATTCAGACGCAGACAAGAGCTTCGGACGCGGGCAAGGACCTTCGAGCCTGGCATATGGTTCATTCATCCGGAGTCCGCGCCACGATCGCCAGCGCGTGCACGCCGTTCGCCAATTCCTGCGCGAGCAGACCATTGATGATGCGATGGCGCTCGATTCGGGACTTGCCGACGAAAGCCTGCGAGGCCACCTTGACGCGGAAGTGGGTTTCGCCGCGCGGCTCCACGCCGCCAGGATGCAGCATATGGCCGGCGTGCTGGTGGGATTCGTCGATGACCTCAAGGGAAACGGGGGCAAGCGCGCTCTTGAGCTTGTCGGCGATTGTGTCCTTGACGCTCATGTTCAATCTCGCTGCACTGGCCTCGGCATCGGGCGGCCGATGTCTGGGAGCATACATGCCTGCGCGCGCGCCAGCGGACAAGGGGCGCGCCATTTTGAACAGCTTCTGGAATCCGTTGTGTCGACCCTTGCAGAAAATCTTCAGGGCCCCGCAACGTCTCGCCTGTAAAACAAGAGTCTCCTGAAACCGCGTCTTGCCCATGCACGGGCGCGTGCCTAGAGTGCATTTATGAATCTCAATTCGCCCCTGTTCGACCGCATACGCGTCAAAGCGACGACGCCGGAGCAGCCCGTGGTTCGCGCCAACGGCTGCGATCATCCCGGCTGCGCGCTGGCGGGCGAATTCCGCGCTCCCAAGGGCCGCAACCGGGAGGGGCAATATTTCTGCTTCTGCCTTGAGCATGTCCGTGCCTACAACCAATCCTACAATTATTTCAACGGCATGACGGACGACGACCTGGCGGCCTACCAAAAAGAGGCGATCATCGGCCATCGTCCCACCTGGACCATGGGCGTCAAGCGCGGCGAGAAAGGCTATCGCGAAGACGGGGTAGATCCCGAATCCTTCGTCGATCCGTTGGGCGTCATGCGCGCCCGAGCCCGCGCCAAGGCTGGCAGGGAGGCGCCGCAAGCGCCCCGCCATGGCCTTGCGTCCTCTAAAGCTCTGGAAACGCTGGGGCTTGACGCCAACGCCGATTCAGCCGCCATTCGAGCGCGCTACAAGGAACTCGTGAAACGTCTCCACCCGGACGCCAATGGCGGCGACCGGTCGCGCGAGGAGAAATTGCGCGAGATCATTCAGGCCTATAAACACTTGCGTACAGCCCGGCTCGCCTGAGCCGGATTCACCCGCGTGTGGAGACCTTTAAGGGGAGACCCCCGAGGGGTCCACGCCATCGGCCGAAAGGCCATCAGCTTGCCCGAACCAGCAAATGGGAGGGCGTGGAGGACGAATGCAAACCGCGACTGCGCAGGCTCCCGGAATGCCCGACGTGAAAGTGTCGGTTCGCAAGGTCTTCGGCATCGATTCCGACATGGAAGTGCCCGCCTATTCCGCCAGCAGCGAACACGTGCCCGACCTTGATCGGGATTACATTTTTGATCGCCCGACCACTCTGGCGATTCTGGCAGGTTTCGCCCACAACCGCCGCGTGATCGTCACTGGCTACCACGGCACCGGAAAGTCGACCCATATCGAGCAGGTCGCCGCCCGCCTCAACTGGCCGTGCGTGCGCATCAATCTCGACAGCCACGTCTCGCGCATCGATCTTGTCGGCAAGGACGCCATCGTCCTGAAGGAAGGCAAGCAGATCACCGAATTCCGCGACGGCATTCTGCCCTGGGCCTACCAGCGCAATATGGCGCTTGTGTTCGACGAATACGACGCGGGCCGCCCGGACGTGATGTTCGTGATCCAGCGCGTGCTGGAATCCTCGGGCCGGCTCACTTTGCTCGATCAGAGCCGCGTGCTGCGCCCCCATCCCGCCTTCCGCCTGTTCGCCACCGCCAACACGGTCGGCCTTGGCGACACCTCGGGCCTCTATCACGGCACGCAGCAGATCAATCAGGCGCAGATGGACCGCTGGTCCATCGTCACCACCCTGAACTATCTGGCTCACGACATGGAAGTCGACATCGTGTCGGCCAAGGCCAAACACTTCCAGACCAAGGAAGGCCGGGACGTCATCAACAAGATGGTGCGCGTCGCCGACCTCACCCGCAACGCCTTCATTGCGGGGGATCTGTCGACCGTGATGAGCCCGCGCACGGTGATCACCTGGGCTGAGAACGCCGAAATCTTCCGCGACGTCGGTTTCGCCTTCCGCCTGACCTTCCTGAACAAGTGCGACGAACTGGAGCGCCCGCTGGTCGCCGAATTCTACCAGCGCGCCTTCGGCGAGGAATTGCCGGAAAGCCTCGTCAATCTCGCATTGGCGTAACCTGAAAAATCGGTCGCGCCGCTCCCTTGAGGACGGCGCGGCCCCGCTGTCAAAAAAAGCCCGTCAGGCAAAGGCTCCATGAGCACATCAAACCGTAAGCCCGCCGGCAAGAGCGAAGCCCCGCAGGAGCCTTTCAAGCGCGCCGTCGCCGGTTGCATGCGCGCCATGTCGGGAACGCGCGAGCTGGAAGTCACCTTCGCCGCCGAGCGGCCCTCGCTGATCGGTTCGGGAGAGAGCGCAAAAGCCCGCCTGCCCGAGCCCGCGCGCAAGCTGACGCCTGGCGAGGCGGCGATCGTGCGCGGCCACGCCGATTCGCTGGCGCTCAAACTCGCCTGCCACGACAACAACGTGCATCGGCGCCTGACGCCGCAAAATCAGGCCGCCCGCGCCGTGTTCGACGCCGTCGAACAATCGCGCGTCGAAGCCATTGGTTCGCGCCGCATGGCGGGGGTAGCAGGCAATCTTTCGGCAATGCTGGAGGACCGCTATCATCGCGGCACGTATGCGGAAGTCTCCGACCGCGCCGACGCGCCGATGGAGGACGCCGTCGCCATGATGGTGCGCGAGCGCCTCACCGGCCTTGCGCCTCCCAAGGCCGCGCAGAAAATCGTCGATCTCTGGCGCCCTATCATCGAGGACCGCGCCGGCGAGGAACTCGACAATCTCAGCGAGTCCATCGAGGACCAGCGCGCGTTCGGCCGCGCCATTCACAAAATGCTCCAGTCCCTCGACATGATGGACGAGGGCGCGATGGACCACGACGAAACTGGCGATGATTCCGGCGATTCGGAGCCTGATTCCAAGCCCGAGGACACCGATGCCGACGGCGAGCAGGACCAGACCGGCGACGCCGTCGAGATGGAAAAGGCCGAGGATTCCACCGACGACGTGGAAGACGGCGCCATGGACGCCGACGACGCTCCCACCGGAGAATTGCCCGAAGACAGCGAGATGGGCGACGCCGACGATTCGGCTGAAAGCCGCCGCCCGCCAACAGGCAGCCTGATCGAGCATCGCGGCCCCGACTACAAGGTCTACGGCGCGCGCTTCGACGAGACGATCACGGCAGAAGAATTGTGCGAGCCTGAGGAACTGGAGCGCCTGCGCGCCTATCTCGACAAGCAGCTCACCAATCTCTCCCCAATCGTCGCGCGACTCGCCAACCGCTTGCAGCGCCGCCTGATGGCGCAGCAAAACCGCTCGTGGGATTTCGATCTTGAAGAGGGGATGCTCGACCCCGCCCGCCTGTCGCGCGTGGTGATCGACCCGCAGCAGCCGCTCTCCTTCAAGCAGGAGAAGGACACCAATTTCCGCGACACGGTGGTGACGCTGCTGCTCGACAATTCCGGTTCGATGCGCGGGCGCCCGATCACAGTGGCCGCCACCTGCGCCGACATTCTGGCGCGCACGCTGGAGCGCTGCGGCGTGAAGGTCGAAATTCTGGGCTTCACCACGCGCGCCTGGAAGGGCGGGCAATCGCGCGAGGCCTGGTTGCAGGCCGGCAAGCCGCAGAGCCCCGGGCGCCTGAACGATCTGCGCCACATCATCTACAAATCGGCGGATGCGCCGTGGCGCCGCGCGCGCCGCAATCTCGGGCTGATGATGCGCGAGGGGCTGCTGAAAGAAAACATCGACGGCGAGGCCGTGGATTGGGCGCACAAGCGCCTGCTGGGTCGCACCGAACAGCGCAAAATCCTGATGGTGATCTCGGACGGCGCGCCGGTCGACGATTCAACGCTGTCGGTGAACCCGGGCAATTATCTAGAAAAGCATCTGCGCTGGGTGATCGACGAGATCGAAAGCCGCTCGCCCGTCGAGCTGATCGCTATCGGCATCGGCCATGACGTGACGCGCTATTACAAGCGCGCCGTCACCATCGTCGACGCCGAGGAACTGGGCGGCGCGATGACCGAAAAGCTGGCCGAATTGTTCGACGAGACCCCGCAGGCGGTTCCCCAATTTGGCCGCCGGAGGAAAGTGGCGGGACGGTAGGGGCGGGCAGATGGGGCGAAGATCGTTAAGGCTCAACCTATCTGCGCG
>CANJPM010000023.1 GCA_947476075.1 Beijerinckiaceae bacterium
GGGCCTATAAAGGCGACAACGACAGAGCCATAGCCGATTACAACGAAGCGATCAGGCTGAACCCACAATTAGCCATTGCTT
Source organism: Beijerinckiaceae bacterium (assembly GCA_947476075.1). Taxonomy (GTDB): domain Bacteria; phylum Pseudomonadota; class Alphaproteobacteria; order Rhizobiales; family Beijerinckiaceae; genus Terripilifer. Next base: position 82 of record CANJPM010000023.1, read on the forward strand.
TCTCCAATCGTGGTCTTGCTTGGGAATCAAAAAATGACTTAGCCCAAGCACTAACTGATTTTAGAAACTATGCTCGACTTACCCCGAACGATCCTAGAGGTCCAAGAGCAATTCAGAGAATTGAGGGAAAGATCGATGCCAAGAAAAAATAAATCTCATCTCTCTGAGCCTTTGATCTCCATCACACCCACTCCCCGTTGATAGATGGCGTGACAGCGGCGAGAGCCAGCGGCGGATGGCTGATTGCATGTCCGCGTCAGATATCCCAACACATCCGGCAAGGCTGCGTCACGCCCATGCGTCTCGATGAGCCGCGCGACGTTGTAGCGGCCCGTGCGCTTACACGGCTCGCAGGCGACTACGAAGTGGTCCTCGCCCTTATCGATTAGTTCACCTAGCCTGACTGAGCCGTTCGCCATCGTTCACCTATAATCAGCAGTGACAAAGTGTACCACTGAACCGGTTTAAACCGCCTTTTGATGGCAGCGCCAAACCGCTTCCCACGCCAAGCCCGGAGGGTCCCTCGGCTGCTGGAGGGCCCGTAGCGTGGCGGCGTACCGCTCACAGACGGGCGCTACGGCCTTGCCAAGGGGGGAGGTGCCCCCGGTGCCTCACGGCCCCCAGCGCCGTCACGCGTCATCCCCTGAAAGCAACGCCTTCGCAGCAGGTGTCAGCGACCAGCGCTGGCCTCGGAAATGGGCGGCGCGAGACGTGAACGATGCACATGCCGCAACGCCTCCTCTACCGTTTTTCATGCGGTCGGCTAACTGATCCAATTGGATCAATCAGACCAAGCCTGATGGTGGCGGGACTGAAAACTGCAGCATCTTCGGAATCGTGTTGCAATGAAAGAAACGGGAGAGACATTTATTGTCGCCCTAATCAGGGAAGGGATGGGTAGCATTCTGCTGCTGTGTTTTGATTAATTATTGTCAGCGCATCCAGCGAGAAGAGCCATCGCTTACCGCGAAAGTCCGATCCCTTTTTGCGCTGCAGTGTTCTTGCGAGAATTGGCTCAAAGTCCGGATGGGTCGGCAAACGGTTTTTTACAATATAGCTGAGGTGCTTGTGGGTGCGCAAACGGACGTCAATTTCCGGTAGATTCTCCACCCTCTTGAGTTCTGGAAAAAACTTCATTGCCACGTGAAGCAGCACATGGAGGTGTAGCTGTCCATCAAGCGGTTTTTCATAAACTGAGAGTGCGATGAACGGCTGGCCGCGTCGCTTTAACTTACGCTGGAAGTTGTAAAGTTTGCGACGGCACCATGCCTTTCTGGCCTGATCCTCAGCTATTTCGGACGGCGGTCTTATCGTGATGAAAGTGGTGAAGTCCTTGCCGCTGGATTTAATTCGGAAAGCACCCTCCATAATGGTAACGACCTCTCGATAACGAACACCAGTAGTGGATGGCCACCCTCCCGTCTTTCGACGACGCTTCTTCGGGCGCGTCTTCTTTTCCGTCCGGCCCTTATCCATTAATGTGTGTGCGCTGGTTTTTACCGCATGGACAGCGCGGGAAGATGTTTGCAAATCAGCGGGTTGAGCGGTTGCGTCAGTAAGAGAAAGTGGCGCTACTTGCTCTGTTGCATTTTGGCTCTGAAATGGCTGCATGGTTTGCTCCCCTCATGCCGTGCGACGACGACGTGTTGGGGTCATGACCGGTGGTAATGCGGCCATGAAACGAGCGATTTCTTCAGGCTTTATTAGAACTTTCCGGCCTAAGCGGATCGCCGTTAATTCGCCGCTTCCCAGCAGTGCATAGAATTTAGTTTTTCCGCAGTTTAGGGCAGCACAAGCCTCTTTGGCGGTAAGCGCATACTTCATTGGGTTCTCCTGCATCCGTGATGGTGCAGAAGGTCGCTCTTATTCACTTCCCAAAGAACTCGGGGGCTTTAGGAAGCGCTATTAATCGCCCCTCACAGGCGGTTCTATTTCTTGGGAGGCGCTTTCTTGGGCCGATGCTTCAGCTTCAGAAGATAGTCGCGGGATATTTCACGTTGTTTTTGAGTTCTGTGCCCAGCCTTATTAAGGCGTTCCATCATATAATCGGCGGCTTCGGTGATAGTCTTAAGATTGAGCCGTTCTGTCGCTTTTAATATTTCTAATGCCTCCGCCCATGTCTCTTGCTGCTTGCGTCTTTTTGATCGCAGCGAAGCTGTCGCGCCATATGGATTAGGCATGAACATGGGGCAGCTTAGGCCATTATCTAGGTCGCGCAGAAGGTCGGTAGTCTCAATCAGCAAGTTTACCGTTGCGTGAGGCGTAACCAGCGCGTCTTCATCAATGGTGCCGATCTGGACCGATGTGATGGGATTAAGAACTTCTACAAAAACCTCTAGAAGTTGGATGATGTTTTGTCGTGTGGGCGGGATTGCTTGCCCATCTGGGGAGAGATCGTTCAGGCGTTGTTTGAGCTCTTCCAGAATCATCGCTTCAGGGCAGTTAGAAAACGTGTCTGACCCAGCCAAACTCGCAGCGGCCCCTAATCTCTTCAACTTTTTGTGGTTCCCAGACATTTTGGCTGTCCCCCAGCGAATGCCCGATCCTAGTCTTGTTCGTTGCAGTTCGTGAATAACCGCGCTGTTTCAGGACCGGTGAATGCGCTGAGTGTGGGGGCAAGTGTGGGGTCATAATAAATAAAAATATCTAAACTATTGATTTTACAGATTTTAATTAAGTTAAATAGTGCTGGCTAGGCGATTCGAAGGGCGCAGCAGCTCTCGTCCGCGCAATCTTCGCAACGTCGGTAGGATTGGCGCGACAGGCAGGAGAGCGGGGCGATGGGGCCGTCGCTCAAGCGCAAAATCTGGCCCAGCGTGATTTGGTTCGCCGGCTGCGCCAGAAAATACCCGCCCACCTTGCCGCGCCGGCTGTCCACCAAACGATGGCGTTTGAGATCGAGGAGGATCTGCTCAAGGAAAGAGCGGGGAATGTTTTCCCCCTCTGCAATATCGCGGATCGACACCGTCTCTTCGGGCCGAAGAGCCAGAGCGATCAGGGCCTTGAATGAATAGCGGGCTTTTTGAGAAATCATATTGGGCAGAATACACCATGATGAAGGCGCCTGCACGTTTGCTCGTCGCCCTGCCCACCCGCGCCATTCCGTGCTATGGCGCGCCCCATGTTCAGAGCCAGCGTCTTTACCCTCATGCCCGACATGTTTCCCGGCCCCCTTGGGCTGTCGCTCTCGGGCGATGGCTTGGCGCGCGGGTTGTGGGCGCTGGACGTTCACAACATCCGCGACCACGGCCTTGGCCGCCATCGCGCGGTGGACGACACGCCTGCGGGCGGCGGTCCCGGCATGGTCATCCGGGCGGACGTGCTGGCGGCCTCGCTGGATGCTGGCTTGGCGCCCGGCGATGCGCGTCCCCGTTTGCTGATGTCGCCGCGTGGGCGCCCGTTTACGCAAAGCTACGCACGCCAATTGGCGGCGGGGCCGGGACTGGCGCTGGTGTGTGGGCGGTTTGAGGGCGTGGACGAGCGGGTGATTGCAGCGCGCGGGCTGGAGGAGGTCTCCATCGGCGATTACGTGCTCTCGGGCGGCGAGCTGGCGGCGATGATCGTGCTCGACGCCTGCGTACGGCTGATCCCGGGAATCATGGGCCGGATGGAATCGGGCTCCGAGGAGAGCTTTGAGGACGGATTGCTGGAATATCCGCAATATACAAGGCCGCGCGATTGGGAGGGATTGTCGATCCCTGACCCCCTCTTGTCGGGCGATCACGCCCGCATCAAGCGCTGGCGCAAGGAGGAGGCGCTGCGCCTGACGCGCGAGCGCAGGCCCGATCTTTTGAAGCCCCGCGAATCCAGATGAACGCAGACGGGTGACAAAAGCCGCCCGCTGACGTATAAGCCGCCCGCTAACTCAAAACAGCGTTCCAAAACGCTCGTCCGGCGCAGGTTTGCGCCCAAGGCGAAAAAAGGAAAGACCCGACTATGAACATTCTTGAGCAGATCAACGCAGAACAGGTGGCCAAGCTCACCGAAGGCAAGACCATCCCCGCCTTCCAGCCCGGCGACACCGTGATCGTCAACGTGAAGGTCAAGGAAGGCGAGCGCTCGCGCGTGCAGGCCTATGAAGGCGTTTGCATCGCCCGCAACGGCGGCGGCCTGCATGAGGCTTTCACCGTCCGCAAGATTTCCTACGGCGAAGGCGTCGAGCGCGTATTCCCGCTCTATTCGCCGATCATCGAATCCATCAAGGTCGTGCGTCGCGGCAAGGTGCGTCGCGCCAAGCTCTATTACCTGCGCGATCGTCGCGGCAAGTCGGCCCGTATCGCTGAAAAGACCGAGTCCGTGGCTGAAAAGGCCGTGCGTCTGGAAGCCAAGGCCGCTGCAAAGCAGGCCAAGGCCGCCGCGACCGCCGCCAAGGCGTAAGCTCGAGGCTTTATTGTCTGGGCCCGGCGGATTTCGATCCGCCGGGATGTCAGGAAATAGGGCCGTTTAGCATCCAGCGATGGCCGAACGGATCGCGCACCACCGCGAACCGCGTGCCCCAGAAGGAATTCATCGGCCCCGCTTCCGTGCTCGCGCCCATCTTGGCGCAGCGCTCCACCGTTTCGTCCACGTCGCTGGCCTTGTCGAATTCGAGGCTGATTGAGACGGTGGCGTAATCGTTGGGCAAAGGCGGTCTGGTTTTCCCGTATTCGGGGAAGGCGTCGGACAGCATCACAGAGCCGCCGTTGAGGCTGAGTTCGCAATGCATGATCCGAATCCCGTCGAGCGCGGGCATGAGCGTCTTCTGGACGGCGCCGAAAGCGGCGCTATAAAATGCAATCGCCGCCGCCGCAGGCGTGACGGTGAGGTAGGGTGAGACGGGCGGACGCTGAGACATGTGACCCCTCGGCCGTAAACATGACGGCATTCTTGAGATATTAGTGTTGCAAGAAAGGGTTTCCGCCGCCACATCTCTTTAGGCGCGCGCCTTTTCGGGCCGCTGAAAGCTCCATCGGACGATTCCGGTGGATAGACCGAAGTCAGACGAGAGAACGAGGGGCCGAGATGGCGAACGCACGCACGCTCTACGACAAGATCTGGGACGACCACGTCGTTGACGCCCAGCCCGACGGTACGACATTGCTCTACATCGACCGTCATCTCGTCCATGAAGTGACTTCGCCGCAGGCATTCGAGGGCTTGCGCCTGTCGGGTCGCAAGGTCCGCGCGCCCGAGAAGACGCTGGTCGTCGTCGACCACAACATTCCCACCACTGATCGCACCAAGCCGATCGAGGACGACGAGAGTCGCGCCCAGATCGAGCAGGTCGCCAAAAACGCGGCTGATTTCGGCCTCGAATATTACGACGGCATGGATATCCGCCAGGGCATCGTCCACATCATCGGACCCGAGCAGGGCTTCACGCTGCCCGGCACGACGGTCGTATGCGGCGACAGCCACACCGCGACCCACGGCGCCTTCGGCGCTCTGGCGCAGGGTCTCGGCACGTCGGAAGTCGAGCACGTGCTCGCTACCCAGACGCTGATCCAGAAGAAATCCAAAAACATGCGGGTCGTCGTCGACGGCACGCTTGGCGAGGGCGTCACCGCCAAGGACATCATTCTGGCGATCATCGGCGAAATCGGCACCGCTGGCGGCACCGGCAGCGTCATCGAATTCACAGGCGAGGCGATCCGCGCTCTGTCGATGGAAGGGCGCATGACGGTCTGCAATATGGCGATTGAAGGCGGCGCCCGCGCCGGTCTGATCGCGCCCGACGAGAAAACCTACGCCTACCTCAAGGGCCGCCCGAAGGCGCCCAAGGGCGAACATTGGGATGCGGCGGTCAAGTATTGGGACAGCCTGCGCAGCGACGATGGCGCGCATTTCGACAAGGAAGTGCGTCTGGACGCCAATAAATTGCCCCCTGTCATCACCTGGGGCACGTCGCCCGAAGACGTCATCACCATCGACGGCACGGTGCCGCGCCTTGAGGACGCCGCCAGCGATGCGATGCGCAACAAGATTTCGCGCGCGCTCGAATATATGGGCCTGAAGGGCGGCGAGAAGATCACCGACATTTCCATCGACCGCGCCTTCATCGGGTCCTGCACCAATGGGCGCATCGAGGATTTGCGGGCGGCGGCCGAAGTCGCCCAGATTGCGATCTCGCGCGGGCTCAAGGTGAGTTCGCACGTCAACGCGATGGTTGTGCCGGGTTCGGGACTTGTGAAGCAGCAGGCCGAGGCGGAAGGGCTCGACAAGATTTTCATTGAGGCCGGCTTTGAATGGCGCGAGCCGGGCTGCTCAATGTGCCTTGCGATGAACCCCGACAAGCTGGCGCCTGGCGAGCGTTGCGCCTCGACCTCGAACCGCAATTTCGAAGGCCGTCAGGGCTTCCGTGGACGCACCCATCTGGTGTCGCCCGCCATGGCGACCGCTGCGGCCATCGCCGGCAAGTTCGTCGACATCAGGCAATGGCGCTAGGGCCGGGCGCCAGGTTAGGCGCTGGCTGAAATCTAAAATTCAAAAGGCCCGGCGTTCAAGCCGGGCCTTTTTTGCTGGCGTATCGCTGTTACACTGGGCGCCATGACCAACGACGATAAATCCCGGTTGCTTTTGAAGCGCGTCGCGGACGAGCAGAGCGGGCCGATGTCCGGGCCGCCGCTGGTCGCGCCATCGCATGATCAGGATGCGTCCGATCCGGTCGTGATCTGGGGCAAGCGCATTGGCCGAATCGCAGGCTATTGCATTCTGATCATGCTCGCGATCAATCTGGCGACCGGCTGGTTCTTTTAAGAGGCGATCACATGTCGGCTAACGATTGGGCTGTGCTGAAGTCGCCGTCGCTGGAGGAGCTGGAGGCTTTGGCGGATAAGGCGTTCGCCGCTCTGCCGCAAGGCTTTCGCGATCTGTGCGAGGGAATTGTCATCCGCATTGACGACTTTCCCGCCGACGACGTGCTGGAGGCCATGAAATGCGAGACAGAGTTTGATTTGCTTGGTCTGTTTCAGGGCCGCGGGCTCGCCCATCGCGAGGCGGTGTCGCATACGGGGCAATTGCCCAACATGATCTGGCTCTACCGCAGGCCTATTCTGGATTATTGGGCCGAGCACGACGAAAGCCTTGGCGCGCTGGTCACGCATGTTCTTGTGCATGAGATAGGCCATCATTTTGGCCTCTCGGACGAGGACATGGAAGAAATCGAGCGCAACATGGCCCCCGCGGGCTGATGCGCGGGCGCCGCCGCAAGATGCTGCGGTGGCGCTTTTTCAGCGTTAGATGACTTCAGCAGCGGAACAGGCCGCGATGCGTTCCCCCGTGCCAGCCGATGCCCGGCGCGCGATGGTAGCCGCGATGCAGGCCCCGGCACCAGCCGGGTCCATAGCCGCGCACGACGACGCGCGGTCCGCCCATAAACACGAAATCAGAACGATAACCGGGCCGGTACCGACCGTCGCGACGATCGGCGCGACGGTCGCGGGAATAGCGCCGGTCAGGCGTCGCCTCGCGGCGCGTGACGCTGCGATCTGAATCCATGCGCGGTCCGCGTTCTCGCGCGCCGCGCTGCTCGACGGCCCTGCGCTCTTGGCGCGGGGCCTCCGCACGTGGGGCAGTTTCAACTCTTGGGGCGCTCTCAGCTCTTGGCGCTGTCGGCGCCCTTTCCGTCCGCGGGGTGCCTTCAGTGCGCCCGTTCCCGTCGCCGCGAGGGGCTCTGTCTCCCCTGTCTCCCCTGTCTCCCCTGTCTCCGCTGTCTCCGCTGTCTCCCTTGCCGCCTCTGTCCGCAGCGGGCTTGTCCCCTTCGGCCTGGGCGATCTGGATTTTGCCCATCCGGGGCTGACCGGAGGCCGCAAAGGCTGCAAACCCGACCACCGTCGCCGATCCGATGATGAGCGCAGCCATTGCGCTTAAACTTGATTTCATGACGTCACGCATTGAGCCAATCCTTGTGCTCGATCAGGTCAGGCGTAAACGTCGCCAGCCAATTGTCGTTCCCCTTTCGGGCTCGACCCCCTCTGGAGGACATGAAGGACCCTTTGGCGCATCAGCCGTTAGGGGCTGCCGTCTGCGCATCAAGTGCTGACAAGGCGCGTTCTGATCGTGTAGAACGTTTTCAACGTTTTGACCGGGTGTTTCCCAGGGGATCTCATGGACAAGTTCACCACGCTCACCGGCGTCGCCGCGCCGCTCGACATCATGAACGTCGACACGGACATGATCATCCCAAAGCAATATCTGAAGACGATCGCACGCACCGGCCTTGGCGCGGGGTTGTTTTCGGAAATGCGCTTCAATCAGGACGGTTCGGAAAATCCCGATTTCGTGCTCAACAAGCCCGCCTATCGCAATGCGAAGATTATCGTCGCCGGCGAGAATTTCGGCTGCGGCTCCTCACGCGAACATGCGCCGTGGGCCTTGCTGGATTACGGCATCCGCTGCGTCATCTCGACGAGCTTCGCCGACATCTTCTACAATAATTGCTTCCAGAACGGCGTGCTGCCAGCCAAGGTCAAACAGGAAGACCTCGACAAGCTGATGGACGACGCCTCGCGCGGTGCAAACGCCACGATGACCGTCGATCTGGAAACGCAGGAGATCCGTGGACCTGACGGTGGAATCGTCAAGTTTGAGATCGACGCTTTCCGCAAGCATTGCATGCTCAACGGCCTCGACGACATCGGCCTGACGATGCAAAAGGGCGACAAGATCGGCTCGTTTGAATCGCAGACCAACGCGGTTCGCCCCTGGATCTGAGTCTGTTTCAGATCCAGGCAAAGTTTCGACGCGCCATGTTTCTGGCGCGTCGACGCGCTATGTTGGATCCATGAGCGGAACATACTCCAACGCGAACCCCGACGTTCAAGGCAGGCAGCCCGAGCTGTCGAAGCCTTTAATCGCCGACCTGATCCCAAAGCCGTTTATTCCCTGGGCGCCCCGCCCGCGCACCAATCCCGTCGGCGCGCTGATGCAATTGTATTTGCTCGCGCGCAATCCCATCGAGACATGGTCGAAAGCCCATTACCAGCAGCCTGTGCTGTCGGGGCCCTCGCTTATTGGCCATGTCGTCGTCGTCAACGAGCCCGCCGCGATCCGCCGCGTGTTCATCGACAATTGCGCCAATTACGAGAAAGACCCGCTGCAATTGCGGGTGCTGCGCGCGGGCTCGAAAGCCGGCGCCGGCGACGGCCTGCTCGTGGCTGGCGGAGAAAGCTGGAAGCGCACCCGACGCACTTTGGCGCCCTTGTTCACCCCGCGCCGCGTGGCCGCCTTTGCGCCGCTGATGCAGATGAAAGCGCAGGCGCGGATCGAGGCGTGGATGCGTCGTCGCCCGGGCTCCATCATCGAAATTGACCGTGAGATGGGGCGCGTCGCCTATGACGTTTTGTCTGCGACCCTGTTCTCCGATGCGCTGGCCGACGGGAGCGCAGGTTTCACACGTGCTGATTTTGAGCGCGAAATGTCGCAGCTGCTCGATTCCATCGGCCGCATCGACCCGCTCGACGTGCTGGGCGCGCCCGACTGGATGCCGCGCCTGCATCGACGGGCCGCGCGCAATTCGCGCGACTGGTTTGAAGGCGCCGTGACGCGGCTGGTGGCGACCCGCAGCGCGCAGATGCAGGCATATCCTGCGCGCACCCCTGACGATCTGTTGACCGCGCTGCTGGCCGCCAGCGATCCCGAAACAGGAGCCGGGCTGAGCGACGGGGACGTCGCAGCAAATCTTTTCACCTTCATCGCAGCCGGTCACGAGACGACGGCGCGCGCTCTGGCGTGGACGCTGCATTTGCTGGCGCGCGCGCCTTATTGGCAGGAGCGGGCGCGCGCCGAGGCGCTGGCCGCCTCCGACGATCCATCGCAATGGGCCGATAACCTGCCCGTAATCCGCGCCGTGCTGGACGAATCCATGCGGCTGTTTCCTCCCGTTCCGCACATGAGCCGGATCGCGCTGGAGCCCGACCAGCTGGCGGGAACAAGCGTGCCCGCAGGCGCTATTGTGATTGTGGCGCCATGGCTTTTGCATCGGCATGAATTGCTGTGGGACAAGCCGTCGGCCTTTATGCCGGAGCGCTTTTTGCCCGGTGCGCGCGAGAGCATAGAGCGCTTTGCCTATCTGCCCTTCGGGGCCGGGCCGCGTGTGTGCATCGGTGCAACGTTCGCCATGCAGGAGGCGATGATCGTGCTCGCAAGCGTGTTGCGCAGCGTGCGCCTTGCGCCCGCCCACGCGCACGAACCGCGTCCGCTTCTGCGCATCACGTTGCGGCCTGACGAGCGCATTCCGCTGATCGTTCATCCGATTTAAGTCGACGCGCTTCAACGGTTCATGAGCCGTTAACCAGTTTCAGGCTGCTGTAGGCAATGGTTTTCGTCAGAGAGTTTTCATGAACGCGCGCGTCTTCTCCATCTCCCTTTTTAGCTTGCTTGTGGGCGCCGCGCCCGCGTTTGCTGATTTCCGCGCGTGCGTGAACGACATTCGCGCCGAGGCGGCGACGAAGGGCGTGTCGGGCGCCGTCTTCGACCGCATCATGGCTGACGTGCAGCCCGATGCTAAAGTGATCGAGGCGCTTCAGGCGCAGCCCGAATTCAAGACGCCGATCTGGGATTATCTGGCGGTGCTCGTCGACGAGCAGAAGGTTTCGGAGGGCCGCGCGATGATGGCGCGCCACGCCGGCGCGCTGGCGTCGGCCGAAAAGCGTTTCGGAGTCGACCGCTTCACGATAGCCGCCGTCTGGGGTGTGGAATCCGATTACGGCAAGCTCACCGGGCGCTGGTTCCTGCCGCAGGCGTTGTCGACTTTGGCATGCACGGCGCCGCGCCGGCGCGATTATTTCCGCGGCGAATTGCTGGCCGCCCTCCAAATCGTCCAGCGCGGCGATCTGCCTGCCGACAAATTGCGCGGCTCGTGGGCCGGCGCGTTCGGGCAGACGCAATTCATGCCTTCAACCTATCTGCGGCTGGGGGTGGACGGCGACGGCGACGGGCGCAGCAATCTGGTGGATTCTGTTGCCGACGCTTTGCATTCAACCGCACATTTTTTGGCAAAGGCGGGCTGGGTTTCAGGCGCGCGCTGGGGTTATGAGGTCCGGGTTCCCGCCGGCTATTCCGGTCCCTCGGGGCGACGCTCCAAACAGGGTCTCTCGACATGGGAGGCGCGCGGCGTCAAGCGCATCGACGGCGGCGCGTTGACCGGCTCCGGCGAGGCGGGCTTGCTGATGCCGGCGGGCGCCAATGGTCCCGCCTTCCTCGTGTTCAAAAATTACGACGCGGCCTATTCCTACAATGGCGCGGATTCCTATGCGCTCGCGATCTCGATTTTGTCGGATCGCCTGCGCGGCCAGCCGGGCGTTCGTGGCGCATGGCCGGTGGATGATCGCGGCCTGTCGCGGGCCGAGCGCAAGGAAGTGCAGGAATTGCTGCTGCGACGCGGATACGCAATTGGCGAGGCCGACGGCGCGATTGGAAACATTACCCGGCAGGCGATAGCCGATTATCAGGGCAAGGTTGGAATGGCGCAGGACGGGCGGCCCGGCGGGCGCGTGCTGGACGCTTTGCGCGCCAACAGGTGATCTGCGGGCGCTAGAGAACGCTTTTGACGCCGGCGCCTTCCAGGGCGCGGCGCAGGCGGCTGAAGGCCAGCCGAATGCGAGACTTCACCGTGCCCAGCGGCAGGCCTGTGCGCTCGGCGATGGCCGAATGGGACAAAGATTCGAAAAACGCGAGGCGAACCAAAGCCAATTGCTCTTCCGGTAATTGCGCCATGGCGTTGCGCAAAGTGGCCTCGCGGTCGCGGGCGTCCACGGATGCGTCCGGGTCGGCGACGTTTTCATCTGGAATGTCGAAGGCTGAATCGTCGGGCTCCAGCAAGACTACGCGATTGCGTCGCGCCAGATCGATCCGGCGATTGCGGGCGATCCGGTAGAGCCATGTCGCGGGGGTCGATTTGGTCGCGTCATAAAGATGCGCCTTCCGCCACAAGCTGGTCATAACGTCCTGACAGATTTCCTCCGCTGTGCCCGCTTCAACGCCGGCGCGCATCAACCAGGCTTCCAGACGGGGAGCGTAAAAATCAAAAAGCGACGCGAAAGCCGCCCTGTCGCGAGACAGGGCCACCGCTGCAATCCAGCCGGCATGCGTTTCCGAAGGAGAATTCATAGTCCGCGTGTGCGCCTTTCAGGAATTTTGGCGATTTCAGCCCTATGGAAGGCTATCGGACTTAGCAGGCTCATGACGGGCAGGCGCTCCTTGCAGGCTCCAAACGGAGATGCAGTTCACAATGCCACGATTGGGGCTGAACGGGAAATTATTCGGGGTCGCAGGCAAGCGCAGCCTCCAGCGTAAACGCGGGCTTGGGGATGGAAAACACGCTTTGGAAACGGTCTGTCAACATTTGAGTGGAGTATTATGCCCTCATGATTCGCGTTCATTCCTCAACATTCGCTGGCCGCGCCGCTCTTGCGCTCGCAGCCTCCTTCCTCATCGGCGCCCTTGCGTGCGCTCCGGCCTTGGCCCAAGCGGCCAAGCCGGATCCCAAGAAGCAGCAATCGGGGCAGAAGCCCGCCGCCAAAAAACCAGCCGCCAAGAAAACCGCCGCCGCCAAGCCCGATCCCAAGAAGGCGGCGACGGCTGGCAAGACCGCCGCTGCGGCTGCTTCTGATCCTGGCAAGCCGGCTCTTGTGCAAAGTTACGGCGATTGGGGTGCTTACGTCGCCAAGGGCGCCAAGGCGCGCACCTGTTACGCGATCGCCACGCCCAAGGAGCGGCTGCCCGCTGCTCTGAAGCGCGATCCCGCCTATCTTTTCGTCTCCCAGCGCCCTGGCGAGGGCGTGCGCAATGAGATCTCCTTTGCAACGGGCTTTGACGTAAAGCCTGATTCCGGCTCCAGGGCCGAGATCGGCAATGTTTCGTTCGATCTGGTTTCCAAAGGCGGAAATCTCTGGATCAAGAACGCTGCCGAGGAGGCCAAGGCGCTGGACGTGATGCGCAAAGGCGCGCGCGTCGTGGTGAAGGCGCAATCGTTGCGCGGCAATTTGACGACCGACAGCTATTCGCTGAGCGGGCTCGCCCAGGCGCTCGAACGCGTCCAGAAGGAATGCCAATAGCGAGCAGGCTTCGCTGCGAGAGGCCCGTGCGCCAGACCAGTGCGCCGGGTCGCCGCGCCAAAGGTTGCGCGACCAAAGTGTGAAGCCTTGCTGCTTGTGGCGCGCCGACCCCGTGAGCATAATGCAGCCGCTCACGGGAGGCCGTTGGTTTGATCCGCCCCTCTCGCGAAAATCAATTTTCTCGTGCGGGAGGAACGCATGTCCGACAAGATTTACGCCGTCAGCCCTGAATGGGCCAAGCGGGCCCATGTTGACGCCTCCGGCTATCAGGCGATGTATCAGCGCTCCGTTTCCGACCCGCAGGGGTTTTGGGCCGAGCATGGGAAGCGCATCGACTGGATCAGACCGTTCACCAAGGTCAAGAACACAAATTATGGCCCGCCCGACGTCTCGATCAAATGGTTCGAGGACGGCACGCTGAATGTCGCGGCTAATTGCATCGATCGCCATCTGGCTGCGCGCGGCGATCAGGTCGCCATTATCTGGGAAGGAGACGATCCTTCCGAATCACGCTCGATCACCTATCGCCAATTGCATGACGAAGTGTGCCGCTTCGCCAACGTTTTGCGTAATCGCGAGGTCAAGAAGGGCGACACCGTCACAATTTACATGCCGATGATTCCCGAGGCCGCTTTCGCGATGCTGGCGTGCGCCCGTATCGGGGCGGTGCATTCCATCGTCTTTGGCGGCTTCTCGCCCGAGTCGCTGGCGGGGCGCATTCAGGACGCCAGATCCAAAGTCGTCATCACGGCGGATGAGGGCCTGCGCGGCGGTCGCAAGGTGGCCTTGAAAGCCAATGTGGACGAGGCGCTTGAAAAGGTCGGCGGGGCCGATCACGTCGTCGTCGTCAGGCGCACTGGCGGCGCCGTCAATATGAAGGCCGGGCGCGACGTCTATTACGACGAGGCCGCCGCCATGGTGACCAGCGAATGCCCGGTGACGGAGATGAACGCGGAAGACCCGCTGTTCATCCTCTACACGTCAGGCTCGACGGGAACCCCCAAGGGCGTGCTGCACACGACGGGCGGCTATCTCGTCTACGCCTCGATGACGCACGAATACGTGTTCGATTATCACGAGGGCGACGTCTATTGGTGCACGGCGGACGTGGGCTGGGTGACGGGCCACAGCTATATCGTCTACGGCCCGCTCGCCAACGGCGCCACGACGCTGATGTTTGAGGGCGTGCCCAATTATCCCAATATGTCGCGCTTCTGGGACGTGATCGACAAGCACAAGGTCAATATTTTCTACACCGCGCCCACCGCCATCCGCTCGCTGATGGGCGCTGGCGAAGAGCCGGTGAAGAAGACCTCGCGCGCCTCGCTGCGCCTGCTGGGCTCGGTCGGCGAGCCGATCAACCCGGAAGCCTGGGAATGGTATCACCGCGTGGTTGGGGATGGTCGTTGCCCGATCGTCGATACCTGGTGGCAGACGGAGACGGGCGGCATTCTGATCTCGCCGCTGCCCGGCGCCATTGCGCAAAAGCCCGGTTCGGCGACGTTGCCTTTCTTTGGCGTGCAGCCGCAGATCGTGGACGCCGAGGGCAAAGTGCTTGAGGGCGCGGCCGAGGGCAATCTGTGCATCATTGATTCCTGGCCGGGCCAGATGCGTACTGTGTTTGGCGATCACGAGCGCTTCATCCAGACCTATTTTTCAACCTATCCGGGCAAATATTTCACCGGCGACGGCTGTCGGCGCGATGCCGACGGTTATTACTGGATCACCGGGCGCGTCGATGACGTCATCAACGTGTCGGGCCATCGCATGGGCACGGCGGAAGTTGAAAGCGCGCTGGTTGCGCATCCCAAAGTCTCCGAGGCGGCGGTCGTTGGTTATCCGCACGACATCAAGGGCCAGGGCATTTACGCCTATGTGACCTTGATGAGCGGCGAGGAGCCTTCCGAAGCGCTGCGCAAGGAATTGATCGGCTGGGTGCGTAAAGAGATCGGACCGATCGCCTCGCCCGACGTCGTTCAGTTCGCTCCAGGCCTGCCCAAGACGCGATCAGGCAAAATCATGCGGCGTATCCTGCGAAAGATAGCCGAGAACGATTTCGGCTCGCTGGGCGACACTTCGACGCTGGCCGACCCGAGCGTGGTGGACGATCTGATTCAGAACAGGAAGTGAGCTGACAGGCTTCAGGGAGTAGGGGGAATCACCCCTCATCCGTCGTTTGCTGACGCAAGGCGCGGATGAGGGGTTCTTCTACTCTCTACTCGCTACTCCCTCCAGCTAGTCCTACCCCCTCCCTAAGTCGTAAAATCAACCTTCATCATTTTCATTCAATGTGACGCGCATGCATCAGCTTACGCTGGTACAGAGCGTGACCTGCGGAACTGTGGCGTCTTTTTGTCAGTTGCAGGTTTGATTGTGTGGAGACTTGATATGACCCGAATTCGCGCCGGTTTGGCGGCATTTATCACCGGGATTGCTGGCGTGTTTTCAGGATCGCCTGAAGCGGCCGCACGCGATGTCGTGACCTACAAGGCCGACGTTCCGGCTGGTACCATCGTGATTTCACAGCGCGAACGCCGATTGTATCTGACATTGGGCGAGGGGCGCGCGATCCGTTACGCGGTCGCGGTCGGCCGGTCCGGCAAGGCGTGGTCGGGCTGGGCGCGCGTGGAGGGCAAGCACGTGAACCCCGCATGGTCGCCGCCTGATGTGGTGCGCCGCGACAATCCTCAATTGCCGCAGCTGATTCCGGGCGGCGCGCCCAACAATCCCATGGGCGTTCGGGCTCTGACGCTGGACCGCAGCGAGATCGCCATTCACGGCACCACGGACACGATGCGCCGCTCCATTGGCACGGCGGCCTCCTATGGCTGCATCAGGATGTTGAACGAAGACATCGTCGATCTGTTTGATCGTGTGCGCGTGGGCACGCAGGTGGTTGCGGTGCCCTGAAGGTTTGCGGGGTTAAAGCCAGGTTGGCCAAAGCCGTCCGGCCGCCAAAAGGCTAGCTGGCGCAAGCGGCTCTTGCGCGCCCGTCATAGGGGCGTCCGTAGCCGCCGGCGATCATGAGGGCGGCGACGTCGTCGCGCGCAGATTTGCCCCGAACGTTCGTGGCGATCTCGACCGAGGCGAGGACGCGCCCGCCATATTTGTCGCGCCCGACTTCGCGCAGGACCAGCGGCCCGGAGGCGAGAATCTGCCCCAGCGCTGCGCGCGCCTCTTGCGCCAAAACCGTGTCGCGCGGGCATTTGCTTTTCAGCTCCGGGGCGTCGAACCCGCGAATGCGCACCGCCACCGTTACGTCCTGCCCAAACCAGACCCGCAACCGCGCCTCGAACGTGTCGCCGTCGATGATGCGCAATACGCTCGCGTGATAGGGGCCAGGCAGAGCGTCGCGGGTTGCAAAATCAGGGAAAACGAAATCAGTCCCGGGCAGGCTTGCTGGCAGCGAGGCGGCGGGAACGCCCGCATAACGGGGGGCGGCGTAAAGCCCCGCGCTCGCGCCGATGAACCCGGCGGCCATGGGGAGCGCAGCAAGACTTGCAAACAGAGGCGGGCGGAGCGTCCATATCATGAGCCAGACAATGCCTATTATCCCAAGTTGTGTCAAATAATCCTACAACCAAGAATTGCATTTCTCGCGTGCGGGGCGCGATTTCAGGTTGCAAGCCCGCCTTGTTTCGCCATGGCGTCAAACAGGTCTAAACCAGTTCCAAACTCTGCTGCGCTCACCGTCTCGCCTTCCGGTTCCTCCCGTTTCTTTCAAAGAGCCTCCCATGTTCAAATCGATTCCGACGGCGGCGCTTCTCGTCCTGGTTGCTGGATTTCTGATCCTGTTCATCGGCGGCGGCGCGCGTCTGGCGATTGGGCTGACGTTGCGGCCAATGATCGAAGATCTGGCCTGGGACCGTAACGACATCGGGCTGGCTGTCGGCGTGTTTCAGGTGGTCTCGGCGATTTGCACGTTTTACGCGGGACGCCTGGCCGACCGGATGAGTCTGCGGGTCGTGCTGGGCTCGGGCCTTGTGATCGCGTCGGCGGGCATGGGGTTGATGAGCCTTGTGCAATCGCCTTGGCAGGCGCTGGCGCTTTACGGAATCATTTTCGCCATCGGCAATGGAGCGACCTCCTCGGCTCCCGTGGGCGTGATGGTGACGCGCGCGTTTCCCCATCGGGCCGGGCTCGCCAATTCATTGGCTCTGGCGGGCATGAGCGTCGGCCAATTGTTGATCGTCGCGGCGTTGGCGCTGATTTTGCTCAATATCGGCTGGCGCTCGGTATTCTTCTGGCTGGGGCTCGCGCATTTGACGCTGCTGCCGTTGATTCTTGCCGCCGTGCCGGGCAGGAGCGCCGATCGGGCGCAGCGCGCCGCCGCTTTGCCGCCGGAGGGCTTGAGCCTGCGCGAGGCCGCCCGCACCAAACAATTCTGGATGCTGCTTGGCATTTACGCGATCTGCGGCCTCGATGATTTCTTCGTGGCCACGCATGTGGTGGCGTTTGCGCAGGACAGCGGCGTCGGCGCGTTCTTCGCCGGCAATCTGCTGGCGCTGATGGGGCTGACGGGGCTGGCGGGCGTAGTGTGGGCCGGGTTCGCCAGCGACCGATACGGGCCGGCCCTGCCGACGCTGGTGTCGTTCACCCTGCGCATCGCCGTGTTCGGACTGGTTCTGGTGGAGCAATCGAGCATTTCGGTGGCGATTTTTGCGCTGGTGTTTGGGTTCACCTTTTTGATTACGGCGCCGGTCACGGTCCTTTTCATCCGCGAATCGTTCGGCGCCAGGAATCTTGGAGCCATTGGCGGGCTCATCACCATGGTCCACCATGCGTTCGGGGGGCTGGGCGCCTGGCTGGGCGCGACCATGTACGATGCTGGCGGTTCCTATTGGCCCGCTTTCGCCACTATGTTCGTCGCCACGCTCATCGCGATAGGGTTGACCCTCGCCTATCGCGCCGCGCCCGCCACCTCTAGAAATCGCTCGTGATGCCCTTGCTCTCCCAATCGCCGTAACGCACCGGATCAAGGCCGCCGCGGCCGTTGATCTCTTTGGGCGCCTCTGGCGCCAGCTCTGCGGCGCGCGCGTCCGCTTCCCGGCGCGCCTGCGCCTCTGCCAAGGCACGCCGGGCTGCCGGCGTCAGCGGTCTGCGCGCAGGTTCAGGCGCGCCCTGGCCCGGCTGCTGGCCCGCAGGAGCGATTTCGTCGTTTTGATCCTGCATTTCGATCTTGTCCTTCAGCGGCTCTTGAAGCGGGCCAACCATAGACCCCACATATATGGCGGAGTTCTCAACGTGCCTAGCCGGGCCAACAGGAGACGCTTGCGATGAACATGATGCGCACCGCCATTCTTATGGCCGCAATGACGGCGCTGTTTCTTGTCGTCGGGGCCTTGCTGGGCGGCCAGACCGGCATGCTGATGGCGCTGGCTTTCGCCGCCGCCACCAATGTGTTCGCCTATTGGAATTCCGACAAGTTGGCGCTGGCCGCCAATGGCGCGCAGGAGATCCAGCGGGCCGACGCACCCGACATTTACGACCTCGTCGCCGAGCTGGCCGGTCGCGCCCAATTGCCGATGCCCCGCGTCTATGTGGTGCACGAGGACCAGCCCAATGCGTTCGCCACCGGACGCAATCCTGAAAATGCAGCGGTTGCCGTCAACACCGGACTGGTGGCCATGCTCACGCGGCAGGAGCTGGCGGGCGTCATCGCCCACGAGCTGGCGCACATCAAATATCGCGACACCCTGACCATGACGATCACTGCGACGCTCGCCGGCGCGATCTCGTCGATCGCCCAATGGGGCCTGTTGTTTGGCGGCAATCGCAACAATGGACCCGGCGTGATCGGCTCCATTGCGCTGGCGATTCTGGCTCCGCTGGCCGCCATGCTCGTTCAGATGGCGATCAGCCGCTCACGCGAATATGAGGCGGACCGGCTGGGGGCGGAAATCTGCGGCGATCCCAACGCTTTGGCCAGCGCTTTGTTGAAAATCTCCGGATCCGCCCAAGCCATTCCCAACGAGAACGCCGAGGCGAATCCGGCGATGGCGCATATGTTCATCGTCAATCCGCTGACCGGGCAGGGGATGGATAATCTTTTCTCCACCCATCCCAATGTCGAGAACCGCGTCGCAGCTCTGCAATCTTTGGCCAGCGCCATGGGCCTGACCCGGTATAAATCGCAGAATTCATCCGGGTTTTCAGGTCCCAGCCCGTGGCGGGGCGGAATTGATCGTGGTAATTCGAACGGCGGTCGGCCACGCGGCCCCTGGGGTTGACGGCGCAGGTCCGGCTTTTTCCCAGCCGAACGTTTCGTAAAGTTCGCCCGAGAGTTTCGTTAAGTCTGAGCAGCGTTTATAGCGGAGCGGAGGCTCTCGAAGCGCTACCCCAATTACGCCAATATCGCGCGCGACAAGGTCGGGCGCGGCCTCGCATGGCGCACGCCTTGGAGCATTGAAACGTTTTGAACCAGAAAAAAGCGGCGCCCAGCGCCCAGAAGCGCCCGCGTTTTGAAACGCCGCCGCCGCCGCCGCCTGGATTGGCGGCGCGTCAGGCCGCCGCCGCCGCTTTCGCCGACGTGGTCGCCAACGGGCGCTCACTCGACGAGCGTTTCGCCGCCGACTCGCACTTTTCCCTCGACGTGCGCGACCGTGCGCTGGCCCGCTCCATCGTTGTCGCCTCATTGCGCAGACTGGGGACGGTTCGCGCCGCGTTGGCGCGCTTTCTGGAGCGCGGCCTGCCCAAGAAGGCCGGTCCGCTGGAATACATTCTCACCACCAGCGCCGCGCAAATCCTGTTCATGGACGTTCCCGACCACGCCGCTGTCGATCTGGCGGTTCACGCTGCGCGCGCGGACCAGCGTTCGGCGCCGTTCGCCGCTCTCGTCAACGCAGTATTGCGCAATATTGCGCGCGAAAAAGAAGCCATGTTGGCGGTTGAAGATCCCTTCCTCGACATGCCGATGTGGCTGGCCGCGCGCTGGCGCAAGGCCTATGGGGAAGACGTCGCCGCGCGCATGGCGGTGATGTTGCGGCACGAGCCGACGCTCGATCTCACCGTTTGCGGCGACGGGCAGGAATGGGCGGACAAGATCGGCGGAATTGTTCTGCCGACCGGCTCCGTGCGCCTCGTGAACCGCGCGGCGATTGAAGAATTGCCCGGTTACGCCGAGGGCCAATGGTGGGTGCAGGACGCCGCCGCCGCTTTGCCGGCGCGGTTGTTGAACGTGCGTCCCGGCGAGCGGGTCGCAGATTTGTGCGCAGCGCCCGGCGGCAAAAGCGCGCAACTGGCGGCCGCTGGCGCCGAGGTTGTGGCGCTCGATAAATCGGCCGAGCGCCTGCGTCGTCTGGCCGTTAATTTTGAGCGTCTGAGATTGCCTGTGGACATCGCGGTAGGCGACGCGCTGACTTTTGAGGCGCAGCCGTTCGACGCCATTTTGCTGGATGCGCCCTGCTCGGCGACCGGCACCATCCGCCGTCATCCCGACGTCGCCTGGGTGAAGCGGGCCAGCGACATCGCCGCGCTCGCCCTTGTGCAGGCCAAAATGCTGGAGCGCGCCTGCGGCATGCTGAAGCCCGGCGGGCGGCTGGTGTATTGCACCTGTTCGCTCGAGGCCGAGGAAGGTCCGGCGCAGATCGCGGCTCTCTTGCGGCGCAACCCCGATATGGTCCGCTTGCCTGTAAGCGCCGACGAAATTGGCGGCATGAGCGAGTGCCTGACGGCTGAGGGCGAGGTTCGCACCATGCCGATCCATCTGCCCAATGACGATTCCCGCCTTGCCGGTCTGGACGGGTTCTTCATGGCCCGGCTTCAGCGCAAGAGCTGAAGCCAGGCCCTGAAGGCAAAACCTGCGCAGCAGCTTAAGCTTTAAGTGGCGGCGAAGTCTTAAGCATTACTGGCCAAGGCTTTCTGAATTCGAGTGCATCAACTACAAAGCAAGGCCAAGCGCGGTGCGCGCGAATCAGGGGGCCATTCATTTGACGCGACTTTCCGTCGCTGAGCGTATCGTGATGGCCGCGCAGGCGGTCCGTCATGGCGGTCGCGCCGTCAAGCGCGCCGGCGCCCGGCCATTGCTGGCGCTTGCCTGCGTGCGCGCCCGGCCGCCACAGCGACTCGTCATTGCGCCGCAGGACATTCGCACCAGCGACCCAACAGTCGCCGACGATATTTATGCGGGCTATTTCGCCTTCGCCTCCCGCGTCGTGGACGCACGCAACGAATCGCCGTTCACGCTGATCGGCCCAAGTCCCGAATGGGAAAACGTTCTCATGGGCTTTGGCTGGTTGCGTCATCTGCGTTCGGCCGACACGCACCTTGCGCGTGAGAACGCCCGCGCGCTGGTGGGCGAATGGCTGCACTTGCACGGTTCGCCTTCGCACGGTTCGCCCTCATCCGGGCGTGGAAACGGGCAGGGCGCTTCACAGGCCTGGGCGCCCATCGTGGCCGCGCGGCGGCTGATGTCGTGGATCAGCCAGTCGCCCTTGCTGCTGGAGGGCGCGGATGCGGATTTCTACGAGCTCTTTCTCAAAAGCATTGGCCGGCACGTCGCTTTCCTGCGGGCTGAAATGCGCTTTGGACTGAGCGGCGAAGCGCGCCTGTTCACGGCGATCGCGTTGGCGCAGACGGCGGTGTGTTGCGATGGCTACGCCCGCCTGCTCAAACGCGCCGGTAAATGGCTGGACGAGGAGCTTGGCGTCCAAATCCTGCTCGACGGCGGCCATGTTGCGCGCAATCCGCAAACGCTGATCGATTTGTTGTTCGACTTGTTGCCGCTGCGCCAGGCCTATACCTCGCGCAACGTGCTGGCGCCGCCGCAATTGGTTAGCGCCATTGACCGCATGCTGCCGATGCTGCGCCTGTTCCGGCATCCAGATTCTTCGCTGGCTTTGTTCAACGGCATGGGCGTGACGGCGCCTGACATGCTGGCGACGTTGCTGGGCTATGACGACGCCCGCGCGCAGCCGATCCTGAACGCTCCGTTCTCCGGCTACCAGCGTTTCGAGACCCTGGACGCCGTTCTCATGGCCGACGTCGGCGCAATCCCGCCAGCCGATTTCTCCACGCGCGCCCATTCCGGCGCATTGTCGTTTGAGCTGTCGCTGGATGGTTTCAAGGTGGTGGGCAATTGCGGCGCTCCTTCCGTTCAGCGCGGGCCGCTGCGCGAAGCCGCGCGCATGACCGCCGCCCATTCCACACTGACTCTGGCTGACGAATCCTCCGCCCGGCTGGCTGACGAGGCAGGCCTTGGCGCATGGTCCCGCGGGCGCATTTTCATCGGTCCGAAAATCCATGATTTGTCGCGCCGCGACGGCGGCGAGGACATCGGCTTTGAGGCGCTTCACGACGGCTATGAACCGCGCTTTGGCCTCAGCCATTTGCGGCGCGTGTCGCTGCGCGTCGAAGGCGGGCGGGTAGACGGTTTCGATGCGCTCGTCCCGGCGGCTGGGCGCAGACCGCCGGGCGGCCAGCCCTATGCGATCCGCTTCCATCTTCATCCAGCCGTGAAGGCGGCCCGCGTCGACCGCGAGCATGGCGTGATGCTGGCGTTGCCCAATGGCGCGCATTGGCTGTTCCACGCTTCGGGGCGCGACGTCACCCTTGAGGACGGCGCTTTTTTTGCGTCTGTCGATGGCGGTCGGGCGGCCCAGCAGATCGTCGTGCGCGGCATGTCCGACGTCGACGCCGAAACGGCCTGGGTTTTCCTGCGCGGCTGAGGCCGCTCGCTTTTGCCCCTGCCGCCCGCCTATGCTAATCGCCCCTTAACCTTTCGCTCACTTTCGCTCCTCCGGAGCCTCCTTTTGCAAGAGCCAGACATGTCCAGCGATCTTCGCGCCATCTCCCGCGCGCTCCTCTCCGTTTCCGACAAGACCGGCCTGATCGACTTCGCCCGTGCATTGTCGGCCCAGGGCGTCGAGCTTGTCTCGACGGGGGGCACGCGCAAAGCGATCGCCGACGCCGGCGTGCCGGTGAAGGACGTGTCGGACCTGACCGGCTTTCCTGAAATGATGGACGGGCGGGTGAAGACGCTGCATCCGGGCGTGCATGGCGGGCTGCTCGCAATCCGTGAAAACCCCGAGCATGAAGCCGCGATGCTGGCGCACAATATCGCGCCTATCGATTTGCTGGTGGTCAACCTCTATCCGTTCGAGGAGACGGTCGCCAAAGGCGCCGAATACGACGATTGCATCGAGAATATAGATATCGGCGGCCCCGCCATGATCCGCGCCGCGGCCAAGAACCACGGCGACGTCGCCGTGGTGGTGGACGTGGCCGATTATGCGCGGGTGCTGGAGGCGATGGCCGCCAGCAAGGGCGCGCTGAATCTGGATTTGCGCAAGAGCCTGGCGCAGAAGGCCTATGCGCGCACCGCCGCCTATGACGCGGCGATCTCGAACTGGTTCGCCGGCCAGATTGGCGAGACCGCGCCGACATATCGCGCCATTGGCGGCGTGCTGGCCGAGACCATGCGCTATGGCGAAAACCCGCATCAGAGCGCAGGATTTTACCGCACGCCCGACCAGCGTTTTGGCGTGGCGACCGCCCGTCAGGTGCAGGGTAAATCGCTCTCCTACAACAACGTCAACGACACCGACGCAGCGTTTGAATGCGTGGCCGAGTTCGATCCCGCAATCAGCGCCGCGGTCGCCATCATCAAACACGCCAATCCGTGCGGCGTGGCGCAAGGCGCCAATCTGATCGAAGCCTATGAGCGCGCCTTGCGTTGCGATCCGGTGTCGGCGTTCGGCGGCATCGTTGCGCTCAACCGCACGCTGGATGCAGATTCAGCGCGAGAAATCGTGAAAGTGTTCACCGAAGTCATCATCGCGCCCGCGGCCACCGATGAGGCGATCGCCATTGTAGCCGCCAAGAAAAACCTGCGTCTGCTGGTCACGGGCGGTCTGCCCGATCCGCGCGGGGCGGGCCTGTCCGTCCGCACTGTTTCGGGCGGCCTGCTTGTGCAGGGCCGCGATAACGCGGTGGTCGACGACATGGAATTGAGAGTGGTGACAAAGCGCGCGCCGACCGTCGCTGAACTGGCGGATTTGAAATTCGCGTTTCGAATCTGCAAGCACGTAAAATCCAATGCTATCGTCTACGTAAAGGACGGCGCTACGGTGGGCATTGGCGCGGGCCAGATGAGCCGCGTCGATTCCTCGCGCATAGCCGCCTGGAAAGCCGCAGAAGCGGCCAAAGCCGCCGGTCTGGCGCAATCGCTTGCGTTCGGCTCGGTGGTCGCCTCCGACGCCTTCTTCCCCTTCGCCGATGGATTGCTAGCTGCAGCAGAAGCCGGCGCCACCGCCATCATCCAGCCTGGCGGCTCAATGCGCGACGACGAAGTCATCAAGGCCGCCGACGAAGCCGGGCTGGCCATGGTTATGACCGGGCATCGTCATTTCAGGCATTGAGCGCGCGTTAAATATTATGTCGCTTATTTGCGTATGAATGTAACCATATTCATGCTTCGTTAAGGCTCAGTCGTGCTTTTGTCTGCTTGCGCGCAAATTGATCGGTCGCCGTCATATTGGCGACA